>NZ_KZ454940.1:0-312719 GCF_002797355.1 Bacillus xiapuensis | reverse complement strand
GCTTTTGTTTTTTAAAAGCAAATGCTTTTTCTCTTATATTCAATGAAAATTAGCTGTGCAGATTGTAGGCTTAGACTAGCCCTAATCTCAGAATAAGTGATTCTACTAGGCCATGGGAATTACAAAGACAGCTCTAATTCATTTCCTTATAAAGGAAGTTAACCAAAAGAAAGTGTCAGTAGGTTATGATGGAAATTTGTCCCTGATCCTCATTATCTTAGAGTATACTAGCTGCGTGGGTGAAAAAACATGGATTGGGCTGGATGAAGTGAGGAGACTTTCTGACGGTTAAGTTGGTTCCAGCGGTAAATCCAGTGCTGAGAATAGAACAAAAGCGTATCCGGCCATTCCGGATACGCTTTTGTTGTTTGTGAAGCAGGTTTATTGTTTAACCTGAACGGTCCAACTGGATAGATCCGGCTGCTCCTGCTTCACTAATTCTTTTTGAAAGATAAATGTCCACGGTTTCGTCGTGTTCGCTTTTACTTCCAAGTTATCGAGGTTAAATTGGCCTTCAGCGATGACTTGCTTCTTATTGTCCAGCACTTGCAGCGGCAGTTGTTCGATTTGAATGTTCTTGTCATAGCCGTTGCGAATCAGCAAGGTGAAGCGTAGTTTTCCATCTTCTGAGCGCTTCGCTTGCAGGCCGGTAAAGTTTAATTCGTCTTGATTAGGGGCGCCGAGCTTCTTGACTATTTCTTTTAACTTCTGCTTTTCCGCTTCAGGGAGAGCTTGCTCCCAAGCATCCGCTAGATCCAGCTGATGCTCTGTGGAGGATAAGTCAAAAGCGAGCGTCCAGTTTTCCTTTTCGAGAACGGTGGCCGGGCGGACTGTCTCAGCCGGGAAGATAAAGGTCCATGGCCGGCTGCTTTTAGCAGGAATGTCTCCGAGCTCCTTCATGTTAAACGTATGCTTGGCCTTCACCTGCTTTGTTTGATTGAGCAAAATGAGCCGAACCTCGCCAAGCTGAATCGCCTTGTTGACCGAGTTGCGGACGAAGGCGGAAACGGCTAGTCCGTGAGGCTGTTCGTCCCACTCAATGCCCGACAAGGACAGCTGATTGGCTTTTAGCGGCGGCAGTTCGTTATGGAGAAAACGTAAAACGTACATTTGCTCTTTCGGTATAGCAGCGGCCGGATGGATGGAAAGCTCCGTTTGGACTTCTTCCGTGCTTTCCTGCGCGTTCTCACCTGTCAGCTTACTGGAATGAACGGCGCTTTCCTGGCCATCGGTTTTCAAGCTGTTTGTATCCTTCTTTTTCTTTTTGAAAAAAGATAGCATTAGACCTACTCCTTTTTAGTTAGTTCTTGAACGAGAGCGCCAAATTGAACGGCGACATCTTTCTGCAATTGGTGATGCATAGCCGTAAACAGCTGCAGCCCTTCGCGTGCGTATACCCTCATCGGATCTTCCTGCTGATAATAGCGAAGGCCGATGCCTTCTTTTAATCTGGTCATATTTTCTAAATGGCTGACCCATAAGCGGTCGATGGTGGAGAGCATAATGCGCTTGAGAAGATCATTCCACTCCGGCTGCTGCTGCTCCTTTAATTCATCGGAATAGCGGCTTTGCTCCTTCTCCACGATCGCATGCATTTCTTTCACACTGGTAATATCCTGCGGGAACTCAATCGGCCGGCCGCCTAATATCGCACGTACAGAAGCGGTTAACCGGTTCATATCCCACTCTTCAGGTAGCAGCTCGTCCGTACAAATGAAGTCAATTTCATCATGGCTGGCTTGCTGCATCATATCGAGGAAGCGCTCAATATGCTCTTCTTGATCGATGATTTGATTTCTTAATGTAAAGATAATGCTGCGCTGCTCATTAATGACATCATCGAGCTTCAGGTTATATTCTCTCATAGAGAAATGAGCGCCTTCAACGATGCGCTGCACACGATCGACAAATTCATGTATTTTCTTATTCGTTACCTGTCCGTTTTCATCCGTTTGCAGCTTCTTCGACAGCTTTTCCAGTTCATCTCTTGCGAAGCGGCGGAACATCTCATCTTCTAAAGAAATAAAGAACTGGCTTGAGCCGGGGTCTCCTTGACGGCCGGAGCGTCCTTTCAGCTGGTTGTCCACTCGGCGGCTTTCGTGGCGTTCAGTTCCGATGACGTGAAGCCCGCCAAGCTCTGCGACGCCCTCGCCTAATAGAATGTCCGTTCCGCGGCCGGCCATATTGGTGGCAATCGTAATTTGTCCGGCTTGTCCTGCTTTGGAGATAAGTTCGACTTCCTGCTCGACGCTCTTAGCGTTCAGCAATTCATAAGAGAGACCGGCTTTGGCAAAGTAATCCGCCACCTTTTCTGACTGCAGAATGGAGGTGGTGCCAACAAGCACGGGCTGTCCCGTTTCATGTCTTTTCTTGACCTCGGCAGTGACCGCCCGATATTTTTGGTCGGTTGTCGCAAAAATGCGATCCGGCATATCCACCCGCTGCTTCGGGCGGTTGGTCGGAACCTGGATGACTTTCATATTATAGACTTGCTGAAATTCTTTTTCTTCTGTTTTGGCGGTTCCTGTCATGCCGGAAAGATGCGGATACATCCGGAAATAGTTTTGAATTGTGATCGACGCCTGTGTTTTATTTTCCTCTGTGATTTCCAGGCCTTCTTTCGCCTCGATTGCTTGATGCAGTCCGTCACTTAATGTGCGGCCTTCCATCGTCCGGCCGGTGAAGATATCTACGAGCAAGACCTTGCCGTCTTTGACGATGTAATCCACATCGCGGGTAAACATCACATGAGCCCGCACAGCTTGAATCATATAATGATATAATACTTGATGCTCCAGCTCATAAAGATTATCGACGCCGAAGGCTTTTTCGACTTTTTCAATGCCTTGGTCTGTCAGGCTGACGGCTTTGGTTTCCGGATCCAGCGTATAATCCTCCTTCTCCACAAAGCGCTTGGCGAGGCGGGAGCCAAGCACATGGAGGTCGGCGCTTGCCGCCATCTTTCCGGCAATAATTAACGGGGTTTTCGCTTCGTCAATCAGCACGCTGTCCACTTCATCAATAATCGCGAAATGGTAGGGGCGCTGCACGCGCTGGTTGGAGTGCCAGACCATATTGTCTCGCAAATAATCGAAGCCGAATTCCGTGCCGACCCCGTACGTGATGTCCGCTTGATAAGCCGCTTGCTTCTCAGCCTGATCCATTAGCGGGAGGTTTAACCCGACAGTAAGTCCGAGAAACTGGTGGAGCGGACCGATTGTTTCGCAGTCGCGCTTGGCTAAGTAGTCGTTGACGGTAATGACATGAACACCTTTCCCTTCAAGGGCGCGCAAATAGCTCGGCAAGGAAGCCACAAGCGTTTTGCCTTCTCCGGTAGGCATTTCGGCAATGTTTGCTTCGGTCAGGACCAGTCCTCCGATTAATTGCACGTCATAATGCCGCATCCCAAGCACACGTTTAGAAGCCTCGCGGACGACGGCGAAGGCCTCCGCCTTCACATCATCCATCGTCTGGCCATTCGCCAGCCGCGCTTTAAAGGACTCGGTTTTTTCTCTTAACTCTTTATCTGACAATTTCTCAAAAGCGGGTTCCAAAGCATTGATCTGTTCGACAAGCTTATAGTACTTTTTTAAGCGCTGATCATTTGAATCACTTAATTTTTTGAAAAACGAAATCATATATGTGAACGCTCCCTTGGAGATAATGACTTATGAAATAATGTGAATCATTATTTTATCTTACCAAAAGAAGCACAAATTGACTATCCTATCCATCCTTATGTAAAAATAAACAAGAGGGAGGAAAGGTTTAACTTTTCCTAGTCAGGAAAAAGAAAAATAACCGTCTTTTTAACTATTTTGTATGGAACTAAAAAGAATTTGCCTTTATAATATTGAAATTGAAGCGGTTTGTGAGAGAATATGTAGTGGAAGGCAATATGCAAAATTCTCTTTCAGCTCTGCATAATAAATATGAAATCAATGGTATAAGCTAATAAATTAATCGTCTCGTACATTTTTAAGGAGGTACTACATGGTTGCCCTTGCCTTTGTGATCTGTTTAATAGCATCGCTTTTGATCACGCCGCTTGTGAAAAAACTGGCGATTGCTGTAGGAGCAGTGGATAAACCGAATTATCGTAAAGTACACCAGAAAATTATGCCGCGCATGGGTGGATTAGCGATTTTTTTCAGCTTTATCATCGGCATGCTTATTCTCCAGCCCTATGCGGAATTTAACGCAGCGATTATCGTGGGGAGCATCATCATTATCCTGACGGGCGTGTTGGATGACCGCTTTGAGCTATCAGCGAAAGTCAAGCTGGCCGGACAAGTGCTGGCTGCGCTCATCGTTGTGGTCTATGGCGGAGTGCAAGTGGAATTTATCAATTTGCCGTTCGGCGGTCAGATGGAGTTTGGTTATCTCAGCATTCCTTTAACCATTCTATGGATTGTGGGCATCACCAATGCCATTAATTTAATTGACGGCCTCGATGGATTAGCCGCTGGAGTTTCTTCGATCGCCTTGCTGACGATCAGCCTGGTGGCCTTTATGAAAGGCGACGTGTACGTGATGAGCGTAGCGCTGATTGTATTAGGAAGCACACTTGGCTTTTTGCGTTATAACTTCCACCCGGCCAAGATCTTTATGGGCGATACCGGCGCTTTGTTTCTCGGATATATTATCTCGGTTCTTGCATTGCTTGGATTTAAAAACATTACGGTCGTTTCACTAATCATTCCGATTATTATTCTAGGGGTGCCGATTACGGATACGTTCTTTGCAATCGTTCGCAGAAAGGTAAACAAGCAGCCGCTTTCAGCTCCGGATAAGTCCCATCTTCACCATTGTCTGCTGCGCTTGGGATTCACTCATAAACAGACCGTGCTGATTATTTACGCAATTGCCTCAATGTTTGGGCTAGCAGCCGTTATTTTTACGAAAGCGACACTTTGGGGAGCCATTATCTTAATTGGCGTGCTTGTTATTGCCATCGAATTATTTGTGGAGAGCGTCGGGCTTGTTAGCTCTAACTATAAGCCGCTTATCAAATTCATGAGAGTTCGCGCCAAAAAAAATTAATCAATATGTAACGAGCCAGTTCCTCAAGGTAAGGGAGCTGCTTCTTCTATCAAAAAAGTCCGCATCCTCAGCTGAGGATGCGGACTTTTTAAATGAGGATAACAAGCGGGACTTTTTAAGGCAGATCCAGATGCCGGGACAGCTTGCGCTTAATGACCTCCAGCTCTACTTCATCCAGTTCATAAATATACGCTCCGTTCTCCATTCTGCCGTCTTGGCCTGCCAGAGTCAGAGTTTCGAATTTGAGTTTGCCAGAGTTTCCGTATTTGATCAGGGCCTTCATTTCACCAAATGTCATATTGGTTTTCATATTGGAGCCGACCGCTTCAAGAATTTCATCATATTTTGAAATCGAATTCACGGAAATTGCTTTTCTGGTGACGGCTTTCAACAGCTCCTGCTGACGCTTGCCGCGTTCGATATCGCTGTCTAGCTTGCGCGTGCGGGCGAGAGCAAGCGCTTCTTCGCCACTTAACGTTTGTTTGCCCGGCTTAAGGTGAATGGCATTGTGAGCATCCTTGGAATTCTTTTCATACAATTCGTAAGGCACGTCATATGTCACGCCGCCGAGTGCATCGACGACATCCATAAAGGCGTAGAAGTTCATGCGCACATAATAATCGACAGGGACTTCCAGCAGCTCTTCGACTGTTTCAATGGTGGCCTTTGCCCCTCCGTAAGCATGCGCATGGTTAATTTTTGTTTTATATTCTACCTCTGGAACATACACGTAAGAATCACGGGGAATGCTCAGCAGTTTGATGGATTTATCCTTGGCGTTTAACGTAGCCAGCATGAGGGCGTCTGAACGCGTTTGGTCTCCGAAATCACGCTGTTCACTTTCGTCAATCCCGATAAAGAGAATCGAAATATTATCCTTGAGCGGGTGGACTTTCGCATTTCGAAGGGCGGATTTGCTTCTTCCGTCATCTGCATATGAGTTAGTAAAGATGGATTCCGCCTTTTTATACAAAAAGGCACCGTAACCAGCGGCCGTAAACGTTAAAAACAACAGGGGCGTAATAAAAAACAGCATCAGGCGTCGTCTCCGTTTATGCCTTTTGCGCTTTTGCATACGCTGTCTATCAGATGGCATGTCACTTAGCTCCTTCAATAATTAGTGTTTCCGTGTCCTGTATTCTAATCAACAAAAAAGCTCATTTTACTACAAAATAAGCTAAGCCTCATTTTACTACGAAATGATTCAGCAGTAAATTTTTTTTTCATAGAACGGACTTCTTTTGCTTAGGTCCGATTACTTTTGAACGAGCCGCTCCTGATAGAGAACATCCCCCTCCCGGATGATGGCTTGGCCATTCGTCAGCTCGATCATCCACTGCTCAAAAGCCGCTTTCTGGCTTTCTTCGACAAAGGTTTCCACTTCGACAACATCTGCATAATGGATATCCTTCAATGTGTAAACCGATGAACGAATTTCATTTTCAATTTTTCCAAGCCAGCTGTAGTCAATCTTTGTTTTCATGATTTGCATCAGCTTGCGTTCTACGATGCCGACAGCATTCAGCCCTTCTGAGGTCGCTCTCCCGTAAGCGCGGATCAAGCCGCCAGCGCCAAGCTTGATGCCGCCGAAGTAGCGGGTGACCACGACGACGGTATCTTTCAGGTTGCGTTTTTTCAGCACCTCAAGCATTGGGATTCCGGCTGTGCCGCTCGGTTCTCCATCATCGTTTGCTTTTTGAATCTGGTTCCTTTCGCCGACCATATAAGCGGAGCAGTTATGGGTGGCGTTCCAATGCTTTTTCTTTATATCGGCGATAAATTGCTGAGCCTCTTCCTCGGTCTCGGCTCGGCTGATATAGGCAATAAATCGTGACTTTTGAATAACTATTTCATTTTCTCCATAGCCTTTAACGGTATAATATTGGGATAACAAGGCAGCTTCCTCCAATAACTAGTTCTGAATTTGTGTTTCGAAGTTTCATTGAGCAGATAAACGGGTAAAGGCAGTTCTTATAATATATAAAAAATGAAAAAGAAAAAAGTCATTGGTTTTTAAATAAGGAAAAAAAGAAATACTTTTAATACAATAGTAAATAAACTTTAATTTATTGGAAAAGCTGTCATGGTATAATGTAAAGGTCAGACTGGGCAGATTTTCTGTGATTTTGTTTTGTGAATACATACAAAAATGAATCGAGATGATTGGAAGATCCGCCAAGGAGATGCATGGCAGTAAATACTTTAGGCCTAAATTTGCCTGTTTCGCTTTTGTTTTCCTAAGTCTTTTAGGGGAAAAATGAATCAATGATGCGGCTTTCCTAGTGAAATAGGGCGGATGCAGGTAAAATAGGATTGTCGAGAAAGGGATTACCTAATGGCGATTAAAAATGCGAACATCTCACTTTTAGATACCATTTTAGAAAAGATGATAGTGACCGTTGATCAAAGTAAGGGTGAAATCTTTGCGATTGCGGAACAAAGCCGAAGTGAGTATGAAACGCTGCTTGCCGAGCTCAACTCGATCCGCCATCAAGTACATCAGATCATTACTGAACAGGATGGTTTGGAAGTCAGCGTGAAGCTGGCAAGGAAGCGCTTATCGGAAGTGAGCAAACATTTTCATACATATTCTGAAGAAGCGGTGCGTGAAGCTTACGAGAAGGCTCATGAGTTAACGGTGAAATTGCTTGTATCGAGACAAAATGAAAAGCGGCTGTTAGAGAAGAGGAATGACCTGGAGCGGCGCCTGAAATCGGTGGAAATGACGATCGACCGGGCGGAGCATCTCGCTTCTCAGGTGTCCGTTGTGCTGAATTATTTGAGCCAAGATATCAAGCAGATTGGTGAAGTTCTAG
Source organism: Bacillus xiapuensis (assembly GCF_002797355.1). Lineage (GTDB taxonomy): Bacteria > Bacillota > Bacilli > Bacillales > Domibacillaceae > Bacillus_CE > Bacillus_CE xiapuensis. Next base: position 304,860 of record NZ_KZ454940.1, on the reverse strand, counting down.
AGGATGCGCGTATGAAGCAGGAGTTCGGCCTTCAGATTATGGAAGCTCAGGAAGAGGAACGAAAACGCCTGTCGCGGGAAATCCATGACGGACCTGCGCAAATGATGGCGAATGTCCTTCTCCGCTCTGATTTAATTGAGAAGCTGTACAAAGAGCGGCAAGTGGAGGATGCGTTTGAAGAGATCCGCAGTTTGAAGGAAATGGTTCGTTCGGCTTTGTATGAAGTGCGGCGGATTATTTATGACCTGCGCCCAATGGCCTTAGATGATCTCGGGTTGGTTCCTACGCTGAAGAAGTATTTGGCAACGGTGGAGGAATATGTACAATCCTTGAATAAATCGACGAAGATTACCTTTGCAAATATAGGGGAAGAAAAGCGGCTTTCTTCTAAATTGGAAGTGGCTTTATTCCGGCTCATACAGGAATCAGTACAAAACGCATTGAAGCATGCGGAAGCTACGGCTATTACAGTGAAACTTGAAATCAATAAACATAATGTGCTGGCTGTCATTAAGGACAACGGCAAAGGATTTAATGTGAAAGAGAAGAAAACGGGATCATTTGGAATCATGGGCATGAAGGAGCGGCTGGAGCTGCTGGAGGGAGATATGTCCATTCACTCCAAACCGGGCGACGGAACTTTAGTCATGATTACCGTTCCCATTATAGAGAAGACGTTGAACTAAGGGAGGAGAACGAATGTCTACGAAAATTGTCATAATAGACGATCATCAATTATTTCGGGAAGGGGTCAAGCGAATTTTAGAGTTTGAAGATTCCTTCGAAGTAGTAGCGGAAGGAGACGACGGCAGCGAAGCGGTTCAACTGATTGAAAAACACCGTCCGGATGTCGTCCTAATGGATATCAATATGCCTGAAGTAAACGGAGTGGAGGCCACCCGCGGGCTCGTTGACCGATTCCCTGATACGAAGGTGATCATTTTAAGCATTCATGATGATGAGAATTATGTTACGCATGCGCTCAAGTCTGGAGCAATGGGCTATTTGCTGAAAGAAATGGATGCCGATGCTTTGATTGAAGCAGTAAATGTCGTCTCTGCCGGCGGTTCCTACTTGCATCCCCGCGTGACGCATAACTTGATTGAAGATTATCGCCGTTTAGCCAATGATGAGGGCAGCGGCAAAGGGTTCCAGCAAACGGAGGTGCGCCGCCCGCTTCACTTGCTGACGCGCCGCGAATGCGAGGTGCTTCAGCTGCTTGCGGATGGCAAAAGCAACAGAGGCATCGGCGAAGCGCTGTATATCAGTGAAAAAACGGTAAAGAACCACGTCAGCAACATCCTGCAAAAAATGAACGTGAATGACCGCACTCAAGCCGTCGTCACCGCCATTAAGAAGGGCTGGGTAGAGGTTCGGTAGCCGGGGTATCTGCCGAATAGGCAATGCGTTTCCTATTGGAGGCCGTCTCTTTCAGACGGTCTCCTTTTTTAATGATGGAAACGCTTCAGCTGCTTCGGCGTAGGGCAGTTGAGAAACGAATTCTGTTTAGCATACAATAAGGATACAGAAAGGACGTGGAAACAGATGAAGACGCATAAGCTCAGGTTCGCTTTGCTGGCCGGCCTTTTGCTTACCGGCTGCGGAGACAATGCAGACCAGCAGAAAGAGACTAAGCTGTCTGAGGAGTCTAAGGAGACGAAGGAGAGCGCGGCAAAGCAAACGGTGAGAAAGCCGATTGAAGAAGCGGCAAATCTTCCGCCTGAAGTGAAGAAGGAATTAATGGCCGCATTTCAAAAGCATGTGGCGGCATTTAACGCGAAGGATTTGGAGGCTTATATGAACACCATTTCCCCACAGACTAGGGATCTCGAGGAAGAGCGGCAGTTTGTGAAGAAGCGGTTTGAGGCTTTTGATATGAAGATGGAGCCGCAGCAGACGAAAATTATTAAATATGACGACAAAGCAAAAGAGGCCCATTTCTTTATCGTGATGAAATCCACAACGAAGGATGCATCGTCTGGACGGGCAGTCGAGAATCAGTCGCGGCAAATCATGCAATTTAAGAAAGAAAAGGATGGGTGGAAGCAAACAGCGCTATCCGCCATGCAATAAGAGCTGTCAGCAACTGCTCCCGCTAGGGCGGTTGTTTCTTTTTTTATCTCCTCTTTAGGAATGGACAATCAAACATTTTGCACCTAGTAAACTAGTATCCCCTGCCAAATGCGTCCCACCTTCATTTAATAGAAGTGTAAGGAGGTGAGATAAATGGGGAACAACTACTGCCACAAGCATCATAAAGATAAAGAGGATCACAAAAGAAGAGCAAGTTTCGCAGATTTTGAGTTTTACACTTTAACACCTAACGTTTCTGTTGACAACCGCTTTGAATTGCCAGTAAACACTGAAACAACCGTAGCATCCGTCACTGTAGAGCAAGTGAAAGCCGGCGATCTTGTGTGGCTTAATGGGGTATTTGGCTTAGATAACGATGATAACGACCCGCGGGAAATTGAAATGAGAGTTTACAAGGGAACACCGCCTGTCATCATTCCAGGCCAGGAAATTTATTTAGCCCGGATCGATATCGACGGAGAAAATGATGGCGACCAAATCGTCGCTCCTCTTGCTCACGTGGATGAAATCGCTGAAAATGACCGCAACGTCACATACACGGTCACAGTAAGGCCAGACGGCGACGAAGTATATTTAAACGGTCCGGTCACCTTGACAGCAGCATTAATTAAAAGGTAAGTCCGATCCTGAAAAAGGGGGTCAGGAAGCCGGTTTTAATTGGTTTTCTGGCCTCTTTTTCTAATGGGCGCCATGTCCTGATGCTTAAAGATCTTTCTCAGCTTTTAGTGATTTATCGTGCACACGGTGACTTTTCTTTTTTTCTATGAAAATGATGCAAAAGCGCCGGATTTCTTATAAAATAAAAAGAACATTAGCATTCAGTTAAATATATAAACAAGGCAGGTATCTTTATGAAAACGGCCATTATAACGGATAGTACGGCTTATCTTCCGAAGAAATTGCGCGATCAGTTCCATATACATATGATCCCATTAAGTGTGATTGTAGGAGAAGAGACATATCGGGAAGAGGTGGATCTGACCGCTGGCGAGTTTTATGAGGAAGTGCGCGCCGGAGAAAAGCTTCCGACTACGTCGCAGCCGCCGATCGGTCATTTTGTTCAGCTGTATGAACAGCTGGCGAAGGAATATGATGCGGTGGTTGGCATTTATCTTTCCAGCGGCATCAGCGGAACCTATCAGACCTCCATTCAGGCAGGTGAGATGGTAGAAGGCTTACGGGTGTATTCGTTCGACTCGGAAATCAGCTGCGGCCCTCAAGGATTTTATGCCTTGAGAGCCGCTGAGCTTGCGCAGCAAGGGCGGGATCCGGAAGAAATCATCGCTGAGCTGGAAATGATGAAGGCCTCCACTAGAGCTTACTTTATGGTGGACGACCTACAACACTTGAAGAGGGGCGGCCGCTTAAACGGGGCTCAGGCACTCATCGGCGGGCTGTTGCAGGTGAAGCCGCTGCTTCATTTTGCTGATAAGAAGATCGTGCCTTTTGAAAAAATCCGTACGAGTAAAAAAGCGTTAAAGCGCATTGTTGAGCTTTTCGAAGAAGATTATCAAAAAGGTGATCCGCTTTCTGTCGTGATCATTCATGCCAACCGCGAGGCCCATGTTCAGCAGTGGAAGGAGGAATTGCAGCAGCGTTTTCCGCAGGCTGAATTCAGCCTGGGCTATTTCGGTCCGGTCATCGGCACTCATCTGGGCGAAGGAGCGATCGGCATGGGCTGGATGAAGAAGCCTTGATAAAGTGCATCTTCAACCAGTGTTTTTTCCGCTTCCGCTGCTGTAAAGAAGTTCCATCCCAGCGTCCTGTTGCAGCGCCTTTTTCCCTGCGTCATGAAGGTCTGAATGAGTGGGGCGTTTTGGAGCCGAGTTCTCCCGCTCCATTTTTGAAGGGGGATTCTTGCGGCATCTTACATGCGGGATCAACAAGAGGCTGTTCTCCGATAAGGAAGCGGCTTCTTTCGTTTTTTGGCCAGTCACCGGCCCTCTCTCCTCTCTTGTCGAAAAATATAGAGCCCCGTGATTCTCCCATGCAATGACAGGACGAAGCGCTTGTATTAAACTAGGATGTGTAAGGCCTATAACGATGATAAGGAGCGGATGACATGAATTCTCCTCAAGCCCTCTTTCTTTCGGGGCGATCCCTGCTCGAAGAAGAAATCCCCTTTCCTCTTGATTCCCTCCCTTTAACATTTCACCAAGGTGTATTCAAAGAAAACGATAAGTACCGCTGCTTCCGGTGCGGCAATCAACACCCGGAGTTCTTTGCTTCTTTTCCGTGCGCGCGCTGCGGGCGCTGCTGCGCATATTGCCGCCATTGTCTTATGATGGGGCGCGTATCCGAATGTTCCAAGATCGTTCGCTGGGCGGGCCCTGAGCCGGAGCTGGAAGGCGATGGAACGCTGTGCTGGAACGGAAAGCTATCACAGGGGCAGCAAGCTGCTTCCGCGGCAGTAAGGAAAGCGATGGCACAGCAAGACGAGCTGCTCGTCTGGGCTGTATGCGGAGCCGGCAAAACTGAGGTGCTGTTTCAAGGGATAGCTGAAGCGCTGCAAAGAAAAGAGCGGGTCTGCATTGCCGCGCCGAGAACGGATGTCGTCTTGGAGCTGGCACCGCGGCTTGAACGCGTGTTTCCGGGATTGGATATTGCCGCATTGTACGGCGGCAGCCCCGATCGTCACAAATACAGTCCGCTCACCGTCTCCACGACCCATCAGCTGTTCCGTTTTCAGGAAGCGTTCGATGTCATGATAGTAGATGAAGTAGATGCCTTTCCTTATTCTTGCGATCAGCCGCTGCAATTCGCGGCGGAAAAAGCCCGCAAGCCCCGATCTTCCCTCATTTACCTAACCGCCACACCCACGCGCCGCTGGCAGGAAGAATGCCGTTCGGAGCGCAGAAAGCATGTGAAAATTCCCGCCCGTTTCCACCGTCATCCGCTACCAGTGCCGCAGATGGCATGGTGCGGCCGCTGGCCAAAAGCCCTGCAAAAAGGCAAGTTGCCCTCCAGAGTGGCTGATTGGCTCGCGATTCGGCTGGCGCAGAAAAAGCAAGCCCTGCTGTTTTTTCCTCATATTGATGAAATGCAGCAAGCGCTGCCGCTAATTCAAAGGCTGGAACCCCGCACTGCCTCCGTCCATGCGGAAGATCCGGACCGTCAGCAAAAGATCATGCGCATGCGCCAGCAGGAGCTGGTGCTGCTATTGACCACGACCATTTTGGAGCGGGGGGTTACGTTCCCCAATGCGGATGTCGCCGTCATCGGCGCAGAAGAGGATATTTTCACAGAAAGCGCGCTCGTACAAATTGCCGGGCGCGCCGGCCGAAGCGCCGATTTTCCGCATGGCGAGGTAACCTTCTTTCACTTTGGACGGACGAGAGCGATGACGCGGGCAATCGCCCATATCGAAATGATGAATAAGCAAGGGCGGGAAAGGGGACTGATTGACGGATGAAGCGCTGTTTGCTTTGCGGCCAAGAACAAGCCGCGCTGCTGAATTGGCGGCAGTTCTTCTTAGTGCAGGAGGCGGAAGAGCTTTGCGGGCGCTGCCTGTCAAGATTTCAGCCAATTGAAGGAGAGAGATGCCAGAAGTGTTCGCGCCCGCTGGAAAGTCTGGATGCAGCGCATGTGGAGGAAGGGTGCTGCTGCGATTGCTTGCGCTGGGAGCAGGACCCCGACTACCGCGGCGTGCTTTCCGGAAATCTTTCTCTGTTTACTTATAACGAGGCGATGCAGGCGTGGATCAGCCGTTTTAAATACCGCGGGGATTATGTGCTGGCGCGTTGTTTTTCGAAGGAGATCAAGCGGACCCTCCAGCAGCTGGAGTATGATGTGCTGACGGTGATCCCGCTGAGTGAAGAGCGGCTGAGGGAACGAGGATTCAATCAGGCGAAGGCATTAGCGGAGGAAGCGGGCCTTGGCGTGACGGATATCTTGCAGCGCATGCATGCTGAAAAGCAGGCCAAGAAATCCCGGGCCGAGCGGATGCAGAGGAAGCAAGTGTTTAGCCTGATCGAAAAAAAGGAGTGGAGCAATCAAACGATCGTGATAGTCGACGATATATATACTACAGGCTCCACGGTCAGGCAGGCGGCTAAATTGTTGAAGGGAGCGGGCGCAAAGGACATTTATTCCTTTACTCTATCCCGCGGTTAACTATAATAAAGGAAAGAATGTCTTGGGGAGGAAAGCGAAATGAATGAAATTACCAATTGTCCGCGCTGCGGTGAGCTGTATATGAGTAATGCCTTTCGCGATGTGTGTGCCAAATGTGCCAAAGAAGAAGAACAAATGTATGAGAAGGTCTATAAATTTTTGCGGCAGCGCGAAAACCGTGCTGCGACGATTGAACGTGTTGTGGAAGCGACGGGTGTGGAGGAGAAATTGCTTTACAAATGGATGAAGAAGGGCCGCCTTCATGCCGCCCAATTTCCGAATATGGGCTATCCGTGCGACCGCTGCGGAACGCTGATTACGAGAGGGACGATCTGCGCTAAATGCCGAGAAGAGATAAAAGAGGATATCAAGCGGGCGGAAAAAAATGAAGAATTTGAAAAGGCAAAACGGGAAAATGAGAGAATCACCACTTATTACGCGATGAATCAAGATACATCAAAGGAATAGCCTAAAGGCGGAAAACGCGCAAGTTGGCCGGCTTAATTGAGCCAAATAACCTAGAAAAAGAACTTAAACTTTTTGGCAAACGGTCGATATAAATGAAAAATAAGAAAACGGTCCGTAAGAAAGTGAGGGATATGCGTTGAAAATTCAAAAGACAGGCGTATCCGGAATGAATCCATATCAAAAGCAGCTTAACAAACAAGAGGAAGCGAAGAAAACTTCCGGAGCGCCAGCCGATAAGCTGGAAATCTCTTCAGCGGCCAAAGAAATGCAGGAAGCATCAAAGCTTTTACAGGAGCGCAGGGATAGGATTTCTGATTTGAAACAGGAAGTAGCCTCCGGACATTACAAGCCGAATCCGGAACAGATCGCCAAAGGACTTGTGAACTTTTTTACTAGAAAATAAACAGCGGCTTGCCGCAAAGAAAGCAGAGGGAGATCATGCCCGCACAAAAGCTAATCGAAACACTCGATAAGATGGTTCGCCTGCATGAAAGGCTCCTCCAGTTAGCGGAGAAGAAAACAGAAGTAATTAAGCTGAATGATATGAACGGACTCGATCAATTGCTCAAGGACGAGCAGAAGTATGTGGCGGCCATTCAGACGATGGAAAGCCAAAGGAAGCAGCAAGTGATGGAGCTGACGGGCCGAGGAGATGCGACGCTTTCTGACTGCATCCGCCAGGCTCCGGCAGACGAACAGGAACGTCTGCAGGAGCTGCAGCGCGGCCTGTTCCAGTATGTGACAGAGCTGAAGGAGCAAAATGAGCTCAACCAGCAGCTCGTGTATCAATCATTGCAGTTTGTCAATATGAGCATGGGACTCTTGCAGCCGCAGCCGGAGCGGGCTACCTACAGCCACCCGGCCAAACACCGAAGCCAGCAGCCGCACAAGCAATCCATGTTTGACTCACAAGTATAAACGATGAGGATCACCGCCGCGTGTTCCTTCAAAACAGAAACGGAGGCACATTCATGCGATCCACTTTTTTTGGATTAGAAACAGCAAAGCGCGCCATGTTCACACAGCAAAGCGCTTTATATACGACAGGCCACAATATCTCTAACGCCAATACGCCGGGATACACGCGCCAACGGGTTAACTTCCAGACGACTCTGCCCTATCCGGCGATCGGCATGAACCGTCCGGGCATTCCCGGGCAAATGGGAACTGGTGTCGAGGCGGGATCCGTGCAGCGGGTGAGAGATAATTTTATCGATATGCAGTTCCGCGGAGAGAATAATAAACTCGGATACTGGCAAGCCCGCGCCGAATCGCTGAGCAAAATGGAAGATATCATGAACGAACCAAGCAAAAACGGTCTTTCCGCGGTGATGGGAGAGTTCTGGCAGTCGCTTCAGGACTTAAGCGTTCATCCCGAGAACATCGGCGCCCGAGAAGTGGTGCTGGAGCGGGGAGAGGCCGTCATTGATACCTTTGAACATCTGCACAGCTCGCTTTCGACGGTCCAAAAGGACCTGGGCAATCAAATCAGCGTGAACATTAAGGAGATTAATTCCCTGCTTGATCAGATCAGTGATTTAAATCGGCAAATCGGGGAAATAGAGCCGCATGGCTATTTGCCGAATGACTTGTATGATCAGCGCGACCGCTTAGTCGATCAATTATCCCAGCATGTCAATATCCAAGTGGAAACGGTCGGGTCAGGCGGCCATGCGCTTGATATCGCCGAAGGCATCTATAATATCACCATGCTTGACGCCAATGGCCAGGAAGTGAAATTAATCACGGGTACGGATGTCCAGCAAATCAGCGTGCAGTCCGAAAAGCCGGCAATTGACAGCGACAGCAACGGTCTGCCGGATTTGCCGGACGGGGCGGTCACGGGTTTTAAAGTCGGCGATACAGCGCTGGACGTAAAGGATTTTACCCAAGGTAAGCTGAGATCAATGGCTGAAGCGTACGGCTACCAGGATGGATCAGAAGTGAAAGGTCTGTACCCTCGCATGCTGGATGATTTAGATAAGCTAGCCTATACGTTCGCGACGATGTTTAATAACCAGCATAAAGAGGGGTACGGGCTGAATCAGGATCAAAAGGGGAAAGAGTTTTTTGACGTAAGTGGACTGACAAAAGACAATTATAAAGACGCCGCGAAAATCATTGCAATACAGAAGGATCTTGATCCTGAGGATATTGCAGCCTCTCAAGTAGCTGCCGATTTATCCGTTCAGCCGATTAAATCCAATGGCGGAAACGGAAAGAACGCGATTGAGCTAGGTAAGATTTCCAGCAACTTGATAACCGCAGCTGACGGTGTGCCTGTTGAAGCTGGTTCGATCAAAACCTTTTTTGAAGGCGTGATCGGACGTCTCGGCGTCGAGGCCTTAAAGGCCAACCGGCTGGCAAGCGACACGAAGATATTGACCGCCTCTATTGAAACGAACCGCCAGTCCATCAGCTCGGTATCGCTGGATGAAGAAATGACGAATTTAATTAAATATCAGCATGCCTATAATGCCGCAGCCAGAAATATTACGGTCGTTGATGAAATGCTTGACAAAATTATTAATGGCATGGGCGTTGTAGGAAGATAATTCATAAAGGCAGGTGAAGGATTGTGCGCGTGACACAATCGATGTTATCCAATAACATGCTTTCTCGTCTCTCTAATAGTTATGAAAGACTGGGAAAGCTGGAAGAGCAAATCAATACGCAAAAGAAGATCACAAGGCCGTCAGATGATCCCGTTGTAGCCATGAAAGGCATGAGCTACCGCACCGCGGTTCTGGAAGTCGAGCAATATCAGCGCAATTTCGGAGAAGCGTATAACTGGGTGGAAAATACGGATTCCGCACTGGACAAAGCGACACAGGCTTTGCACCGTATTCGAGAATTGACCGTGCAAGCGAGCAACGACACCTATGAAGAAACACAGCGGCAGGGAATCAGTGAAGAGGTTAAGCAATTGAAGGAGCATTTGGCGCAAATCGCCAATACAAAATTTGGGGATAAATACCTATTTAACGGAACGGATACGATGTCGCCCCCTGTGGACATCAAGAAAAATCCGCCGACCGTTTCTCAAAACAGTCAGCCAGTGTTGATTGAGCTGGCAAAAGGTGTAGAAATTCCAGTGAATGCCAATCCACAAAAGACTTTTAGCCAAGACTTATTTACAGATGTGAATGATCTGATCACGAAATTAGATAGCGGGGCAACAGGCAAGGAGCTGAATGGCTTTCTAACGGAATTAGATAACCATATCGATGCCATGACCTATGAACGCGCAAGCATGGGCGCCCGTCTCAATCGCATTGAGCTGATGGAAGACCGGATCAATCAGCAGGAGGTCATCGCCAAGCGCATCATGTCGGAAAATGAAGATATCGACATTGAGAAGGCGATTACCCAATTGAAAACGCAGGAAAGCATTCACCGCGCCTCTCTAGGTGTCGGCGCGCGCATCATTCAGCCTACGCTGATGGACTTTTTACGATAAGCTATTCCGTCTTGGGGATAGCTTTTCTTTAAAATGAGGTGACTACGTATGGAATTGGCTCAAATCCGCATGACATCGCAGCGGGCGCAAATCGCCCTGGATATTGAAAAGCCGGTGCAGTCGCTTCAGCAGCCGCCAGCCGAGCTCGATTTGCAGCAGCCGCCGGCTGAGCTGTCGATTGAAACGACGCCGTCGAAGTTAACGATTGATCAGACGAAAGCGCGGGAAGACATGGACTTGAAAAGCGTCAGAAAACGCATCGAAGAATTTGCCCAGCGCGGCTACCAGGATTGGATCGAGGGGCTGGCGCGCGTTTCCGCTGATGGCGATGAGCTGATGAGAATTGAAAACGGCGGCAATCCGATACCGGAGCAAGCGAGAAGAAACAGTGAAGGTCCGCCCTTGGAATTCAACATCGGTTTTATTCCATCGGCCGGCAGCGTGAAGATCCACTACCAGCCGGCCAGCGTGAACATCGATGTGCAAACCCGCGGCATCATCAACAATACGAGAGCGAATAAACCGATTCATGACTATCAGCCCGGGAAAGTGCATGTATCCATGAAGCAATATCCATCTGTCGACATTGACTTTGTAAATTTAAAATATAAAGGCATTCATTACGAGCAGGAAATTTAATCAAAGGAACGTGAAACGATGATCATTGATACAAAATACCACGGACAAATCAACATCAGCCAGAAGGACATTTGGACATTCCGCCAAGGCCTTCCCGGTTTTGCCGGCGAGAAGCAATTCACCCTGCTGGCTTTTCCGGACAACGGCGTGTTTTTCGTTCTGCAATCAACGAATACGCCTTCGCTCGGATTTATCGTGGCCAATCCTTTTTCCTTTTTTCCGGATTACGATATTCAATTAGAGGATAGCGCCGTTGCCGCTTTGCAATTAGAAAAAGCCGAACAAGCCGCCGTATACACAATACTTACTGTTCATGATCCGTTCGAGCAAACGACCGCCAATCTGCAGGCGCCGGTGATTGTCAACACCGCCAGCAATCAGGCGAAGCAAGTCATCTTAAATGACCGCCGCTATCAAACGCGCCACCCTCTTTTCCCAGCCGGCGCCGCAAAGGAGTGAGCCATCATGCTAGTGCTATCCAGAAAACAGGGAGAATCGATCCAAATCGGCGACGATATTGAAATCACCATCATCGGCACAAGCGGCGACCAAATCAAGGTCGGCATCAACGCGCCCAAGCATATTGACATTCACCGCAAAGAAGTTTACGTAGCCATCCAGCAAGAAAACCAAGCCGCTTCCGCCGCCGTACAGAATCTTTCCCATTTCATAGGCGAAAAATAAAGAGCTTTCTCCGCGAAGCTCTTTTTTTCAGCAAAAAAGATAAAAATATTTCTTCAAAACTATTAAACATTCCCTGCCCCGTCCGATAATAAACATGTAGCGGGGAGCTCAGGGCGGCCGACTTGAACTCCCCCTAAAAAAATCAGCGTTCACAAGGACGTGAACGATTCACTCAAGGAGGAAATCATATTATGAGAATCAACCATAATATCGCGGCGCTTAACACATACCGCCAGCTAAACAGTGCCAATGGCATGCAATCTAAATCAATGGAAAAATTATCTTCAGGTCTTCGCATTAACCGTGCAGGAGATGACGCTGCAGGTCTAGCGATCTCTGAAAAAATGCGCGGACAAATCCGCGGCTTAGATATGGCTGCTAAAAACGCGCAAGACGGTATTTCTTTAATCCAAACAGCTGAGGGCGCATTGAACGAAACACACTCTATTCTTCAGCGTATGCGTGAACTAGCAGTCCAATCTGCCAATGATACAAATACATCTACTGACCGTGACGAGCTTCAAAAAGAAGTTAGCGAGTTAATTTCAGAAATTGACCGTATTGCTGGCAATACAGAGTTCAACACTAAGAAATTATTAGACGGAACTCTTGATGGTTCAGGCGCTGTTAAATTCCATATTGGCGCGAATGAAGGACAAAACATGGAATTAACAATTGCTAATATGGGCGCAGGTGCTAGCGGTTTAGCCGTTAGCGGTGTGGACATCAAAACTCAATCTGGTGCCGATAAAGCGATTACTACAATTCAAGATGCAATTGATAAAGTGTCTGCTGAGCGTGCGAAGCTTGGTGCGAACCAAAACCGTTTAGAGCACACTATCAACAACTTAGGAACATCTTCTGAAAACCTAACAGCTGCGGAATCTCGTATCCGTGACGTTGACATGGCGAAAGAAATGATGAACCAAACGAAGAATTCGATCTTAGCGCAAGCATCTCAAGCAATGCTAGCTCAAGCTAATCAGCAACCACAAGGAGTTCTCCAACTTCTTCGTTAATAATTTTCAAAATCCGGTTTTCCATTTTTGGAAAACCGGATTTTTTTATTTCAGTATAAAGATTGAAAAAGGATGGAGGCTGTGATTATTCGGTGTGCTGTGGCAAGCAGACGGTCGTTCATCTTGGAGTGATACGATATGATGAGCTTGACTGGCGTCACATACAGATGCCAAGTTGGCTGGATCAAGCGTCATAAAGTTATGAAGGGGCCTAGTTAGAGAAAAAGAAATGATTCAGCTGACCTGATGTAAAGCCATGATAAAATTTTGCTTGAAGCAGGCTGAGTCTTTTTACTTTTTCTTTAGCAAAGAAATCGTCCGTCAGCCAAATGACTTATGGGGAATGTGGCTGTTTATTCCGCATGTAAGGAGCAAGGTTGGTTCGTCAACGAACAAATAGCGGGGAATGAAGAGCCCCGCTGATAGAAATATCTCTTTATGGTTTATATTTTACATAATAGTCTTGCAAGCGAATATGTTCCCAATTGTGGATATAGGCTCCTCCCTCAGTACAATTATAAAGATGCAAATGAGGGTGCTCTCTAGCAAACGTTTCAAACCATTTACGGTAGATGTTTAAATTTTTCGCTGTATATACTTCGCCAGTTTGATCATAGCTTAACACTTTTTGGGACGGTTTTAATTGTTTCATTTCTTTTTGAGCATGCGTTCTGTTTGCGTGGCTTTTGCCATCTGTAAACGCTAAATCTTGCCCGATTAACGCAATGCGTTCTCCGCCGAGTAAAACCATCAAATCGAGCAAAGCGGTTGCTACAGATCCGCCTGTTTGGATGGTAGGGTCCTTTCTAATGCCCGCCATTTTCTCCGCTTCTGCAAACCCTTCTTGCCAAAGAATGCGCCTAGGTCCTTTATGAAGCATTACGGTATCGTGATAGGCGGTGCATAAATAAAAGAGCGTCGTTTCCGGCAAACAAACATCCGTGAGCTGTTTATAAGTGCCTTTATTCGGATCAATAATGACAAAAAAGTCGGGTACAATATCATGTTGAATCAATGGTTTCACAGCTGTTCCCACCGCTCCAATAATAAAAGTGTTTTCATCTCGAATCTTTTTTAATAAAGGCAGCTGCTTATCAAGCGAAGGCCCCGCTGATACTAAAATCATCGGTCTTCCTTTGTATCTATTCACCAGTTCTCGAATCCCTTGATCGTTCAATTCTACATTTCTGTTAAAGTTTGATTGCATATTTTCCAGCTGATTGTTGATCGAACCATTTTGTAGCTTGATGTCATCCAGCAAAGCTTTTATATTTTGAAACTCAGTTGGAATGATGTCTATCCCATTTTTATGGATCAATAGATTAGTGGAGCTGACCGATGAGAAGATGGCTTTTCTTTCATCCGGTAACAGTTGGCTGAAGGACTTTACCGAAACGTTTTCCACGTCGGCAATCATCGGATAAAAAGAGCTGCGGGTAAACCAGTTGAAAAACGGCTCATTAAATTCAATGACAGTAATAGACTGCTCAGGCAACAGCTTGGCAAGCAATTGAATATGGTAGCCGGCACCTAGTCCAATGACAAGGACCTGCTGATTTTTCTTTATGCGTTCTACTGCATTTTTGCACCAAACTTCCGCTTCATGCAAGGGATTGTATTTGCTGTGAAAAGTCAGTGTTTTTCCGAGGTATTCCAGCTGGACCGTCGGAACAGTTCTCGTTTCTATTGTCTTGATCTGCATAGCTAAGTCTCCTTTGCCACTATTGTAATATAAAAGCCTTAGGGAATAAATAAGATTAGGACATTAGGCTATTTAAAAAAGCTGATTTATGTCGATATTAGGAGAAGAAAGTGATGATACAGAACTAATGTATGGGGGGAACACCTATGAAACTCCATTTTCAAGAACAAGTGATTGAGTTTGATAACGACACTTCTGTCGAGGAGATAATAGAGAAGATTAATGATTTATTAGGTGATCAATATTATTTTGATCATCTGGTGGTCAATCATGAGAAGATATTGGAAAGTCCCGAGGTGGTTTTGTCCAACCGTTTGCCTCACATTGAAACGATTGAAGTGATGGCGGTGCCAGCCAAAGAATTTATCAATGACTTGCTGCTGTCCGCAGAAGAATATACAGCGCGTGCTTTGCCGCATATTGCCGCATTAGCGGACCGATTTTACAATCATCCGGATCCTTCTTGTTGGCAAGAGTTAAATCAGTTATTTGAAGGAATTCAGTGGCTGCTGCTATCGGCAGAAACGATAGATCAATCTGTGGTCCGGCCAGCAAATTGGGAGAAGGTGCTGGCCTCCTTATCGGATCTAAAAGGAGAGTTAGGCAATCTGGAAGAAGCATTAGAAAATATCGATACTGTTCTTATTGCGGATATGCTGCAATATGAAATTGAGCCGGTATTTGAGACGATGGCTAAAGAAGTGAAAATGATGATTGATAGAGAAGGAATGCGCCATGATCTTAATTGATAATCGGAATTATTTGCGGCTGCAGGACCGTTCCTTGCTGCAAGCTTTATCCAAGCATGATGAAAAGACGGAGAACGTCTCAGTCGAGCCTTCGAAAAAAGGCTTGCCGACGTTAAAATTAACGGTCGGTGGCTATACACAATACATTCACAGTAAATATGATCCTGAAAAGGAAAGCGAGCGGCTGCAGCAGCAAAGAGATATACCCGAAAATGTCCGACACGTGCTGTTTTTTGGAGCAGGATTGGGCTACCATATTAAAGCTTTGCTGAAACAATACCCGGATATGAAATATTCGATTTACGAGCCGAACTTGGAAGTGCTGAACCAGTTTTTATCGCATCAAAGCTTACAA
Source organism: Bacillus xiapuensis (assembly GCF_002797355.1). Classification (GTDB taxonomy): domain Bacteria; phylum Bacillota; class Bacilli; order Bacillales; family Domibacillaceae; genus Bacillus_CE; species Bacillus_CE xiapuensis. The sequence continues at coordinate 289,577 of NZ_KZ454940.1, read as the reverse complement.
GAGCTATCCGTTCATCGATTACAAAAGATTTTTACATCCAGTAAAGAAGAAGACATTCAGTCAGTCATGCGAAAGCTTTATCAATGGGCAGGCAAGGATATATATATCTACACTCTTCCAGTATATGAAAAGCTCTATGCCAAAGAATATACAGCTGTGATGAAAACATTGAAGGAGCTGCTCAAAGATAAGAGGAGCAACTTAGCGGTCGGACTGTCTTTTCAAAAACGCTGGACGATCAACTCCATTAAAAACTTTCCTAAAGTATTACAAACGCCAAACATTTTGCATGATGTAGATAAGAGTGCGTTTGAAGGCAAACCGGCGATTATTGTTGCGGCTGGTCCGTCATTGTCTGAGGAGTTTGAAAACCTGAAGCATATTAAAGAAAATGGGTTAGCGTATATTTTTTCCGTTGGTTCAGCAATCAATGCGCTCATAGAGCATGGGATTTATCCGGATGCGGCCTGTACGTATGATCCGAAAGAAGCCAATCAGATCGCATTTCAAAGGTTAAAAGCAGACAATATTAACCAAATTCCTTTAGTATTTGGTAGTTCTGTAGGATTTGAAACATTAGAAAAATATCCAGGACCAATGCTGCATATGATTACAAGTCAAGATACAGTGGCACCTCACTTACTGGATATTTCTCAAAATATTGATATTGTCCTTGACGCGCCTTCTATAGCAGTCGTGACATTCCAACTGTTAAAGTTGCTGGGATGCCGTTCAATTATCTTAGCTGGACAAAATTTAGCGTATCAAAACAACCGCCGTTATTCAGATGGGATTCAGTATGAACATATAGCTAATGAATTAACACAAGAAGAAAAAGAAAAAAGCATATGTGTAAAAGATGTGTATGGCAATGATGTTCAGACCAATGATGGATTTAACCGAATGCGCAAACAGTTGGAATGGTATATTAGTCAATCACCTGAAATAGAAGTGATAAATACGACAAAGGGTGGAGCGCATATTGCGGGAACAAGCTTTCTTTCGTTAGCACAAGTGATGGAGAATCATCTTACTGAGAAAGGGATAGTATCAAATAATTGGCATTCAGTAAATAATCAATATAATAAAGATTACATAAAAAAGAAACTGCGAAAAATGAATTTAAATTATGAAAAATGTCAGCAGTTGATTGGGAGCACCACTCAAGAATTAAAAAAAATAGAATCAATGGTTGTACAGCATCAAGCTAACAGATTAGAATATGAATTTGCAAAATTTGATAAAGAGTTTGCGAAATTGAAGGCTAATCCATACTATCAGGCATTTATCGAGCCGATGATGCAAGTCCAAAATGAACAGCTTTCTGAGGAGAGCCAATTACTTCGTTACGAAAAGAATGCAATTAGAAAAGGAAACTTGGTCATTAAATTATTCAGTAGATTTTTGAAAGATATACAAGCTCACTTTGTGTTTGTCAAAGATTACTTTACAGAACTAAGGGAAGAACTTGAGAATCATTTTAAAGGAAATCAATGATTGTTCTCTTAATGAATTCGGATAAAATATTTGTGTTCTATAAGACCATAATACTTAAAAAAGGAATGGACCGTTCATGGGATATAAGGATTCTTTAGAAAGTTTTCAAACAATAGATTTAACTGAGATGAGACCCAAAGGTTTTTTAAGCACTATTTTAGATAGGCAGAAAAATAATGTTAGAACTATTGATAACAAACATGGTTGGAAGGAAAGAACTAAATGTCCTGTATGCAGTTCTTTAGAAAAAAAATTTGAATTTAAAAAATTCAATTTTAACTTATATCAATGTTTACTTTGCGGGACAGCTTTTTTTGATCGGGTTCCTATCCATACCAATGATATTTATTCAGCTCCGCATGCATTAAATGATGCTAGAAAGGGATATTTATCAAATAAAAATTATAGACAAATAAGATTTGCTGAGGAAAGAATTTCGTTAATAGAAAAGAATGTGAATAAAAAAATAGAAGACATTCGTTTGTTAGATGTTGGTTGCGGTACAGGGTGGTTTTTAGAAATTGCAAAGGAAAAGGGAGTAAAATGCCACGGATTGGAATTAGGTGAGGATTTAGCAAGTTTCACTTCGGAAAGGTTAAATATTCCTATCTGGAATCAACAATTAAGCGATTTACATACGGATGAGAAATTTGACGTTATTACTATGTTTGATTTAATAGAACATGTAGAAGATCCTTTGAATTTAGTGAATGCAGCAAAAAGTTTGCTAAACAAGGACGGTATTCTTGTTATTTTTACTCCTCATTATGATTCTGTTGCCATTCAAGTTATGAAAAGTGAATCCAATTTAATTATGCCGGCAGAACATCTATCTTATTTCACAGAGCAATCCATTTATCGCTTAGCAGAATTAACTGGTATGGAAGTAAGCTACTTTGCAACAAAAGGAATCGATTTGGGGGATTTAAAAAGTTATTACGAGTACAACCAGCAATTGAATTTATCTGAGACATGCGAAGCGCTCTATGATGTCTTGCAGCCTATTATAGATCAATCTAAATCAGGAAATCATTTGAGAGCAATCTTGAGAGTATAATAAAAAGTTATCTTTTATTAGGAATGTGAATGTCGCATTAAAAAGCCTTAATCATAATGAAGTGATTAAGGCTTTTTAAGCATAGGTATAATTAGTTTATTATTCCTTTTTGGATCAGTTTAAACCTTTCCAAATCCGAATAGGTATCAATATCTAAGTCAAACTTAGTATCCATAATGTATCCTAGTTTGTTGTCGTTAAGGCTAGTATGATGATTGAAGTTTGCATCGATTTTGTTTATGTATATCGCTCCATTAACTTTATAATAAGCATTAAATTCTTGCCGGCGAACCGTGCTGTTAACATTAAGGAGGTTATTTACTAAGCCATCTTCATTTAGAGTTCTAAACAAAATGGGATGCTCTTTCACAAGTGAAATACTCACTAAGCTGGATTGATGAGAGTTTATTATTTTTTGTATAGCTTCATCAATGTGCCAGAATTTACGTAAAGGCTGTGTTGGTTGAAGTACAACGACGTAGTCATATACTTTGCCTCTTTTTTTTTGCTCTTCAATAATGTGAATAATAGCATCAATCGTTTTCGATTGATCGTTGGCAAGTTCAGCAGGGCGAAGATAGGGTACCCCTGCTCCTAAATCTCTAGATATTTTTGCTATTTCTAAATCATCTGTCGATACAATTACTTCATCCAAATATCTAGATGATAAGGCTTCATCTATTGTATATTGAATTAATGGTTTATTATTAACGGTAAAGATATTCTTTCTGGGTATGCCTTTACTGCCGCCTCTTGCTGGAATGACGGCTAAAAATGTCTTTTCTTTATACATTTTGCTGCACCTACTTAATATGTATCGATAAATTTTTTTTGTATAGGTATTCTCCAAAAAACATCTTTTTTTAGCAGATTAATGAACTTTAAGTTGCTTGTTCCGTCCCCATAGGTAAAGTTCTTTTGTTTGTGATTGTTTATAGATTGAATAGCTGCTAATATTTCTTTTTGATCTTCCCTTATATTTATAATATGATGATTTTTATGCATGTCAAATCTTCCCTGCTGTCTATTGCCGATGTTGATAGAAGGGATGCCATATATACCCGTTTCTCGGATTCCTGCACTTGAATTTCCAATCATAAATTGACAATTTTTCAATAGAGTTAAAAAATATTCAAACCTCATTGATGGGAAAATTTTGAAATTAGGATGATTGGAAATATTCTCATATTCTTTGAGTATCGCAGCACTGCCTTCATCATTATTCGGAAATATAATAATATAATTTTTGTTGGAGTCAATTAATGAATTAATTATAATTTTAATTTTCTCTGATACTTCTTTTGATTCCGTTGTGACTGGATGATACATAAAAATAGCGTACTCATCGAATGGTATTTCATATCTCTTTTTTACCTCTTCAATAGTTGGAAGGTCATTTGATAACATAATATCAATATCTGGGGAACCGATTACATGAATGGCTTCTTCTCTTTCACCAAGCTGAATGACTCTTTTCTTTGCTTCTTCATTACTGACAAGGTGGATATGAGAAAACTTTGTGATTGCATGTCTGATGGATTCATCAATAGTTCCAGAGACTTCTCCTCCTTCAATATGAGCCACTCGAATGTTGTTAAATCCGCCGACAATTGCACCAGCTAACGCTTCAAGGCGATCACCATGAACAACAATTAAGTCAGGTTTTAGTTCATGAACATAATTACTTAAGCCTAAGATCGTATTACTTAATGTAATATCCATATGTGCTTGGCTTTTTTGGTTAATAAATTGATAGATATTGTTGAAACCATCTTTTTTTATTTCTTTCCAAGTTGAACCGTATTTTGACAGCATATGCATGCCTGTGACAAAAATATGTAATTCAAACTCATTATGCTTTTCTACTTCTTTCATCAGAGATTTAATTTTACCATAATCCGCTCTCGTACCAGTAAGAAATAATACCTTTTTCATATCATGTACCCCTTAAACGTCTTCAATATCATTCCAAGATAAATGTTCATCTGCTAAGATATCTTTTTTTATACGTTTTCCTATTAATTTTTCATAATGTTCAGCCTTTATTTCACCAATACCAGGGCGCTTAACCCAAATATTCTCTTTGGTTAGCGTATCCCCTGCTTTCAAATCAGCGGTTGTGACAACGGTAGCAAATGCAAAATCGATGGTTACTTGCTCTTCCTGTGTGGCTTCTTTTTTGCCACCACGCATTTTATAAATCTCTTTGCTTCCGTTGATAAGTTGCTTCAACTCATATGGATCCATCGAACAAATAATGTCGGGCCCTTTTCTTGTTTTGCTGTCGGTGAAATGTCTTTCTAAAACGGATGCTCCTATAGCCGCAGCGGCCAAACAAGCATTATTATTTAACGTATGATCCGATAAGCCAACTACAGCGTTGGGGAATTCTTTTTGTAATTCCTGCATTCCTCCTAGTCTTACTAGTTCCGGAGGAGTAGGGTAGATGTTTGTACAATGTAATAAAGCGTATTGAACTTGGTATTGTTCTAATATTTGAACCGTTTTTTTTATACTTTTTATATCATTCATACCAGTGGATACAATCATTGGCTTACCGAATGAAGCGATATGTTCAATCAATGGGTAGTTATTACATTCGCCAGATCCGATTTTATAGGCTGAGACGCCCATTCTTTCTAATCGATCAGCAGCAGCTCTTGAAAAGGGAGTGCTTAAAAAAATCATCCCTTTTGATTCAACATAAGTTTTAAGTGCTTGTTCATCTTCTTCATTTAATGCGCATCTTTCCATCACTTCATAAATAGAGACATCTGTATTTCCTGGTATTACCTTTTTGGCATGTTTACTCATTTCATCTTCTACTACGTGTGTTTGATGCTTGATTATTTCAGCACCAGCTTCATAAGCAGCATCCACCATCTCTTTTGCGACTAATAAACTTCCTTCGTGATTTATGCCAATTTCAGCAATAACAATAGGTTCATAATCTAGACCAATTTTTCTATTCTTTATTTGGATAAATGGATTTTTCATGTTATTCCTCCAACCTTTTATGCGTAACTCTTAATATTATTATCGGCAGAAAGTGTATAATATTTGGTGAAAATGAATAAAACGCTAAAAAGGAAGACTTTTTCTTGATAGAATAAAGTTAGCACAACTCTTTTAAAGAAAAGAGGTCTGTCCCCATGAATCAGTTTACAACAGGAATTGCCATCGAACTAGTCAAACAACAAGAACGCATTTGTTTCAAAAAGGTATCAAGACGACGTAAACGCTAGTCTAGTCGAAAAAATGTACGGGTATCATGATACCTCATAAACGAATTCAAATATAATGAATGCGGTTTCAAAAGTGGTAAAGCATTAAATCACCGCTCGCTACACTTGCGCTATGTCTGAGTGCATTATTTTAGATGCGACATGCATAGCGGTGCACTGTGATAGGGTGTCTAAAGCAGCTATATATATCGTTGTTGGGATTTGTGAAGATGGCTGCAAAGAAGTGTTTGCCTACATGGTGAAGACAATAGAATCAGATAATTACTGGAAATAGTTATTGGTAGAATTGAACAGGTGTGTCGTGGAAGAGGTCCTTCTGTTTTTTAAGCGCTTTAAAAGGCACGGCTAACGCAAGCTTTTACTGCGTTTCCAAAGGGGAATATCGGGTCTGTTTAGCCCGTGGGGCTAGCAAATATGATATATACAGTGCGTGTAAAAGATAGAGCGACAATTTGTGAGAAGTTCAAGAAAGTCCGCTAGATAGCGAGTTTAGTAGACGAGCAAAAAGCACTCGAATTCGATTGGATTGAATCAGGAACGAACAGTATGAGAAGAGCTATGTGAACCATTAGACGAGATAAAGAAGTTGGTAACTTATTTATACAAAAGTATAAACAGTCTTTAAAAACAGCGAAAACAATGGATTAGTGAAAGGGGTTCAAAAATGTCCAAGGATTATCAACTTAGTTGGCCTGCACATCCCAATTTATATCAAAATGAAAATGCAAGGGAGCTAACGATATATTTTTCTGAGCCAGATCAAGGGGTAAATAAAGAAACGGGCATGCTCTTATTAATTCCGGGCTTTGGAGGGAGCGCCCATTCAAATGTGTACAAGAAAATGCGTTCACTATTTGCGGATCAATATAATTTAATCACTATTCAATGTGATTACTTTGGCCAGCAATTTATGCAAGGCAGCGAATCAGTGAATATCCAGATTTCTGAAAAGGAACTGCGAGGGATCTTTACAGCAAGTGAAATCGAAAGAATCTATGCTGGCGGCTTTGATGCTAGCCAATTCATTACGATTGGAAGAAACTATGATCTTTCTATAAGAGTAAAAGAAAACTTGAAAGAGACATTAGACAACTTCAATGATATGGGGATTATGCAGGCGATAGATCACATCACAGCCATTCATTATGTGATGAAGATTCTAGAGGATAATGGATTGCTCTTTAATACGAAGAGGATTATACTATTCGGGCAATCCCATGGTGCCTATTTAAGCTATTTATGCAATGCATTAGCTCCTGATTTATTTTCTTTGCTGATTGATAATTCGTCTTGGTTATTTCCAAATTATTTAAAGTCTCCTCGCTATTTACTTACAAGGATCGGAAAAATGACTTTACAGATAGAATTTGATTATTTAGCTAGTAGATTGGATTATGATGAGGAATTTTTAGATTTATCTTTTCTTTATCAAACTTTTCATAACCGCTGCCATATTGAATGTTTTCATGGTACAACCGACCATTTGATTTCTCATGTGAGGAAACGAAAATTTTGTGAAAGTATCCATCATTGTTGGTATCATGAAATATCGGATCGGGATGTAGATGGCGAGGTATTTAAGTCAACGAATCATGGATTAGATGCTGATTTCTTAAAATTGTTTGACGCTGTCATCACTAATCATACATTTTCTAGCGGAGTTGAGAGAAGCGAACGGCCTGTGCGAATTCAAACATCTAAACGTGTATACAATGTAGATTATTCGGAGGGGCTGCCAGTTGTTAAAGTGGAATCTTAATGGTAAGAATGCTATTTGAATAGGCAGTAACTCAAAAAACAAATCAAGGTTTCCTTGAATTTGGTTTTTATTGTTTGCCTTCAATGGTTAGTCCCAAGCTTCTCAGTGTTCCAAAATAAATTAACGGACAATTCGGTTAATTTATTGGATTTAATTAGCATTCTGAAAAAAATGTCGAATTCACTCGAATAAATGAGGTATAATCATGCGTGTATAGTCATTGGTCAAAGGATCTAAATGACTATAAAAAAATAGAAGGGAGGAAATAGATGATCGTTCGGCACAATAGGATGGCGTTACAGTCATACCTTCAGCTCAATCAAGCAAAAAAACTGCAACACAAAACGCTGGAGAGGCTATCGTCCGGGCTGCGCATAAATCGTGCGGGGGATGATGCCGCAGGGCTGGCGATTTCTGAAAAAATGCGCGGACAGATCCGCGAGCTGTCTCAAGAACAGCGGAATATGCAAGATGGCATTTCCTTGCTGCAAACGGCTGAGGGCGGATTAAATGAAATTCATGCACTGCTTCAGCGCGGGCGGGAGCTAGCGGTACAGGCTGAAAATGATACCCTGGCTGAGAGTGACCGGAAAGCGATTAAAATGGAATGGGACGAGATCGTTGAGGAAGTGAACCGGATTGCGAACACCACTGAATTTAATACGATTAAGCTGTTAAATGTGACATCAGAAGCGGCCAGTGATCAACAAAAAGCGGCAGCAGAGGCGCTTCAAAAGTATTGGCTAACCAACAGTGAGAAGTTGATTTCCGGCCAATATGGGCTGCAGGCTGCAGCGGATGATGCCCCGCTTGACATTCAGTTTGTTCAAAACTCGGGGGACGGCCGTGTCGCTTGGGTGCAAGGCTCCTATTATCCGAGCGGCAGCGATGGCCGTTATTTTAATCAAAAGCTGGTGCTGGATATGAGCGACTTTTCCCCTGTGGAAATGCCCAATGGCGGAGGCTCATGGATCTCGAATGACCGGATTATTGCTCATGAAATGGTGCATGCGGTAATGGGAAGAACGATGAATTTTCGCGACTTGCCTACTTGGTTTAAAGAAGGAGCTGCGGAATTTATTGCGGGGGCGGATGAACGCTTGGCTAACGATTTAGCGGCAGCGGGAAATGACTTTAATGCCTTGAAGAAGAATATTGACGCCTGGAACAGCACAAGCGCTGATTATTCTGCTGGTTATGCTGCTGTCAAATACTTAAACGCGGAAATCGCAGGCGAGATGAGAGCTCTTTTCAACGAAATGAAATTAAGCAGCCTTGGCGGGAAGGAAAAAACATTGGACGAGGCGCTGAACGACTTAATTGGTATGGATACAGCCGGTTTTATCGCTGATTTTAAAGCTAACGCCACACTGGCTAATTCAGGCATTGTTCTGGGGGATGCGGATACTGGTGCAATCGGAGGAGGAGATGATTATTCTGTAATTCCAGATATAGAAAACGCAAACTTATCCAATCCATTGGAATCATTTTCAGAAAAATGGCAAAATTCATCTGATAACCAGATGAATAAGATGCGCATCGGTCCGTCTATAGAGATTGAGCTGGCGAATGCGACCAGTTCCTCTTTAGGCATTACGGCGGTTGATTTGTTAAACAAATCAACCGATAATCTTTCCATTTTGGATGGGGCCATTGCGGCTGCTTCCGCGCAGCGTTCAAGGCTGGGGGCTTATCAAAACCGGCTTGAAAGGGCGATCGCTGTATCGGCGATCACAGAAGAAAATATAACAGCAGCTGAATCGCGCATCCGCGAGGCGGATATGGCGAAAGAGATGATGGAGCAATTCAAGAAGTCCGTTTTGGCGCAAGCGGCGCAGGCGTTGCTTGCTCAAGCGAACAATCACCCGCAAAATGTGCTTCGGCTGTTGGCCTAAAAGATCAAAAGATCACACTCTAAAATAGGGCGCTTCCCTACACGGGAATGAAGCCCTTTTTCCATGTAAGGATGGGAGGGAATCAGCTGTACACTTCAAGGCATATGGGCAGAAATTGGGGAATGGCTGGAATTAAGAGAGTACATGTCTTCGGATGGGGCTGTCGTCATGATTGCGGCAGCCCCTCTGCTTGCAGGGAAGGCCGAAGAGCTCATTGATTATTGTCTGACCTCTTTCTTTAAGCGGCTATATCTTCTGATGACGCTGTTCGCGGTTCGGTTCATTTGTTCGCCAATTTCCGCGTAAGTCAGTCCTTTCTGCCGAAGCTCGATCAGTTTCTGATCTTCTTTCGTCGTCCAAGGCTTATAAGGCCTTTGCTTACACAGCTGGTGAAAGGTTTCTTTTCGCCTTTCTTGTGTGACCCAATCAGGCTCAGGGGGCAGGGCGTGCGGGGGAATTCGGGAGAAGACCACCTTTTCTTTATGACCCGACGCCCATTCCCAAAATGTACGCGGATCGATGAAATAAAATTGTTTTGATTTTCGCGTAACTTTCTTTTTGCACGGCAGCCCGTATTTCTTCATCCACCATTTAACCGTGTTGCGGTCCACCTGCAGGATTTTTGCCAGTTCACCAGCTGTAATCAAGCCTGTCTGTGACTTCGTATTAGAAAGCCCGATGCGGTGCATTTTAATGCGGACAGATTCAAAGGACCGCCCGAGCTTGTCAGCCATTTTGGCAAGGTTATGAAAGCCGACATTTTCCTTTAAATATTCTACTTCTTCTGTGTTCCACTCTTTTCGCAATTCCAAAATCACCTCATGTATAAATAAGTCTGAAAATTAAAAAAGCCGTTCTATACAGGATAGAACAGCCAAATTTTTCATAAACATGTGCTTAACTTGGTAGCCAGGCGATCATAGTTTTTTCAATAAAACCTTAGACCCTAGGCTTTGCGTCCTACCCTTTCAGGCAGTTTGCCTTTAACTTCCATATATACCTGTTATTTATTTGTTTTAATACCTTGTATTATCTTAAGATAAAGGAGCGTTTATTTCAATATGACTATAATAAATTGGGTAAATAGTAGTTAATTGTCAAAAATTTTTATCTTTTTTTTACATAAATGTGAGGATTATTCCTTGAAAAACCAAATCCTGCTGTTTGTGTAGGAGGAAATAATTAAAAATGCGTGAATAGAATCTCGTTGGCAGCGGAAATAGGCAGTTATTACCGCTGCCAGCCATTATATTTCACAATTAGAGGGACAAAGAAAAGCAGACGATTCTTTGATCAAGCGTTAATTTATTTCGTAAATAATTCTGTTAAATTCTCAATAACGTAATCTGGCTTAATCTTGATTTTATTTATGTCCGCTTTGCTGGAGGCGCCTGTTAAGACGAGGCACGTGCGGAACTGATTGGCCTTTCCCATTAAAATATCGGTCTCCAGGCGGTCACCGATAATCAGGCATCGCTCATTTGCGATGTTCAGCTGCTTGCTTACTTTTCTTGCGTAGTAGGATGAGGGCTTTCCGATAACCAGGTCAATTGGATGCCCGGCGGCTACTTCAATTGCTTTGGCGATCGCGAATGTATCCGCAATATATCCTTCAGAGACAGGACAGGACGGATCGGGATTGGTTACAATCAGCTTTGCTCCATTGCGCACAGCTCTCATCGCGCGGTTCAGCTTTTGATAGGAGAAGTCGCGGTCTAAGCCGACCAGCACATGGGTGGCCTCTAAAGGATTGGCTGTGACGTGCAAGGAATAATTGCTGAATTCTTGCAGGAGCGCCCTTTCGCCAACGATAAAAATTCTCGCATCTGCGCAGTTTTCTAAGAAGTAAGCAGCAGATAGGAAGGAAGCGGTGAGCACTTCTTCAAGCTGTGCGGCGACTCCTAAGGACGTAAGCAGTTTCTGGCACCCTTCCCTCGTCTGCGTTGGTGCATTGGTGATAAATAAAATGCTTTTTTGGTGCTGCCGTAATAAGCCTATTGTTTCTTTTACGCCCGGCAACAGCTGGTTCCCGACGTAAATCGTTCCGTCTAAATCAAAACAAAAGGCGTCAAAATCGCGAATGTTAATCATACTATACTCCTGTTTCATTAATTTGTATTTCATTTTGCAGAATGTGCTTCCCTTCTTCCAGCCAATTTAAAGGCGTACCCGGAGCATATTCCAAAATGAGTTCTATGGGTAATTGACATTGGTTGATCGCTGAAAAAATAGCCGGCCATTCTATGTTTCCTTCGCCGATCGGCCAATGAGCATCGCGTATGCCGTCGTTATCATGAATATGCAAGGCCAAAAGCCGATCTTTTGTTTCTTTGATTAGCCGGGGAATGTCCCATTGATTCAAGTTGGCATGCCCAATATCGATTAAAAAGCCTGCTGTTTTATCAATGCCGTCTAAAAAGCGGGTATATTCCTCTTGAGTGAAAAGAGAGCTTCCGCTGTATCCCACATTTTCAATCGCCAGCTTCACTTGGAGCGGTTCAGCTATTTTGCACAATTCATTGATCATTTGAGCTGCCCGCTTTTGAGCCGTTTGTTTATCAAAAGCTGGAGAGAAACAGAATCCGGGATGGATGACAACGTGACAGGCATCAATCATGCCAGCCAATTGAATCGCTTTTTTATATTCAGTAAATGCTGTTTCCCTCACAGCTCGGTTTTCACTAGTTAAATTAATGTCCCAGGCGGGAGGGTGAATCGAATAGCGAACGGGAAGAGCCTGAAGCTTTGGAGCAAGCTCTTGAAAGAGATCCTCCATCTCATCCCAGCATGGGCCGTCCATTAACAATTCGACTTTGCCGGCTCCATGCTTGATGAGTTGATCGGTATTTTCAAAAGGATGATGAGATAAAAGGGCTAAATCAGAATAACATATCAGGTTCTTACTCATGTTTTACACCTCCACAATAGATGATGGGCAGCCAATAGACTGCGTGGTTTGCTTATTAAATAGATGAATTTTATCTGCTTTCGGTTCAATATATACGGTTTCCCCTGAGGTCCAATGCTTCGTTTCGCTCATGGCGATGATTTCTGTTCCTTCCATATCGATAAAGACGCCATAGCGGTTTCCGTGATTTTCGACATATTTTACGTGTCCTTTTATACAATGGGGCAGCGGCTTTTTCGATAGAGTCATATGTTCAGGACGAATGCCAAAGGCCAAGCTTTGTGCGCCGGACTTTTTAATCAGCCGATTCCATTCCGGGTGGAGCGGAATTTCCTGATTGGCAATCACCGCGTGCTGGTTATGATAAGCCATGTCGATTACATTCATTGGAGGAGAACCAATGAATTTTGCGGTGAATATATTGACAGGCCGGTGGTAGACATTTTCAGGAGTATCCACCATTTGCAGGCGCCCTTTGTACATTAAGGCAATTCGGTCGCCTACGGTCATGGCCTCTACTTGGTCATGCGTCACGTACACAAGCGTTTGTTTATAAGTTTCATGGATCTTCACTAATTCTTTTCGTGCTGTGACCCTTAATTGAGCATCCAGATTGGACAATGGTTCATCCAATAAAAAATAATCTCCCTGCTTAACGGCGGCTCTAGCTAAGGCTACTCTTTGTCTTTGACCGCCAGATAAGTCTTTTGGCAGACGGTCTTTGTATTCTTTCAACTGAAGCATTTCCAGCACGGCGTCTGTTCGGCGGTTGATTTCCTCGGGAGGAACCTTTTGAACCTTTAAGCCATACGTAATATTGTTCAACACATTCATATGAGGGTAAAGAGCATAGTTCTGAAACACCATGGCTACATTTCTTTCGCCGCTCGGAATGTCATTGGCTTTTTGGCCTCCCATATACAGCGTACCTGATGTAATATCCTCCAGTCCCGCAATCATGCGTAAGGTCGTAGATTTGCCGCATCCTGAGGGGCCGAGGAGAACTAAACGCTCGCCTTTCTTAATTGTTAAGCTGAGATCCTTTACGACCTCGGTTTTTCCGTAAGATTTGCATACATTTTCAAACTGAATTTCTTTCACAGTATCCCGCCTTTACTTAATTCCTGAAGAAGTAAATGTTCCAATAATATATTTTTGAAATACCAAATACAATGTGAGGGGGATGATCATGGTGATCACAGCAACCGCCATGGCAACGGTAAAGTTCGTTCCGCCCTCTGAGCTGATGTACATTTGCAGCGCCAGCGGCAATGTGTAGTGATCAACTGTTTTCAATATAAGCACAGGCCATACGTATTCATTCCAAGACAGGATGAAAAACCAGATACCTGTGGATGTGACGGCTGGTTTGACGAGCGGAAGCACGATGTCTTTCATAATGCGCGCATGTCCGAGATGATCCAGCCTTGCTACTTCAATTAAAGCGGCAGGGATCGTTTTCATCGATTGTCTGAGCAAGAAAATCCCAACCGCATCAGCAAGCTGCGGCAAAATGACTCCCCATATACTGTCAGCTAATCCGAGATCCGAGATGACCAGATAATTGGGAATCATCGTGACGGAAAAAGGAATGAAAATGGTGCTGATTAAAAGAAAATACAGGATGTTTTTTCCTTTAAAATCAAAAAACACAAATGCATAGGCTGCCAGAAAGGAGGTAAAGACTTTAAATAACGTCACGACCGCTGCGATAATAAATGTATTCGAGACAACCTTGGCAACATTGATGCTTTCAAAAAAAATTGTATAGTTCTCGAGTGTCGGTTGAATGGGAATAAAATTCAATGCATTATTATAAGCTTCTTGCAGCGGCTTAAAAGAAATGCCGATCGCAAAGATTATCGGAAAAGTTAAAATGAAGACGACGGCTATAAAAATCAAGTGCCAAGGTACCGCTGCCATCCGGTTAGTTTGCATAGTGGACTCCTCTTTCTACAAACTTAAATTCTAGAATGAGCAAAATGATAAAGAACACCATAGTTACAATCGATAAGGCGGCGGAGTGTCCTGTCCGATACAATACAAATGCTTCGTGATAAGCATGATAAATCGCATTCGAGCTTGCATAGTTGGGGCCGCCTTGTGTAATGACTTTAATTGGTGTAAATACATATTGAAGCCCTTGAACGATGGTGATGATCAATACATAAATACCTGTGGCGCTGCTCATCGGCAGCACAATATGAAAGAATATTTTCCATAAAGGGACTTGGTCCAGCCGGGCGGCTTCGATGACTTCCCGGGAGATGCCGTTGACGGCAGCATATAGAACGATAAAGTTATAGCCAAACACTTTCCAGGAAGTGATTAAACTTAGCACGACGATAACCCAGCCGTCTAACTTGCTCCAAATCGGCATTTCGATGCCTAACCAGCCGAGAATGATGGCTACTGGCCCCGATACGGGATTAAGGAGCCACGTAAATAATATAGAGCCGACCACCAATGAAATCACAGACGGTAAAAAAATCGCCCCTTTATAAAATTGGCTGAATTTATGAAGCGCCACATCTAGAACAAAAGCAAAAAGATAGGGAACCGAGAGATTAATGATCAGCAGTAAAGCAATATAGAGCAATGTGTTGCCAAACACTTTATATGTAACCGGATCCGATAAGACGTCAGCATAATTCTGCAGTCCGACAAATTCTTTAGTTGGCTTCACCATATTCCAATCGAAAAAGCTTAAATAAATCGTATAAAGAAACGGCCAAAACATGAATAGTATGAAAATAACTAAGGAAGGCATCAGTAAGCCATAAGCTTTCCAGTGATCTTTAGTCCATTTCCGTTTTGAAATTTGTACAGCTTGCATGTCGCGCTTTCCTCCCACGCTTTGTATTCACCAATTAAGAAAAAGGGCTGACTTCCCTCCAATATCCAAGGTAGAGGGGGGAATCCTCTCCTGGCTTTTCAGTATCAGCCCTGCAGATGTTCATGGAGCTTGGATTACTTCAATAACTGATTGATCTCTTTTTCAGTTGACTTTAATCCTTCTTCTACGCCGGTTTTTCCGCCGAGGATCTGGTCGCGGATGTCCAGCAGTAATTGTTCGGCCTGCAAGCCTGCATTGCCGGGGAAGGATGTCCAAGAAACGACACCGTCCATTTGTTCAACAGCTGCTTTCATCATTTCATTTTCTTCCAAGAATGCCTTCAGGCCATTTTCTGCTTCCGCCACATCTTTGCGGGGCGGGACATAGCCAGTGCCTTCTGTCCACTTCGCCATGGATTCTACGCTGTATAAATATTTCATAAATTCCCAAGCCGCTTTTTGCTGGCTCTCTTCTTGCGCTGTTATTGCAAGCATCGCTCCGCCAGCCGGCAATCTTACTTCTTTTCCTTCCCAAGCCGGAGATTTAATAGCGGCGGCCTTAAATTTCACATTCTCTTGTATTTGCGAGCGGCGGGCGATTGTTGTGTACGCCATAGCAACATTTCCGTCGATAAAACTTTGCACGCCTTGATCCCATGGAACATGAAGAGCGGTTTTATCCTTGACCACCATATCGGCCAGCAGTTTGTAAGCTTCAATTCCTTCTTTTGATGCGAAAGAAGCTTTTCCATCCTTCAGCATGCGGGCGCCGTTGCTTTCTAATAAAGCCTGAGTTGCCCAGTTATCAGCCGGTTCTTGCATATAGAAGCCGTATTTTCCTGTTTTCTCTTTGATCACTTTTGAAAATTCTTTCACTTCTTGCCATGTTTTAGGACCGTTCTCCTCCAGACCGGCTTTTTTCAACAGATCCTTGTTAATGTACAAAACCGGTGTGCTTAACGAGTATGGTATGCCGACTTGTTTTTCTTCAGAATTTTTTGCTAAGTCCATGACATTATTTAAAAAGTTGTCTTTTAAAAACGATTGGTCTTCTGGCGCGTGCTTATCTATTACTTCTTGAGGAGATGTGTAGCTGAAGTTGCTGGAAAAGTAGTCCAAAAAAGCCCATCCGACTTGGACGACAGCGGGAGACTTTCCAGCGGCCGCTTCCGCTTGCAAGTTTTGCATCAGGCCTTTATACATATCCGGATTATACTTAGCGACAACCTTCGTGGTTTTGCTTTGTTCATTGAATTCCTTCACTAACTCTTCGACTGTATTCCCACCCTGGGTCTCCGCATTGACATGCCAGTATTCAATAACTGTCTTTCCGTCTTCCGTGGTTTTTCCATCAGCTGATGTGGCATCTCCAGATTTGCCGCAAGCCGCCAATAGCAATAGGAATGAAAGCAAGCTAAGTAATTTTACATAGGACTTCATTTTGTTCCTCCTTCATAAATGGATGGTTTGCTGCCATTCAGCTGTTCAGTGACAGTGAGTGTGGATAAAGAATGTAGGTCACCTCCGCGCACGGTGTGTAAACAAATAGAGAGACCACAAATAAAATGTATATATGTGATATACATCTAATTTGTGGTCTCTCTGCTCGCACCGATTAATTATTCACTTGATGCTTATACCATAACAAGTAATTATTAGGATAGTATTAAGTTAATGTAAAATTATTATTTACAAAGTATTCAGATTTATTTTCCAAATCTTTGGGTTAGATGTTGTCACAGCCGCAGCTCCATTTGCTAATGCTTGCTTGGCATGTTCTGAGGAATTAAGCAGTCCTCCTGTAATAACGGGAACAGGAGAAGCTCCTGATACTCTGTTCACAAAATCGGGCGCCCGGCACGGCATGATTTCAATGATATCTGATTGGATGCGGTGAAGATCTTTCATGAGGTTCGTATACACCTCCGTGTCAATTAAAAACACCCGCTGCACGACAAATAATCCGCTCGATTTCGCTTTTTTAATGATCCCATTTCTCGTTGTGACAATTCCGTACGGCTGGACATTTCTTTTGACAAATTCAATTCCGTCTCTGTCCATTTCTAATCCGCCTATTTTTTCTACATGCAAAATGACCGGGAGACCTTGCGACTGAATGTAGTCAACGTACCGTTTCACTGTCAGTATGGTTCCTGTCATTAATAAGACAGCGCTTAAATTGTTTTTATACTGGATGGCTTGCTCGATGAATTTTGGTTCTTTAATGGCCGCAATCATTTTATGCTTGGTGAGTCTTTCCTTTAAAACCTTTCCTGAATCTCTGCTTTTCATTATTCTTCCCTTTCTTTCATAAGAATGTGAGCGTTCAAACAGTAGGATTTGTATCATTTTCCGCTGTTGGAACGAAGAACAAAGGCTAACGCTGCAGCGTCTTTGTTACCTGCTGCGTGCAGGTCCGAACGAATCACGTAGTTAGGCGCCCCGATTTCCCGCTCCATTTTTGAAGGGAGAGTCTAACAGCAGCGTATAGGCGGGATAAACTCCACAGTCATCATTGTGTACAAGCTGAACAAATCGCTGTATGGCTGAATCAGATGATGGCTTTCCGGCGGAAAAGAAGTACCAGCAGAGGAAAATAGCCGAATAGGAAAAGATCGGTTTCAACACGTTAAAGTCCTCTTGGGCGCCTATTTTATCATAGACCTATTTTCTCTTGTCTGGCAATCGAAAATCCCGGCGCAATAAATACAAAACAGCATAGGATTCAGTCTCCACATCTAAACTTGACTTGTTTCGTTTCCAGACTTTAGGGAATAGCGATGGTAAGAGATAATTGATGAAATAGGAGAGATAACAGGTGGAGAAACAAGTGCTGATTATGACATTTCCAAAAAACAGTCAGGCATACGAAGCTTTTTCCCGAATGAAGGCGCTGCATCTAAAGCAGAAAGTAGTAGTGGAACAGATGGCGGTGGTGCATCATGAAGAAGACCAATCGTTTCAAGTGAAGGATGTTCTGGACATGACGGGGGAAGATCAATTAGTGACCGGCGGTGTGATCGGCATGCTCGTAGGGATGCTTGGCGGGCCGCTCGGCGTGCTGCTCGGCTGGGCGACCGGTTCCATTATCGGCGGTACGGGAGACGCGATGGAGATGAGGGAAGCGGTGACGGCTTTTGAACAAACGTCCAAGGCGATTTCCCCGGGCAAAACGGGGCTGATTGTGATCGCGTCAGAGTACGTCGAGGAAGAAATGGATCGATGGATTGGCCAGGAATTAAACGGGAAGGTGCTCACCCTGCCAGAGCATTCGGTTCGCCGGGACATTGAAGCGGCCCGCAAAGCTGAAAGAGAATTGCGCAAAGAAGCGCGCAAAAAATGGTTTAATGAAACATTTCGGGGGAAGGCCGATTAAGCCAGTCCCGCTTCTGTAGCCTTTACCCTCTGCTGAACCGTTTTGTCAGGGTGGGGGCAGCTATTGAGATTGCCCGGCATTACAAGCGGCCTCTTGCTAACGGAGGCCGCTTTTTCACTTGGCTATTCTTCCTTATAAAATCGTTTCCCTGTTTGTGGATGATAGTAGACGACCCATTTCTTCTTCGTGGTTGGGTCGATGGATACTTCTTCTGTGCGAATAAAGCCCGGGGGAACTTGTTTGCCGTGCTTCTTTTTGAATCGGCGGTCCCAAATAAGCCAAGAGCCGATGATCAGCACGATTAAGATCACGAGTTGAATGCCATAAAAGCCGAGAACCCAAGCCACGTCTTACTCTTTCTCGGCGATAACAGCTGTGCCGTAAGCGACAATTTCACTCATATTCTGGCCGATTTCCCCCGAATCAAAGCGCATCATAATGATGGCGTTCGCTCCCATTGCTTGGGCGTTTTCTACCATGCGGTCAATTGCCTGCTTGCGGGCATCCTCGAGCATTTCTGTATACTGGTTAATTTCTCCGCCTACTAACCCTTTAAAGGAAGCGACAATATCCTTTCCAATCCCTCGCGCTCTGACGGTTAATCCAAAGACAGGGCCCTTTATTTCTGTTACCTTGTAATGCGGAATCCGTTCGGTTGTGACGATAATCATAGATCGCTCTCCTTTGATATTCAATTTTGTTTTCCTTATTTTTATTCGCCGCCGGATATTAAAAGCCTGCTAAATACATAAGATGTTCAAAAAAATGTTCGGCTGCGAGAGGATCCGATTTTGTTTGAATAGGAAGAAGTTGTTGTGCATTATATAAGTAAAATGCTCTGTTCAATGGCCTACCCTATACATGTTGCTCAAAAGATCTGTTGTGACAGTCCTTTTAGATCGAATTTACAATAACTTTACATAAATCGAAAATATATTTTTTATAGGCATGGTATTCTGGTGAAAAGTGTACAGGAGGAGAATAGGATGGGCCATAGCCAACTAAAGAAAACTGCGCTTGCCTCGGCGCTGCTCGTTAGCCTTGTTCTTGGAAATGGAGAGAAGCCGCAGACCTTTGCCAATGTGCTTGATGATGACGTGGTGAAGCTGCGGTTATTGGAAACAACGGATATCCATGTGAACCTAATGAATTATGATTATTATCAAGACAAGGAAGTGGACAAGTACGGACTGGCGCGCACCGCCTCTTTAATTAAGGATGCACGCGAGGAAAGCGCAAACTCTATGCTGTTCGATAACGGCGACTTGATTCAAGGCAACCCTCTCGGAGATTATGTGGCAAAGGTTAAAGGATTGAATGAAGGGGAGGTCCATCCTGTCTACAAAGCGATGAATCTGCTGCAGTATGATGCTGGAAATATCGGCAATCATGAATTCAATTACGGGCTTGATTTTCTAGGAAAAACGCTGAAAGGCGCCGAGTTTCCTTATGTGAACGCGAATGTATATAAGGACGATGGGGACAATAACCCCGATAATGACAAGAACTATTTCCAGCCGTATCTCCTGCTTGATAAAAAGGTGAAGGATGAAGACGGGGAAGAGCATACGATCAAAGTGGGAGTCATCGGTTTCGTTCCCCCGCAAATTATGAACTGGGATAAGGCTCATCTGGAAGGAAAGGTCATCGCCAAGGATATCGTTCAGTCTGCGAAGAAATTCGTTCCGGAAATGAAGGCCAAAGGAGCGGATGTCATCGTTGCCATTCCTCACTCCGGTCTCGGAACGATGGAAGAAGGGCAGATGAAGGAAAACGCTACATATGATTTAACAAAGGTCGAAGGTATTGACGCCGTTCTTTTTGGCCATTCTCACGGAGTGTTTCCAAGCAGCCAATACAAGGATCTTGCGGGCGCTGATGTTGAAAAAGGCACAGTCAACGGGGTGGCAGCGGTCATGCCGGGATTCTGGGGCAGCCATTTGGGAATTGTTGATCTTGAACTGAATAAGGAAAACGGCAAGTGGCAGGTGAGAGATTCTCAATCGCAAACGCGCAGCATTACAACCCCGGACGGAAAGGCGGCGGTTGAATCGGACAAGGAGATCGTCCGCGCGGTTAAGAACGAGCATGAGGGCACGCTTGATTGGGTGCGCAGCGCTGTCGGCCGAACAACCGCGCCGATTACAAGCTACTTTGCGCTCGTGCAGGATGATCCTTCCGTGCAAATCGTCGCAAACGCACAGAAATGGTATTTGGAAAATAAAATTAAAGGAACGGAATACGAAAACGTTCCGGTGCTGTCAGCGGCCGCTCCGTTTAAAGCCGGCGCGCGCATGGGACCGGACTACTACACCGAGATTCCGGCCGGCGATATCGCCATTAAAAATGTCTCCGATCTGTATCTCTATCCCAACACGCTGAGCGCTGTGCTCGTGGATGGAGCCGATGTCAAGGAATGGCTGGAAATGGCTGCGGGCCAATTCAACCAAATTGATCCTGCTGCAGCGGACAAAGAACAGCCGCTGATTAATGCCAGCTTTCCGACCTTTAATTTTGATGTGATCGAAGGGGTGGCTTATGACATCGATGTCACCCAGCCGACTAAATATTCGGCCGATGGCAAGCTGCTTCATCCGAATGCCAACCGAATCAAAAACTTAACCTTCAACGGCAAGGCGATTGATCCCAAGCAGAAATTCCTCGTGGCTACGAATAATTACCGGGCAGGAGGCGGCGGGAATTTCCCGGGGATCAGCGGGAAGAATATCGCCGTTGAAACGCCGGATGAAAGCCGGGGGATTGTCATCGACTATATTATGAAGATGAAAGAAATCAATCCAGCGGCGGACAAGAACTGGGCGTTTGCTCCAATCAAAGAAGAGGTTCATGTGACATTTGAAACCTCTCCGAATGCCAAAAAGTATATCGGGGACTCCGATAAGTTTGCATTTGAGAAGCAGTTGGACAGCGGCTTTGCCCAGTTTTCCATTAATATGAAGCGGGAGGGTCAGCCGCCAGCCCAAACGGAAGAATTTAAAGACGTTCCGAAGAATCACTGGGCGTATACTTATATTCAAGCGCTGGCGGAGAAAGGGATTATTCTCGGGAAAAATGATGGCCGCTTTGCTCCGAATGCCAGCGTCAAAAGAGGGGAATATGCGGCTTTCCTTGCGCGCGTCCTCGATCTTAAAGCGAAGGGAGCATCGCCATTTACTGATGTTCCGGCCCACATGAAGGATGCCGTCACGGCTTTATATGAAGCGGGAATTGTCTCGGGGATGAGCGAGAAATCATTCGCTCCCCACAAGCCGGTCACAAGAGAGCAAATGGCCGCGATGACTGTCAAAGCGCTTGAAGTCAAAACCGGTCAATCATTTAAAGCGTCCCAACCGGCTGCCTTTAAAGACAATAAACGGATACACAAGCCGTTTCAGGAGACCGTCGCGATCGCTGTTGAGCAGAAGCTAATCAGCGGCTACAAAAACCGCTCCTTCCTGCCAAAGAAGGGCGCCACCCGTGCGGAAGCGGCCAAAGTGATTTATACACTGGATCAATATAAGAAATAATCAGGAAGCCAATAGGTGAAAGACATCGCCTCAATGTCAACGAACGGTGCCATACAGCATGAAGAAAAACGAAGCTGTTAGATTAAAAAGCAGCTTCGTTTGCGTTTGTTTTTTTGTCAGGCTAATAGTTTCTCAATCTCTGCGGCAAATGAGAAAGGGTCATCTGATGGTTCGTAGCGCCTGATGACCTCTCCGCTGCGGCCGATGAGAAATTTAGTGAAGTTCCACTTGATGGCATCGCCAATCAGAAATTCCGGAGCCTTGTCAGCGATCATCATTTTCAGCAGCCTTTCGCTGCCGTTGGATTCATCGAACCCGCGGAAGGGAGCAGCTTGCTTTAAATAGCGGAATAGAGGCAATTGCTGCTCGCCGTTGACATCTGCTTTGGCAAAGACCGGGAAGGTGACGCCGTAATTTAATTGGCAGAAAGCGGAGGCTTCTTCACTGCTGCCGGGCTCTTGATTTGCGAATTGATTACAGGGAAAGCCGAGAACCATTAATCCGGCATCCCGATACTGATTGTACAGTTTTTGCAGATCCTCAAGCTGCGGTGTAAAGGTACATTTGCTTGCCGTATTGACAATTAGCAGCACCTTGCCTTTATAGATTGACAGCGGTACTTGCTCTCCGTTTGCCTTTGTAGCCGTATAGTCATAAATACTCATCGTTCGCACCTCTATTTTATTATTATTTAATAATTATTCTAAATTACTTCAGTACCGTTGTCGAGTGAAATGCATTACTTTTTAACCCATATGCGAGATAACGCAGGATTTTCGCTTCAATAATGAAGGAGAGATCACGGTTCTGAAAGACCCGATTCGTCTCACGGACCAACAGCTGAAAAGGAAAGAAGCTTTCGTTATTTGCAGGTTCACTTCATCGGTTTTCGCAGGGACTCGTTGTATAATCGAATATAGTCCAAACGGGGGCAACCGTTCATCATTTTTCAATGTTTTTCTTTTCATGTATTAATATTGATACGCTCCTTCCGATATAAGCTTTAGAGGTGATATGTCGGAAGGAGAGGTTCAGGATGCTTGATAAAATTAGAGTGTCCAATCATCAGCCCGTACAGCCTGTGACTCATCCTAGGAAGTCGGAGGATCCCGAATCCCTGACTGCTGAAAGGGAGATGGCTCAATATCAGCCCAGTAAAGAAGAGATGAAGAAAGTCGTTCAAGGCATGAATGATTTTTTGTATCCTTCAACCATCCATGTAAAATTTGAGTTTCATGATGAATTGGAAGAGTATTATGTAACGATGGTGGATGATCAAACGCAGGAAATCATTCGCGAAATTCCACCGAAAAAGCTGCTGGATATGTATGCAGCGATGACAGAGTATTTAGGGATTTTAATAGATAAAAAGGTGTAAGGAGGCAATAAGGTGCGTATAGGCGGACTAGCAAGCGGCATGGACATTGACCAGATGGTGAAAGACCTGATGAAAGCGGAAAGAATGAAGGGGGATAAATTACAGCAGAAAAAGCAATATTTAGAGTGGCAGCGCGATGATTACCGCAGTATGAACAGCGCGTTATTTACATTTGACCAAATGTTATTTGACGACATGATCATGCAAAAGAACTTCATTCAAAAATCGGTCAGCGTGTCTGACTCGGATGTGGCCGCTGTTAACAATGTCGGCTCTGCCAGCGAATTTTCAGGCACGCTGGAGGTGGCCCAATTAGCTAAGGCGGCGCGAATGACAAGCGGTCAGGCGACAAATATCACGGATCCAACGAAAAAATTAAGTGAGTATTTCGGTACAGGAACACAAACGATCTCTATTCAAGCAGTTGATAAAGAAGGGAAATTGCAGGAAAAACCGGTGGAGATCCAGTTTAATCTGGAAGATGAATCGCTAAACAGCCTGATGGAAAAGATTAATGAGAAAACAGGCGTGACGATGTTTTATGACAGCTTTACGCAAAAAGTGTCCATGACCGCCAAAAATTCCGGAGATGCGAAAGGAACAGCGGAAATTGTGCTGGGAGGAGACTTCTTATCTAATCAGCTTCATCTGTCGGCTACTAACTTGGACAGTGCAAACCCCGCCAATCAAGCCGGACAAAACGCCAAGGTTACCCTGAACGGACTGGAAACTGAGCGGTCCTCAAACATATTTAATATCGGCGGAGTGGAGTACACGCTCAAAGGGCAGGGAAAGGTGAATTATCAATCTTCCCCGGATGTCGAGAAAGTATATGACACGATCAAAAACTTTGTCGAAAAATATAATGAATTGATCGGGAAAGTCAACGGAGAACTGAATGAGAAGCGTTACCGCAGCTACCACCCGTTAACGAAGGAGCAGCGGGAAGCGATGTCAGAAAAAGAGATCGAGCTTTGGGAAGACAAGGCCCGCAGCGGGACATTGCGCTCAGATTTCGCTCTTTCTTCCGGCATGAATAAAATGCGCCTTGATTTGTCCACTCCTGTAGCAGGGCTGCCGAAAGATTTGAATCAGCTGTCTGATATCGGCATTACAACATCAAGTAACTACTTGGAAAGAGGAAAGCTTGTGATTGATCCTAAAAAATTAAAAGCAGCGATTGCGAAAGATCCGGCGGCTATTCACAAGCTGTTTGCCAAGGAAGGCGATGTGGAGGTAGTGGATGGAAAGCCTGTTGTAAAGAACGAGACACAGGGGCTAGCCCGGAGATTGCGGGACGCCATTAAAGGAACAATGGAAGCCGTTGAAGAAAAGGCGGGCAAAGCTTTTTCCGTGAATAATACCTTTTCCATCGGTAAAACGCTCGATCGTCTCAATGATCAGATCACGAGTTTTGAAAAGAAATTATTCAAGATAGAAGATCGCTACTGGCGCCAGTTTACGATGATGGAGAAAGCCATTCAGCGCTCCAATGAGCAGTCGATGTCGCTCATGAACTACTTCAAGTAAGGAAGAAAAGGAGATGTTTTTTACTTGGCCATGAAAAATCCTTATCAAACGTATTCCAACAACTCCGTCACCACCGCTTCACCAGGTGAATTGACGCTGATGCTGTACAATGGCTGCCTGAAATTTATCCATCAGGCCAAAAAAGCGATCCATGAAAACAATATTGCAGGTAAGAATACGAATATCCAAAAAGCGCAGGCGATCATTCAGGAATTGATGGTGACGCTGAATATGGAGGTAGACCTATCGTCCAATTTGATGTCTTTGTATGATTATTTAAATCGCCGTCTAATTGAAGCCAATGTGAAAAACGACGCGGCGATTTTAGAAGAAGTGGAAGGCTTTGTGACGGAATTTCGCGATGCGTGGAAAGAGGTCATTCAAAAAAATCGTCTCATTCAGCATGGCAGCGCAGGTGGGAAGGCGTAATGTCAGCGGTCAAAGATTGTTTTCGAGTAACGGATGAGCTGTACAGAATCGTTCAAAATCCTCTAGAAGACCGGGAGCGGATGGTCTCCGCTATTGAAGAGCTGCTTGATAAGCGGCAGGCGCTGCTGGCGGAGATCCGTCCGCCCTTTGATGAAGCGGAGCGGAGGCTCGGACAGGAAATGATTCGCCGCAATGCCGTCATTAACGCCAGCTTAAGCAAAATCAAAGAGGATATTCAAAAAGATTTAAAAGGCGTATCAAAGAAAAAAGGCTCCATGAATAAATACACTCGCCCATTTGCGTCCGTGCGTACGGATGGCGTGTTTTACGATAAGAAAAATTAGCCGAAAAAGCTGTCCCTTAGACAAAAGGTTCTAAGGGACAGCTTTCTTTTTTAGGAATTGAATAATTTCAGCGCATCTCCTGCCGACTGATTAATGCGCGAGACGATGAGCTGATCGCTGTTTTGGCGGATATCCTGACTGATATAATTCATCATTTCTTTCGCCATATCCGTATCGACCAGTTTGGATAAGGAAGACGTCAAGTTGGTTTCCTTTACCATCGTGTTCGCCATATGATGTTCGATAGCTTCATAATAAGATCCAATCTTTGTCAGATTTCCTGTTGTTTTAATGATGGCTTCGTCGAGTGTCTGAATTAATTGCTCCGCACTCTCCGATGTTAATACAGACGCCTGTGTCAAGTTAAGGGCGGAAGTGCTCGTATCCACTAAGTCCACGGTAAGCTTCTGACCGGGATTGGCGCCGACCATCAATATGAGAGGAGCGTTCTCTCCCAAAATTTTCTTTGTGTTAAATTCTAGTTTTTGGGCGGTGTCATCAATCGCTTTCAGCAATTCATCAAGCTCCGCTTGACTGGCTTTGCGATCCTCGGCCGTCATCGTTTCATTCGCGCTCATCACCGCTAGCTCGCGCCCCCTTTGCAGCAAGCCATTGACATTGTTGAGTCCTTCATTGGCTGCCTGCAACACCGATAAACCGTCCTGCATATTGCGCTGCGCCTGCGAAAGTCCGCGAACCTGGGCGCGGATTGTTTCGGATACAGCGAGTCCCGCTGCATTGTCGCTGGCTCGCCGAATAGCCAAGCCGGTCGACAGTTTATCAATCGTTTTTTCCATGGTGCGGTCATTTTTTTGGTAGCGGGTGACGGAAAAAGCGATCATCGTTTGGTTATGAAGCTTCATAACTTCACCTCTCTCCTTTGTAAGATCGTAGTCTGTTCTTATATCGGCCTTTTTCACTAAGTTTTCACGGATAGTGTTGATTTTTATGGGAAAAGTCCGATAACAATAAGGAGAAAGGCGGGGAAACCTATGAATGATCAGCGCAGGGTTCATCAATTATATCGCCGAGTTAGTGTCCGGACTGCTCCACCCGAAGAACAGATGATTAACTTGCTGGCTGAAGCAGTCAAAGAAATCCAAAAAGGCAAGCGGGCTATTGAAAATCAAGAGACGCCTGCAAGGAATAAGAGCTTACTAAAGGCCCAGGATTGCGTGCTGCAGCTGATATCCTATGTCAATGATCAATCAAACAAAGGCGAGCGCCTCATTGCTTTATACGGTTATGTAAACCGGCTGTTGATCCGTGCAAATATAGAAAAAAACGGGGATCTTTTGCAGGAAGCGGAAGAATTTTTGCTGAATTTGACAGAGGATTGGAATGAAGCGCTGCGGAACCGTCGGAAGAAGTATAAAGGGGATTTGTTTTAATGAAGAAAGCGGTCAAGAACATCTTGACCGCTTTCTTCATTAAATTTTTATATCAATAAATTGTGAGAACGGCGATGGCTGCTGCAGTTCGCGAATCCGCTTGGCTGGGTCATTGATCACTTCTTGTATTTGTTCTGACACAGCTTGTTCAGCTATTTGCTTGCTGATCAAGACAAATTGGGAAACAGGGCCTTGTCCCACTCCAGCAATAGCACTCATATGAATCCCTCCTTTATCTTTAAACTATAAATACTTCCATGTTTTTTTCCTATTTCCTCCTTAAATCTAGGTATTTTTTTCTATGTTCGTATGTCAAGCAGTAGTTTATTCTTGACTCGCAAAATTTGGGGTGTTTGTTGAAATTTCGACACATGCTTTTTTGAAAACATGCAGGAATTTTTAGAAGAAAGGAGAATAATATATACATAGTCATAGTGAAGGAGGAGTTTACATGATGGATTACAACATTCGTGGTGAAAACATTGAAGTAACTCCGGCGATTCGCGAATACGTCGAGAAAAAGATTGGAAAGCTAGACCGATATTTTAACGAAACACCTAATGCTACTGTCCACGTTAACTTGAAAGTTTATCCTGATAAAAATACAAAAGTTGAAGTTACAATCCCGATGAAGGACTTGGTGCTGCGTGCGGAGGAACGCAACCAGGATATGTACGCCGGCATCGACTTAATCGTCGATAAATTGGAGCGTCAAATCCGCAAGCACAAAACAAAAGTCAACCGCAAATTTCGCGAAAAAGGGGAGTTGCACGAATACTTTGCTTCAGCCAGTGAAACAGCCGCTACGGCCGTTGAAGACGAAGAAGAGTTAGAAATTGTCCGTACAAAACAATTTAACTTGAAACCGATGGACTCAGAAGAAGCCATCCTGCAAATGAATCTTTTAGGCCACAGCTTCTTCATTTACACAGATGCCAAAACAGACGGCACAAACATCGTCTACAAGCGCAAAGACGGCAAATACGGATTAATTGAAACCAACTAAATCAGTGATAAGGGTTCTCTCAGCCGAGAGGACCCTTTTTTCATGATAGAGTGAACCGCGCTCCGCTGTTGAAAAGAAGAACAAAGGCTGCCCGCAAAACGCCCTGCATCGTGCCAGCGTGAGCTCCTCCATTGCTGTTTGGTTTGAAGGGGAATCTACAGCATCTTACTCGCAGGATACATGCCAAACCATTCCGCTGTCAGCCGCGGTATTTTTCCTCCAAGACGCCAGCCCTGGCCTTTAAGTGTTTTTTTACACGGCATCAAATTTTCAGATTAACAGGGCGGTGAACAGGGAACAGTCGATAATAAGAGACGCGACAATATAAAGGAGGAGAGGACAATGCGGAATAAGAAGCTAAAAATGCTGATCAAGTCGATGATGATAGCGGCTGGGGTGAGCGCAGGGGCTTTAGCAGCCCCTGATATACTAGCGCAGGAGTCTTCGGCTGATGAGAAGGAGGAGCTCTCTTATCAGCAGCAATTAGCCATTTGCGAACAAACCTACCAGCAAATCCAAAGAGAAATCGCTAATCTCGATGCCAAAGGGGTAAAGATCACAGAGGAGGACTCTTACGAACAGCGATTGAACACGCTGGCGAAACGCATTTATACGATTAAGTACCAGCTGGCATTGGAGGATGAGGAATCTTTGCAGAAGGAAGCTGAATGGCTCGAGGCCCAAGTGATGACCTTGCTGGAAACTTTGAAGTATGAGCGAATGACTGCACAGTAAACGAGCAAGAGCGGCCTGAAAAAGGCCCGCTCTCTGTTTCTGGTTGACAAGACATGATAAGATAGAAAAAGCGCTAAGTTTTGTCATCCAGAGGAGGAATTAGATTCATGTCAGTTGGACGGAATGAACCATGTCCATGCGGAAGCGGGAAAAAGTATAAAAAATGCTGCGGCAAAGTAGAAGGCTCAGCGATCCATGGGGTGATGCTGGAAGAGCTTGAAAGCTTGCAGCGCGGTCTCATCGATTATGCAATGGAGCACTACTCTCATGCGATGAAGAAGCAGTTCCAGACGCTCTTACATAAATACGAAGTGATTCGAAAAGATCCACAAGTATTTTTAGTCGCTTTTGAAATTTGGTTTATTTTGACGCAGCCTGTCAAGAACGGGCGAACGGTTTTGGAGGAGTATGTGGCGCGCCGCTTGCCGTCGATTAAGCGCGAGCGGACAAGAAATATTTTCAAAATGTGGCCGCAAGCAAGATTTTTGGCGGGCCAGTTAGGAGAAGTTCGAGGAAATGTGTATGAAGTGCAGGATATTCTTTCCGGTGAGATGGTCGCTGTCAGATCCCGTCAGCGGGTGCCGGTCGATCATGCCTTTATCATCGGGGGCGTGCTTCCATTTGAGCAAGAGTACACATTTTTTATGATCGACTTTCATTTTGAAAAAGACAAAGCGGATCAAATGGCATCATGGCTGCTGTCGCAATGTGAACAAGCGCAAGAAAAAGAGGCGCAGGCATATGTCGCGAATCATTTTCTGTTTGTTCTGGACGGGCTGTTCGCAATTTATCATCAAGAACAGGAAGAATCCCTTGATTACAGCGAACTCACGTGGGAAAAAGAATCCCAAGAGAAAACAGCTCATACGCTTCTTCAATTTTTGCAGGAGGAGGCCGTTGAGGAGATGCACCAGCAAAGTGCTGTGCTCTTGTGGCATCTGTACTGCCAGAAAGAAAATCCAACAATCCGCAAGCCGGAAATTTACGTAGGCGCCCTATACTCATTGATGCAAGCTTATCAAATTGCGGGAACGGATCTTACGAATGCTGCTTTAGCAAAACGATTAAGCATATCTGCCCAGAGTTTGTCAAAGCGGGCGAAAGAAATGGAGAATATCCTCAAAAGTAAGCTTCTTGAGCAAGGAGAAAAAGCAGGGAAGCGGTAATTCAAAAAAACGTTCTTCGGAACGTTTTTTTTTGAACGTTTTTCCCGCAGGCGATTCAGTTGTTTCATCGGGGGCAAAATGTTAATATTAAGTAGGAAATTTATGTGTGTTTAGGCTCGTATATTAACTTGTTGAGAGTAAAAAGGAGCGTTCATTTAATGGGTTTATTAGATAAATTATTTGATGCCAATAAACGCGAAGTGAAGCGTTTGGATAAGATAGCACTAAAAATTGAGGAGCTTGCGGACGCCACTGAAAAACTGTCCGATGATGAACTTCGCGCTAAAACGGAAGAATTTAAGGAGCGTTATGCGAAGGGAGAGTCTTTGGATGACTTATTGCCGGAGGCTTTTGCGGTTGTCCGGGAAGGCTCGCGCCGCGTGCTCGGCTTGTACCCTTACCGCGTACAGCTGATGGGGGGCATCGCTCTGCATGAAGGCAATATCGCCGAGATGAAAACAGGGGAAGGAAAAACGCTGACGGCGACAATGCCGGTGTACTTGAACGCGATTGCCGGCAAGGGAGTCCATGTCATCACTGTCAATGAATATCTGGCTTCCCGTGATGCGACAGAAATGGGCGAGCTGTATAATTTTCTCGGCCTCTCTGTCGGATTAAATACGAACAGTCTGACGAAGGAAGAGAAGAAGGCTGCCTACGCTGCAGATATCACTTATGGTACGAATAATGAATTTGGCTTTGACTATTTGCGGGACAATATGGTGCTTTACAAGGAGCATAAAGTGCAGCGTCCCCTTCATTATGCCGTCATCGATGAAGTCGACTCCATCTTAATTGATGAAGCGCGGACGCCGCTCATTATTTCCGGACAAGCTCAAAAGTCAACACAGCTGTACATTCAGGCTAACAGCTTCGTGCGAACGCTGAAGCAGGAAGAGGATTATACGTATGATGTGAAAACGAAAGCTGTTTTATTAACGGAAGAGGGCATTAATAAGGCGGAAAAAGCATTCGGTATTGAAAACCTGTTTGACTTGAAGCACGTCACATTGAATCATCACATTAATCAGGCGTTAAAGGCGCACGTGACCATGCAGCGCGACGTTGACTATGTCGTCCAAGATGAGGAGGTCGTGATCGTTGACCAATTTACCGGACGTCTGATGAAAGGCCGCCGGTATAGTGACGGTCTGCATCAAGCGATAGAAGCGAAGGAAGGCGTGCCGATCCAGAACGAAAGCATGACGATGGCGACGATCACCTTCCAGAACTATTTCCGCATGTATGAAAAGCTGTCAGGTATGACGGGAACGGCGAAAACGGAGGAAGAGGAATTCCGCAATATTTATAATATGAGAGTTATCGCTATTCCAACGAACCGGCCGATTGCCCGTGACGACCGCCCTGATTTGATTTATGCCACTATGAAAGGGAAATTCCATGCGGTTGTAGAGGATATTTACCAGCGCCATCAGCGAAAGCAGCCAGTCCTTGTCGGTACTGTAGCGATTGAAACGTCTGAGCTCATTTCCAGCTTGCTGAAGAAACGCGGTGTCCCGCACAATGTTCTGAACGCGAAGAATCATGGCCGTGAAGCGGAAATTATTAGAGAAGCCGGCCAGCCGGGCGCCGTAACAATCGCTACAAATATGGCCGGGCGCGGTACGGATATCAAGCTTGGCGAGGGAGTAAAGGACTTGGGCGGCTTAGCGGTCATCGGCACCGAGCGTCATGAATCGCGCCGGATTGATAATCAGCTGCGGGGACGTTCCGGACGTCAGGGCGACCCGGGGGTTACACAATTTTATCTGTCTATGGAAGATGAACTGATGCGCCGCTTCGGTTCGGATAATATGAAATCGATGATGACAAAGCTAGGCATGGAGGACAGCGAGCCGATTCAAAGCAAAATGGTCAGCCGGGCGGTGGAGTCAGCTCAAAAGCGGGTGGAAGGCAATAACTTTGATGCCCGCAAACGATTGCTTGAGTACGATGATGTGTTGCGTCAGCAGCGGGAAATCATTTACAAGCAGCGCGATGAAGTGCTGGAATCAGAGAATCTCCGTGAAATCATTGAAGGCATGATCCATACGGTGATCAGCCAGGTGGTTGGCATGCACGTGAACGGAGCCGAGTCAGAGGAGCAATGGAATCTTCAAGGCATAGCCGATTACGCGAACGCCAACCTGCTGCATGAGGGCCAAGTCTCAGCTGACGATTTGCGCGGAAAAGATGCAGATGATCTTATCGCCTTTCTCTTTGACCAGGTGAAAGAACGTTATGATGAAAGAGAAGAGCAGATGGGCGAAGAGCAAACACGCGAGTTTGAGAAGGTCGTGCTTCTGCGGGCCGTTGACTCCAAATGGATCAACCATATTGATGCGATGGATCAGCTGCGCCAGGGCATTCATTTGCGTGCATACGGGCAAAATGATCCGCTTCGCGAATATCAGAATGAAGGCTTTGCGATGTTTGAAAACATGGTCGCAGCCATCAATGAGGAAGCGGCCAAATATGTTATGAAAGCAGAAATCCGCAGTAACCTGGAGCGGCAGGAAGTAGCCAAGGGCCAAGCCGTTAATCCGAAAGAAGAAGGCAAGACTAAAAAGAAACCGGTCCGCAAAGCGCCGGAAGTGGGACGGAACGACCCGTGTCCATGCGGCAGCGGCAAAAAGTATAAAAATTGCTGCGGCGCAGGCAAGTAAAGAAGCGCTGCGGCGGCTTATTGCAGGAAAGAGGCTCCGCTTGAGAGGCGCTGCCTTTTTCCTGCTTGCTGACTACTAAATATGAGGTGTTTATATGGAATTGTTTGAAATACGCAACGAGTTAGATAAAACAGCTAAGAAACTAGCGGACTTTAGGGGGTCTCTTTGACTTAGAAAATAAAGAGGCGCGAATTGCGGCACTGGAGGATGAAATGCTGCATCCCGGCTTTTGGGACGATCAGCAGGCAGCTCAGGTGGTCATTAACGAGTCTAACAGCTTAAAGGAAATCGTAAATGGCTATAATGAGCTGGTGGAAACGCAGGAAAATTTAGATGTGACGCACGAGCTGGTCAAGGAAGAAGCGGATGCGGAGCTGCAAGCGGAACTGGAGAAAGAGCTGGAAGAATTCTCAAAGAAAATCAATGATTTCGAATTGCAGCTGCTTTTAAATGAGCCGCATGATAAGAACAACGCGATTCTGGAGCTGCATCCCGGAGCGGGCGGAACGGAGTCTCAGGATTGGGGCTCCATGCTGCTGCGCATGTATACAAGATGGGGAGAGAAGCAGGGCTTCAAGGTGGAAACGCTGGATTATCTTCCGGGAGATGAAGCGGGAATCAAAAGCGTCACACTCTTATTTAAAGGGCATAATGCCTATGGCTATTTAAAGGCAGAAAAAGGCGTTCATCGCCTAGTGCGGATCTCTCCTTTTGATTCTTCAGGCCGCCGCCACACCTCTTTCGTATCCTGTGAAGTGACGCCGGAATTCAATGAGGATATTGAAATTGACATCCGGACAGAAGATATCAAAATCGATACGTACCGGGCAAGCGGAGCGGGCGGCCAGCACGTCAACACAACGGATTCCGCGGTCCGCATTACCCACTTGCCGACGAATGTGGTGGTCACTTGCCAGTCTGAACGGTCGCAAATTAAAAACCGCGAGCAGGCAATGAAAATGCTGAAAGCCAAGTTGTATCAGAAGAAATTAGAAGAGAAAGAAGCGGAGCTTGCGGAGATCCGCGGGGAGCAGAAAGATATCGGCTGGGGAAGCCAGATCCGTTCTTACGTGTTCCATCCGTACTCCATGGTGAAAGATCACCGGACCAATGAAGAAACTGGAAACGTCCAAGCGGTTATGGATGGGGAGATTACTCCATTCATCAATGCCTATTTGCGCTCCCGTCTTTAATCTTTTGATGGAGCTGAGCAGAGAATGGCAGCCCAGCTTGAAAATTAAAAGCCCGCGAATGCTGTCCAATCAGCATTCGCGGGCTTTTTGCTTAGATGCATTTGACTCAAAGAGGGCATCCCGTTCACTCTCGGCCCACCTCGAAAAGGGTGCTGAGCTCTGCTTCTGAATAATTGCTGTTATTCGCCCAAGAGGAAAGTTCGGAGACGTGGGGCCGGCTCCAATATTCTTTTTCAATTTGCTTAGCGGCGGCTAAGTGGTCAATAAACATCAGCTTGAACGGTTCATCGCTCCATAAATCCCAGTTTTGTCCATCTGCCAAATATAATTCGTAATACCCGTAATACGCGCCCTCATCGTACTCATAGCCGAGTTCAAGAAAGTCAACGGCTTTCCAGCTGTAGCGCTTTTGGTCTGTGTCCCAGAAAGGAGACACCAGAATTTCTTCTTCCGTAATAGCGATCGAATGATGCATCGCTAAATAGACAAACGGAAGCAAGAGCAGATGAACACCCCCCATCCAAAGGAATAAGCGGACGGATCGCTTTTCTTGGCGGCGCTTCAGAAAAGCGATCAGCTGCTTCAACAGCAGCAGACAAGAGAGAGCCAAAACAACAGAATAGCCTAAAAGAAGGCTATCGCTCCAAGTGCTCCGCAGGAAATACAGATAAGGAGATGAAGGCTGCAGAGAGTCAGCCATCTCCAGAAGAAAAATGTAGCAGGCTGCACTTATTACCTCCGGCTGTTCTTTTATCCTGCATGAAGTTCTCCCGCTTCAAGAATGAAAAGGAAGAGGGACCAACAATTTAGTGCACGATGCAGGGGACAAAGGCGCTGCAGCCTTTGTTATTCTATCCAGCACCGGGAGCAAAAGCAAACTCCCACGCCGGAAGGTTCATTTTATTATACAAAATAGGAAAATAATCTCTCTATCCGCCGAAAGTCCAATCTTCCCGTTTAATTAGACTGAAGGTGGGGAAACTAGAAACTGTCTACTCAGCCAGCATGGAGCCTATCGCTGCGCTTGCTCTGCGGCTGGTTCATGTTTTAAAACATGGCAGGTTTGGTATAATAGAATCGGATGGCATACTTTTTCTTTAGGAGGAGAGAAAATGAAATTCAAGAAATCATTGCTAGCCCTGTTAATGGGATCTTCCGTTGCGCTGGCAGCATGCGGCGGCGGAGACGAAGGCGCGAATAAGCCAAAGGAAGATAACAATAACGCGGGCAAGGAAACAGCAGCAGCCGATGGAGAAGCTGTATATAAGCAAAGTTGTGTCAGCTGTCACGGTGAAAACCTTGAAGGCAGCGTAGGTCCTGCTTTAGATAAAATCGGATCAAAAATGAGCGAACAAGAGATTCGCGATGTGATTAAGAAGGGACAAGGTTCGATGCCTCCAAACGTCGTTGAAGGGGCAGAAGCCGATGCAGTGGCGAAATGGTTGGCAGAAAAGAAATAAAGACAGTGAGCACCAGCTTTTGAGCTGGTGTTTTTTTTTGAATTATGTCGAATTTTACAAGGAATGTAATCACTGCCATCATTGGAAGCAGTCCATTTCCCCCTCCTATACCTAACAGAAAAAGGTCGAATATATTACAGATGAAAATAAAATGTAATATAGTTTTTCCTTAATATTCGCGGAATCAGTGATATAATAAGTCTGGATTTGCAAGAAAGAAACGGAAGTCTTCCGTTTTTTCTCTGCAAGTGAATGATTAAATAAATGTTAGGTGATTCCATGATAGATATGAAAGGTGTGACAAAGAAGTATCCCAATGGCGTAACGGCTCTGCATGATATTGATGTGTCAATTAAACAGGGCGAATTCTTGTACGTAGTCGGGCCGAGCGGCGCAGGAAAATCAACCTTCATTAAGATGATGTACCGCGAAGAAAAGCCAACGAACGGGAAAATTGTCGTTAACGGGATCAATTTGTCTACATTAAAAAACAAAGACGTGCCATTTTTGCGCCGGCAAGTCGGAGTGGTTTTTCAGGATTTCAAGCTGCTTCCTACCTTAACGGTGTACGAAAACGTGGCGTTTGCGATGGAAGTTATTGAAGAAAGTCCAGACAAGATAAAAAAGCGAGTGATGGAAGTGCTTGATCTCGTCGGTCTGAAGAATAAAGCGAGAATGCTTCCGGACGAATTGTCAGGGGGAGAGCAGCAGCGCGTATCGATCGCTCGTTCCATTGTCAATAAACCGAAAGTTGTGATTGCTGATGAGCCGACTGGGAATCTTGATCCAGAGACCTCTTGGGATATTATGAGTATCTTTCAGGAAATTAATGGACAGGGAACGACGCTGGTGATGGCTACGCATAATAAAGAGATCGTCAACACGATTCGCCATCGGGTGCTGGCAATAGAAAGCGGGCGCATCGTTCGGGATGAACAGCGGGGTGATTACGGCTATGAAATCTAATACGATCCGTCGCCATTTTCGGGAAAGCTTTAAAAATCTGCGGCGCAACGGCTGGATGACATTTGCCGCCATCTCTGCCGTTACAGTGACGTTACTGCTGGTTGGCGTATTCTTAGTCGTTATGCTGAACATGAATAAAGTGGCTTCCGATATTGAAAATGATGTCGAAGTCCGAGTGCATATTGATTTAAATACGACGGATGAGGAGCAGGCTGCGCTGAAGCAGCAGCTGAAGAATCTGCCTGAAGTCAAAAGTGTCGCGTATTCTTCTAAGGAACAAGAGCTGCAGAATTTGATTGAAGATCTCGGCAAGGACTTCTCCACATTTAAGCAGGACAACCCTTTATACGACGTATTTATTGTCAAAACGAAGCGTCCGGCTGACACGCCGAAGGTTGCGAAGAAAGTCATGAAGCTCGATTTTGTGGAAGATGCGATTTACGGAGAAAAGAAAGTCGAAAAACTATTTAATTTCATTCATACAAGCCGCAATGTCGGCCTAGTATTAATCATTGGTTTGCTGTTTACGGCGATGTTTTTAATTTCCAATACGATTAAAATGACGATTTTTGCCCGCCGCAAAGAAATTGAGATTATGAAATTGGTAGGAGCGACCAATTGGTTTATTCGCTGGCCATTTTTGCTGGAAGGCTTATGGCTTGGTCTGCTCGGTTCACTGCTGCCGATTGCCGCCGTCGCCATCGGTTACTACTACACAGCCGAAGCGATAGCCGCCCGCATGCAAGGGCATTTCATCCAGTTGCTGGATTACTTTCCATTCACGCTTCAAATCAGCAGCATTCTCTTGCTGATCGGCGCTTTTATCGGCATGTGGGGAAGCATGATGTCTGTGCGCAAGTTTTTAAAAGTTTAAGAGATTGTAAACGAGAGAGAAAAATATTGATATGGGGAAGAAAGGAGAATTTCGGTTTGAAGAAACGCGTGGGTCTTACGGTAGCTTTAGCTACTTCACTTAGCATCGGAAGTTCATTAGGAATGACAGCGGAGCAAGCTTTGGCCGCGAATGTATCTGATCTTGAAAATCGTCAAAGCCAACTGGAGAATAAACGTTCAGCTGTGCAGCAGAGCATCAATGAAAAAAGCCAAAAGATTTTGGAGTTGCGCAGCCAGCAGAGCAAGCTGACTAAAGAGTTAGAAAAGCTGGATAAAGCCATTACCAAGGCAGCCACCAGCATTCGCGAGAAGCAAGAGGAAGTTGCTAAGACAAAAAAAGATATTGAAAAGCTGAAGAAAGAAATTAAACAGCTGAAAGAGCAAATTGCCGAACGGAATGTCGTTTTAAAACAGCGCGCCCGTTCGCTTCAGGAAAACGGAGGGTCTGCCAGCTATATTGATGTGCTGCTTGGAGCGAAAAGCTTCGGTGATTTCATCAATCGGGCCACAGCCGCAACAAAGCTTGTCAATGCCGATAAAGAGATTCTAGAAGATCAGGAAAAGGATAAAAAGAAGCTTGAAAAAAGCGAAAAAGAAGTCGAGAAGAAGCTGAACGGCCTTGAAGAGATGCTTGAAGAGCTTGAACAATCCAAAGCGGGTCTGGAAGAGAAAAAGTCGATTAAAGACCGCGTGATGCAGCAAGTCTCTAAAGAGCAAAAGGACGCATATAATCAAAAGTTGAGCCTTGAAGAGGAACGGGAGCTGCTGGCTTCTCAAGAAGCAGCTATTAAAGCTTCGCTTGCTTCAGAGAAAGCGCGGATAGCGAAGGAACAACGGGAGCGGGCAGCGCGTGCCAGCGCGCCAAAAGCAAGCGCCGGCTCATCGTCTGAAGGTTCAGGTTCATCTGATGGGTCGCCTGCTGTTCAGCGCTCGAATGATGCCCCGGCTGTTTCTGGAGGCAGCTTTATGCGGCCAGCTCAAGGAATCGTTTCTTCCGGATATGGCATGAGAAGTCTTGGCAACCATAAAGGCATCGATATCGCCAACACCGTCAGCGTGCCAATTGTGGCCGCTGCGGATGGACAGGTGATTCGCTCTTATTATTCCAATTCCTATGGAAATGCGATTTTCATCTCCCACAATATTAATGGCAAGGTATATACGACGGTATACGCTCATATGTCTGAACGTGTTGTTCAGGGCGGAAGCGTCTCTAAGGGCCAAGTCATCGGCTACATGGGAAATACAGGACAATCAACCGGTCAGCATTTACACTTTGAGATTCACGAAGGACCATGGACAGTGTCTAAACAACACGCCGTGGATCCCCGCAAATATGTAAACTTTTAATGAGTAGGCTGCCGGCATGCGGTTCTTGACAGAATTGCGTGCCGGCGGCTTTCTGTTTTCTGGGGCATTCGCCCACGCAAAGTCTCACCTCTTACATACATTGTAATTGTAAGTGAAAGGGGAGGTGTAGCAAATGAGTTGCGGATACGGAGCTGGTTTCGCGCTAATCGTTGTATTGTTCATTTTGTTAATTATCGTCGGTGCAGCCTACATTGGCTGGGGTTACTAAGCATAAGAGCCATATGAAAAAAGGGTCTGCCACTAGGCGGGCTCTTTTTGGTTAAGGGAATGGACGAGAAAGCTTCCATAGGGTATGATGATACCTAGTTAGGTATATAATAAGGAGGAAAGTGGCAAATGATGCTATTTTCATGTTTGAGGAATAAAATAATATGAATTGGATAACTGTTGGAAGCTTGACTGTGCCCATCGCTCAGCTTGCACTTGGGCTTGCATTTGCCATCGCGGCCTGTTATCTTTGGCTGACAAAAAAGCAGGCCTTGTTAGACGTGTACGGAAATGCGGTGCTGCTGTTCATTCTAGTCTGGAAGCTGAGCGTCCTTGTTTTTAGTTTCGAGCTGATTGTACAAGCACCGTTATCCTTGCTGTATTTTAATGGGGGAAAGCAAGGGTTTTGGCTTGCCATGGCAGCTGTTTTTCTCTATCTTGCTTGGAAGGGGCCGACAGTTCCATGGAAGCAAACTATAAAATTATGGATGGCTGTGATGGTGCTATATGAAATACTAGTGCCGCTGATTTATGGACATGTTGGATGGGAGGTTTGGGTTCGTCTGGCAGGGGGAGCCTTCTTCATTGGCTGGCGGGCTTTAAGCTTTCTCCAAGCATTATCTTTATTTACTCTATGGCAACTGCTGTTTGAATCTTTAACTGATGGATTGTTCTCGACGAATGGCTGGGTGTACATCGCTGTCGCTATATTTTTTGGAATGATAAGAAGGAGGAGACAGATTGAATAAAAAGTGGTTTGGTTTCGCACTGCTAGTATTGCTGATTGGCATTGCCGCGGTCAACATCGTAAAAGATCGACAGGACAATACAGATTTAGACAGCGCCGGCATGAAGATCACGAAAGATTCCGCCCTGGCCGGTCAAGATTTTGGCATCGGCCAGGGAGAGAAGGCGCCGGATTTCACTCTGCGCACATTGGATGGGCAAAAAGTCTCGCTGTCCGATTACGAAGGGAAGAAGATTATCTTGAATTTTTGGGCTACATGGTGTCCGCCGTGCAAAGCGGAGATGCCCCATATGCAAAGTTATTATCAAGAAGAAGCGAAGCAGAATAACGTGGAAATTCTTGCGGTGAATTTAACGGAAAATGACAAAGGCCCAAAAGCCATTGCAGCATTCGCAAGACAGTACGAATTGACTTTTCCGGTACTGCTGGATGAGAAAGGAACGGTCGGCAAGGAATATCAAGCTTTTACCATCCCGACGACGTATATTTTAAACAGCGATCTCACCGTTCATCAGAAAATTATCGGCCCGATGGATAAAAAAATGATGAAGCAGCTGGTGAGCGAGCTGAAATGAGCGATTCAATCATAACTTGTCCTCCCGCTTCATACAGTGTACAAAGGAGGCTGTCTCAGCGAGATCTTAGCGGATCCTTCGGGACAGCTTTTTTGATTAGCTTTCCATATTGGAGGGGGCAAAACAGTGAAGAAAAAATGGATTGCAGCTATCACGGCGGCTTCTTTTCTCACCGGTGCAGGCGGAATGTATGCCGGAATCGCTGCTTGGGAGGCGGGAGAGGAGCCGGCGCAGCCGAGGAAAGAACAGGGGGAAGTGCCGCCAGGGGAGGCCAAACTGCCGGACGAGCTTCACAAGGTCCAGACAGCTTACAAAGTGATTTCTGACCAGTATGTAGACGAGGTGAACCGCACGGATCTTGTGGAAGGAGCGATTGATGGGATGGTGGGCTCCTTGAAGGATCCGTACTCTGTCTATATGGACGCCGATACGGTTAAGCAGTTTGAGGATTCACTCGGATCTTCATTTGACGGCATTGGAGCGGAGATTACGATTGAGGACGGCAAGCTGATCATCGTCGCTCCTGTGAAAGACTCCCCGGCTGAGGAGGCCGGACTGAAACCGAAGGATCAAATTGTCGCTATTGACGGCAAGTCCGTAAATGGCATGACGATGTTTGAAGCGATGAAGAAAATCCGCGGCAAGAAAGGAACGAGTGTTACCCTCGGCATTATTCGCCAAGGACTGTCCAAGCCGCTTAAAGTGAAAGTGAAGAGAAGCGAAATTCCGATTGAAACGGTCGAAGCGAAGGTGAAAAAGAAGAAGGGCCAGCCGATCGGCCTTATTGAAATCACTTCCTTCTCCGAAAATACCGCGAAGGATTTCAAGCGCGAGCTAAAAAGACTGGAACAAAAAGAGGTGACCGGTCTTTTGATTGATGTGCGCGGCAATCCGGGCGGCTTCTTGGATAGCGTCCAGGAAATATTGAAGGAGCTGGTCACTGAGAATAAGGCCTATATGCAAATTGAAGAAAAAGGCGGACGGAAGCTTCCTTTTTTTACTGAAACAAAACAGGTGAAGCCTTATCCGATTGCTGTGCTGACAGATGAAGGCAGTGCATCTGCTTCTGAGATTCTGGCTGCTGCCTTGAAGGAAGCAGAAGGCTATCCGATCATCGGGGAAGCAAGCTTCGGAAAGGGAACGGTTCAGCAGCCGGTTGCTCTCGGCGACGGCAGCAACCTCAAGCTTACGACGCACAAATGGCTGACACCAAACGGGAATTGGATTCACCAAAAAGGCATACAGCCTGATATAGAAGTGAAACAGCCTGCTTATTTCAATGCTCATCCCTTGCAGATCACCAAGCCTTTGGAGCGGGAAATGATTGATGATAATGTCAAAAGCGCGCAAATGATGCTAAAAGGCCTTGGCTATGGGCCCGGGCGGACGGATGGCTACTTTAGCGAAGAAACCGAACAAGCTGTGCGCGCCCTGCAGCTGCAGGCCAAAACGAAACAAACTGGAGTCATAGATCAGCGGACAGCCGACTATCTTGAACAAGCATGGCTCGAAGAAATTCAAAAAGACAAAAACGACGTGCAGCTGCAAGCCGCTCTCATGTACTTAAGCGACAAGCAAAAAAACCGGCGGCGAAGTTGAAGAGAAGCGGAAATGACCGAAGAACCATCCGGCTCCCTCAGCACTTAGCACGCCGCATATAAGATGCCGCAATCCTTCCCCTTCCAGAATGGAATGGGGAAGCGAAAGTCAAAGCGGGAGAAAACAGTCACTGAATGTTCGCAGCAGCCTGATGTGTTGCCTTTGCTCTTCTTTTCAGCAGCGGGGATGTGAGAACGGCCCTGCTGTTTGGAGTATCCCTTTATAACTATTCCCGCTTTCTCTTTTTTTTTGGTACAATATTTAGTAAACTGCTAGGAAAGTAAGGTTGGTGACGCCGTGGTACAAGATTGGTTAATCGGTCTGCTTGCGGGCCTTGGAAAATTGTTGATACATCCGCTTCTATACTTTTCACTTATGCTGGCGTTTGTGGTTGGCATGCTTCGCGTGAACAGAGAGCGCAAAGATTTTGATACGTGCGTGCATGATATTTATCAGGAAATCCGAGGGCTTTTTCCTTTTGGTTTGCTGCTCGGTCTCGCTGTTTCGGCGGTGACGCTGCTTGCGGGTTTAACGGTGCCGGTTGAGACGCTCAATTTTGTGGCGGCGGCCACGGTCATATTAAGCATCGGCGGTTTCCGTTTTTTATCTCCTGCATGGACGATCGGACTTGTTTTTTTCCTTTTGCTGTTGTCAGAGACAAACGGCTGGGCATTCATTCCTCATGGCGGTTTGTCACTTTCAGGCCTATTGCAGACGCTGGC
Source organism: Bacillus xiapuensis (assembly GCF_002797355.1). Taxonomy (GTDB): domain Bacteria; phylum Bacillota; class Bacilli; order Bacillales; family Domibacillaceae; genus Bacillus_CE; species Bacillus_CE xiapuensis. Next base: position 247,098 of record NZ_KZ454940.1, on the reverse strand, counting down.
TGTTTTAGCAGCTTTGCTCGTCATAGCGGAAGGCTTGCTGATCCTGAACAGAGGGTGGCAAGACCCATCGCCGCGCCTGGTGAAAAGTCCGCGCGGCTTAAAGATGGGAGTCCAGCTGGCGCAGCGCTTATGGCTTGTTCCTGTTTTTCTTGTGCTGCCGGCCGGTGATCTAGAGGCCCCGCAGTCTTGGTGGCCCATGATATCCATTGGCGCAGAAAGCTATGCGCTCGTTTGCTTCCCGTTTTTAATCGGGTTTGCCCAACTGGTGAAAAGCACGCTGCCGAAATTGGCGGTGAAGGCAACCGGGAAAGGAGTAATCGCTGCTGGTGCGACAGCACTGCTTCTCGCGGCCGCTGCCTATTGGTTGCCTTTCTTGGCCATCGTCAGCATGCTCTTTGTGATCGGCAGCCGGATATGGATTTCATGGCGCCATTACTCTTATGAGAGAGCGCGCCACTACTTTTTCACGCCGCAGCCGAAAGGCATGATGATTCTCGGCGTAATCCCTTATTCACCCGCCAGCAAAATGGGTCTTGAACTAGGAGAAATCATTTATAAAGTCAACGGCACGCCTGTCCAGAGCGAGATTGAGTTTTATGAAGCGCTGCAGCGCAATGCCGCTTACTGCAAGTTGGAGGTCGTGGATGTGAACGGCCAGCTCCGTTTCGTTCAAGGCTCGCTTTACGAAGGGGAGCATCATGAATTAGGTTTGATTTTAGCCGTGGAAGAAAAAAAGTTTGAAGATGTCGAAAAGCTGCTGTAATTCATGCGGTGGAGGAAGCGGAAGACGGGGAGGGCTTCTTCGTCTTCTTCAATTCAAAGATTAGACTCTTTCCAGATTCTTGCCTATACTGAATGAAAGAAGGATTAGTCTTAAAATGACCTGTAATTAAAGCAGTGAAAGTCGGAGGATGAAAAAGATTATGAACGAAGATGTCAGGCTGCGGCCGTTGGAGAGAGAAGATTTAACTTTTGTTCACACGTTAAATACGAACGCCAATATTATGTCTTATTGGTTTGAAGAACCATATGAGGCGTTTGTGGAGCTTCAGGATTTATATGACAAGCATATTCATGACCAGTCAGAGCGGCGGTTTATCGTTCAGCACAACGATCAGATGGTCGGGCTTGTTGAACTGGTGGAGATTGATTACATTCACCGGCGAACAGAATTTCAAATCATTATCGATCCGCGCCATCAGGGCTGCGGCTATTCAGTTAAGGCAACGAAATTGGCGATGCATTATGCCTTTTCGGTGCTCAATATGCATAAATTGTATTTAATCGTTGATCAATCGAATGAAAAAGCAATTCATGTGTATAAAAAAGTGGGCTTTCAAGTGGAGGCGGAACTGAAGGATGAGTTCTTCGTGGATGGAGAATATCATAATGCTCTTAGAATGTGCATGTTTCAGCAGGATTATTTCGCCGCTAAATAGCGATTATGAATCTGGGCTGCCAAGGGCGGCGCAGATTTTTTCTTCTTTCATCCGGAATAGTTATGGCAGCGGCTTCATATACTAAGCATTATTTATTTGTGTAAATCACTGGTAATATTGGTTTTCCTATCAATAAGTAAATGTTGACGGAAAAACAAGGTTGATTTAAAGTAGAAGTAACTGAAAAAAGTGAGGTGAGGGTATTGGGAAGGCAATGAAAATGATGGAATTTGCAGGAAAAGCCGCGGGCTTCTCTGTCAATCTAACTAATTTTTGTACGGAAACGGGCCGGATCAAGCCTCAACGCACAAAACAAAGGACGGTTGAATAGAGATATTCATTTTTAATCAAGCAGGAGGTGTAATTCCTTGCTGAACAATATGGGCGGCAAGGATCTTATTTGGACATATTTAATTTAATCATGGTTGCCTTTTTAATCGCGTTAACCGGCTTTTTTGTAGCCACTGAATTTGCGATTGTAAAGGTTAGAAGCACAAGGATTGACCAGCTGGCAGCAGAGGGAAATTCGAAGGCGCTGGCAGCGAAAAAAGTGATTTCGAATTTGGATGAGTATTTGTCCGCGTGTCAGCTTGGTATTACCGTGACGGCTCTCGGACTTGGCTGGCTCGGAGAAGAAACGGTCGCTCGCTTGCTGCATCCGCTATTGGTGAAGCTAGATTTGTCGCCATCCGCTGTCAGTGTGGTGTCATTTGTGATCGCTTTTACCACCATTACCTTTTTGCACGTAGTAATTGGTGAGCTGGCGCCGAAAACCGTAGCCATTCAAAAAGCAGAGGCTGTTGCCTTGTTGTTTGCAAAACCAATGATTATGTTTTACCGCCTCATGTATCCGTTTATTAAAACATTAAACGGAACATCTAGGCTTGTCATCAAGCTATTCGGATTAAAGCCTGTATCTGAGCATGAGATGGCCCATTCGGAAGAAGAATTGCGCATCATTTTATCGGAAAGCTTTAAAAGCGGGGAAATCAACCAATCGGAATATAAATATGTAAATAATATATTTGAATTCGATGATCGCCTGGCCAAGGAAATCATGGTGCCGCGTACGGAAATCGTGGCGGTGGACCGATCGGAAACGGCTGCCGAGTGCATCGCTAAGGTGCTCGATGAGAATTATACGCGATATCCGGTCACAGATGGCGATAAAGACCGAATTATCGGCATGGTGAACATGAAGGAAATATTGACCGATTTCGTCCGGGATGAAAGTAAGAAGTCGATCAGCATTGAGCACTACATCCGTCCGGTCATCCAAGTGATCGAGTCGATTGCGATCCATGATTTGCTGGTGAAGATGCAAAAGGAACGCATTCAAATGGCGATCTTAATCGATGAATATGGCGGTACAGCCGGACTTGTTACTGTGGAAGACATCCTGGAAGAAATCGTTGGGGAAATTCGCGACGAATTCGATCAGGACGAGACACCGATGATCAAGAAAATTAATGAGCATCAAACGATCCTTGACGGCAAGGTTCTGATTGAGGATGTCAATGATATGTTTGGCCTTGATATTGATGAAGAAGACGTTGACACAGTCGGAGGTTGGGTGTTAACTGAGAAATTCGAGGTCAAAGAAGGCGATACTATTGAGAAAGACGGCTGCACCTTTAAGGTGATTGAAATGGACGGCTACCATATTAAATTCATTGAAGTAACCAAAAAAGTGGTTTCTCTGACCGATGTAAGAGAAGACATGATGGAAGGACTGGCAGAAAAAGCCTAGCCCAAGAGGGCTAGGCTTTTTCTATTACAGAAATACAAAATAAATGACCGCTGCTAAAACGATGCGGTAGACCGCAAATGGAGTCAGTTTAATTTTATTTATGAGCGCCAGAAAGAAGCGGATGGAGAGAAGTGCAAAGAGAAAGGCGCTAATAAAGCCGACGATGAAAAACGGCAGGGCATCCAACGTGAAATATTCCCAGTTTTTAATCAGGGATAATCCGCTGGCTCCGGCCATAATCGGCACGGCCATGATGAATGTAAAGTCGGCGGCAGCCCGGTGGCTTAAGCCAAGGAGAACCCCTCCGGAAATAGTGGCGCCGGAACGCGAGAACCCTGGCCACAGCGAAATGCATTGAAATAGCCCCACAAGGAAAGCCTGCTTATACGTAATCTCATCCACTGTTTCTGCTTGAATCCGCTTAGCTGAAAACTTGTCGGCAATCAGCATGAGCACCGCTCCCGCCACTAAGGCCACCAGCACCGTGTGAATGGAAAAAAGATGCTCATCAATATAATCCTCAAACAAGAAACCGAGAATCCCGGCAGGAAGCAAGCCGACAATAACTTGGCTCAGCTTGAGTTTGGATGATTCCCTGCTTCTTCCAGCTAAGTCTTTTTTCATTCCAAGCAAATGGAAGAAGCGCTCTTTAAAGACGATCACTACCGCTAAAATCGAACCGAGCTGAATAACTACCTTAAACGTATTAGCGACAGGCTCAGAGTAAAGTTCTTTTGATTTTAATAAAATATCATCGACAATAATCATATGTCCGGTTGATGATACCGGAGCAAATTCCGTCGCCCCTTCGACGAGTCCCAATAGGAAGGCGACGAATAATTCCCACAAACTCAAAATTATTCACCTCATTAATTATTTAATACTGAGTCCCTTTCTGATTGTATGATTAGTTTAAAAATATGTCCACTTTTAAAAATAATGTCATGGAAATTCTCATTTCAGCTCTAATTGCTTGACTTTTTCTTCAATATCCTCAATGGTTAGTTCATAATAAAGCGTTTTGAGAAAGGAATGGTCATATGGGAATACATAAGTATTTTAACAGTCTGTCGGATCTTGAGCATTTGTACCGCTTGCCTGGCAAGTTTAAATATCAGTCCCATACAGTGGCGGCCCATTCATTTAAAGTGACGAAAATCGCGCAGCTTCTGGGAACGATTGAGGAGCTGGAAGGCCAGACGGTCAATTGGCGCTCCTTGTATGAAAAAGCGCTGAATCATGATTACGCGGAGCTGTTTACCGGCGATATTAAAACGCCTGTCAAATACGCCTCCAATGAACTGAAGGCTCTGTTCTCGCAAGTGGAGGAACAGATGGCCAAGAAATTTGTGGAACAGGAATTTCCAGAAGAGCTTCAGGATATTTATATTGAACGTTTCAAAGAAGGAAAGGATGACTCGCTGGAAGGCCGGATTTTATCAGTTGCGGATAAAGTCGATCTTCTCTACGAATCATTCGGGGAAATATTAAAGCGCAATCCTGAGCCCCTGTTTTTGGAAATTTATCAAGAAGCACTTTCAACCATCATGAAATTTGATGATTTGCCTTGTGTTCAATATTTCATTCAACATATATTGCCGGATATGCTTTCGGAAGAATTTATCCCTCATAATGAATTGCATGCGATGACGGAAAAGATCGTCCGAAAACATGATATCAAGTGAAAATTCAGCCTTTTGCCCTGCTGAAAAATCAGTTATGCTGGTATCAGCGGGCAGCGGTTTGCAGTAAAGGAGCCGGCTCGCTGCGCTGATCTTCTATTAACGCCTTTCTTTCGGGAGTGAGAACATGATTGACAAAATGATTCTAGCGATATTCCTGCCCGGCCTTCTGGTTGTCTTCTTTTCTCGAGTAACCTTTAATCAATATTTAGGCTTGGTGCTGACCGTGGCGCTTATCGCAGCCTCCGCTTATAAAGGATATACGCATACATGGCTTCTTATCGTGATTGACGCGGCTTCACTGACTATTGGCTTTTGGCTGTCAAACCGAATGATCAAAGGCTTGAAACTGAACAAGTAGGCGGGTTCTTAACAAAGGAGCCGGCCTTTTTAATATGGGCAGCAGCCAAAATATTTTTCTTGCTTTTTAATAGGGTATAGGGTATTATAGTCTCAAGATCACCATACCCCCAAGGGTAAAAGGAGGAATATTATGTTCTTTCGTTCGTACTTTGATGAAAAGCTTGCCCAGTATTCTTATATGATCGCTTGCCAAAAGACAGGAGAGGCCATTGTTATAGATCCCGCTCGCGATATTACATCTTATGCCGAAACAGCCAAAAAAGAAGGGTTTCGTTTAACAGCAGCGGCTGAAACTCATATTCATGCGGACTTTGTATCTGGCGCCCGCCAGATGGCGAAGGATTACGGGGCGATGTTGTATTTATCGGATGAAGGCGATGAAGACTGGAAGTACCAATATACAGAGGATGTGAACGCTCAACTCGTTAAAGACGGCGATACATTCTTCATCGGGAAAGTTGAGCTTCAAGTGATGCACACGCCGGGCCATACGCCGGAGAGCATCTCGTTTCTTGTAACAGATAAAGGCGGGGGTTCTGTTGTGCCGATGGGGATCTTTACCGGAGATTTCGTCTTCGTGGGAGATGTCGGGCGCCCAGATTTATTAGAGAAAGCCGCTGGCGTGAAGGGCACCGCTCACACCGGTGCGCTGCAAATGTATGACTCCCTTCAGCGCTTTAAGCAGCTGCCGGATTACGCAGCAGTCTGGCCGGGACATGGAGCAGGCAGCGCCTGCGGAAAGTCGCTCGGGGCGGTACCGCAATCTACGGTCGGCTATGAAAAAGCTAATAACTGGGCGCTGCAGATCAATGATCAGGAAGTATTTCAGCGGGAGCTATTAAAGGATCAGCCGGAGCCGCCCAAGTATTTTGCGATGATGAAGAAGATCAATAAGCAGGGGCCGAACGTGCTGGCGAATGAAACGGTTCCTTATATTGAAAGCTATAAAGAGCTGCAGGGCTATTTGAATCGATCCCAAACGATAGTAATAGACACGAGAACTGCCGGTGAATTCGCAAACGGCCATATAGAAGGAACAATCAATATCCCGTTTACGAAGATTTTTACTAACTGGGCCGGATGGTTAATCGGATATGATCAAGACATCGTGCTGATTGCGGACAAAGAAGAGGCCCAAGATATTCAGCGGTCGCTGGAATCGATCGGACTTGACCGAATCCAAGCGTTTGCCAGCCCGAAAGCAGTAGGGGAAGCAGAAGAGCTGGAGCAATATGAAAACATAACGGTTGAAGCATTGAAATCCCGGTATCAGGATGAGGATGTGTATGTCATCGATATCCGCCATAAGCAAGAGTGGCAGAAAGGGCATATTCCTGGAGCACATCATCATATGCTCGGGAACCTTCCGGAGGAAATGAGCGAGATTCCGAAAGATAAGAAGATCATCGTTCACTGTCAATCAGGGGCGCGTTCAGCGATAGGCATAAGCCTTTTGCAAGCCGCGGGCTTTAAACAAGCCGCTAATTTGCAGCACGGATTTTCTGCATGGGAGAGCCAAAGCGGAGAAGTCGAATAACTATTCATTAGGAGGAGATTCCATGAATCAAGTAACCGTTTATTCAACCAATACCTGTCCTTATTGTGACATGATGAAAAACTTTTTGCGTGAACAAGGCATCGTTTTCAAGGAAATCAATGTGCAAGAGGACCAAGAGGCGGCACAACGCCTCGTGCAAACGACCGGACAGCTGGGTGTGCCGCAAACCAACGTAAACGGCCAATGGGTGCTGGGCTTCGATCCTGAAGCGGTGAAGGCACTGCTTAAATAACTGTGGCAGCCAGGACTCTGTGCCTGGCTCATTTGCTGAGAGGCAGCCACCTCGAACCATGCGTCCGCTCGGGGAAGATGGCAGCCAAGAGAGGGATATAGCTTTGAAGACAGCGGCTGAATGAGTTGTAAAGAGCCGCTGATTTTTTTAAAATATCATATACCCTTATGGGTAAGAAGAGGAGGGAAGCTCGTGGATTTGTCCATTGGATTTATAATTGTAGTTTTTCTCATTGGATTCATCGGCTCCTTTCTTTCAGGAATGGTGGGCATCGGCGGTTCGATTATTAAATATCCGATGCTGTTATATATTCCGCCGCTCTTGGGATTTGCGGCATTTTCCGCCCATGAAGTAGCCGGCATCAGCGCTGTTCAAGTGTTTTTTTCCACGATGGCCGGTGTCTGGGCCTACCGGAAAAGTGATTATTTGAACAAGACACTCATCCTCTACATGGGAGCCGCTGTGCTGGCCGGAAGCTTCATTGGAGGTTTCGCATCTGAAAACATGGCGGCCTCGGCGGTGAACTTAATTTATGGAATATTAGCGGCGCTTGCGGCCATTATGATGTTTGTGCCTAAAAAAGGCCTCGATGATCGGCCGTTTGATGAAGGAACTTTTAATAAATGGCTGGCGGCCTTCTTTGCTTTTATCGTCGGCCTCGGCGCTGGCATTGTCGGAGCTGCTGGAGCTTTCTTGCTTGTGCCAATCATGCTCGTCGTCTTAAAGATCCCCACAAGAATGACGATCGCCAGCTCGCTTGCAATTACCTTTATTTCTTCTATCGGTTCTACCGCCGGCAAGCTTCTGACAGGGCAAGTGCTGTTAATGCCTGCGCTGATTATGGTGGCGGCCAGCATTCTCGCTGCTCCGATTGGGGCGAAGGCAGGGCAAAGAATGGACACAAAGCTGCTTCAATGGCTGCTCGCCTTGCTGATTGCGGCGACTGCTATAAAAATTTGGTTCGATATTTTATCCCGCATGTAAAATGCCGTAAAATCCTCGCTTAGAGTGCGAAAAAAAGTCTAATTTGAAGATTCACTTTTTAGTGATTCTAATGCGTGCAGCTGCTCAACATAGGGCAGCTGTTTTCTTTCGCTTAAACAGGAACATATGTGCGCAAAACATTGGCATGCCGGGTTTCAATTATGGTAGAATGGGAAATATGGTAATCAATTGAGTAAATCGGATCAGAATGCCTCGGTTGTGCGCGCGAAGGCATATTACCCGTGAAAGCAGGAGGACAGAACGTGGAAAAAGACTTTGAAATTGTTTCGAAATACAGTCCGCAAGGGGATCAGCCTGCGGCTATCGCTGAGCTGGTGGAAGGCATCAAGCAAGGAAAGAAGCATCAGACGCTGCTTGGGGCAACGGGAACGGGCAAAACGTTTACGGTCTCCAACGTAATTAAAGAAGTAAAGAAGCCGACGCTGGTTATCGCGCATAATAAAACGCTTGCCGGCCAGCTGTACAGCGAATTTAAAGAGTTTTTTCCGAATAATGCGGTGGAGTACTTTGTCAGCTACTATGACTATTATCAGCCGGAAGCCTATGTGCCTCAAACGGATACCTTCATTGAAAAGGATGCCAGCATCAATGATGAAATCGACAAGCTCCGCCACTCGGCTACGTCAGCCCTGTTTGAACGGAACGATGTCATAATCATTGCCAGTGTGTCATGCATATACGGCTTAGGTTCGCCGGAAGAATACCGGGATCTAGTGGTTTCTTTGCGAACCGGGATGGAAATCGAACGCAACCGGCTGCTGCGGCGGCTGGTGGATGTGCAGTATGACCGCAATGATATCGACTTTAAACGCGGGACATTCCGCGTGCGCGGCGATGTCGTGGAAATCTTCCCTGCTTCACGGGATGAGCATTGTGTGCGCGTGGAGTTTTTTGGAGATGAAATCGATCGGATACGCGAAGTGGACGCCTTAACCGGGGAAATTATCGGCGATCGCGAACACGTGGCCATCTTCCCGGCTTCCCACTTCGTCACGCGGGAAGAGAAGATGAGACAAGCAATTGAAAACATTGAACAGGAGCTAAAGGAGCGGCTCGCCGTTTTGCGCGAGGAGAATAAGCTGCTGGAAGCGCAGCGCCTGGAGCAGCGGACCCGCTATGATCTTGAAATGATGAGGGAGATGGGTTTTTGTTCAGGCATTGAGAACTACTCGCGGCATTTGACTTTGCGTCCGCCGGGGTCGACGCCGTTTACATTGCTTGATTATTTTCCAAAAGACTTTTTGTTAATTATTGATGAATCACATGTGACGATTCCGCAGGTGCGGGGCATGTATAATGGCGACCAGGCACGCAAGCAAGTGCTGGTCGATCATGGCTTCCGTTTGCCGTCTGCGAAGGATAACCGCCCTCTGAAGTTTGAGGAGTTTGAAGAACACATCCATCAGGCGATTTACGTATCGGCAACGCCGGGACCTTATGAGCTGGAGAAGACGCCGCAGATGACACAGCAAATTATCCGCCCGACAGGATTGCTGGATCCGACTGTCGATGTCCGGCCGATTGAAGGACAAATAGATGACCTGCTGGCGGAGATCAATGAGCGGATTGAAAAGAATGAACGAGTGCTCGTTACTACGCTGACAAAGAAAATGTCGGAGGATTTAACCGATTATTTGAAGGAAATCGGCATCAAAGTCCAGTACCTGCATTCTGAAGTGAAAACGCTGGAACGGATTGAAATTATTCGGGATCTTCGCCTCGGAAAGTATGATGTGCTCGTCGGAATTAACCTGCTGCGGGAGGGACTGGATATTCCTGAGGTGTCGCTCGTTGCCATTCTTGATGCTGATAAGGAAGGCTTCCTTCGTTCCGAGCGCTCGCTTATTCAAACGATGGGACGCGCGGCCCGCAATGCGTCCGGTCATGTCATTATGTACGCCGATCACATCACCGATTCGATGAAGAAGGCGATTGAAGAAACGAAACGCCGCCGGGAGATCCAGCAAGAATACAATGAAAAGCATGGCATTACACCTAAGACGATTCAAAAGGATGTCCACGATGTCATTCGCGCCACTCATGCCGCGGAAGAAACCGAACAATACAAGGCGTCCGGCGCCAAGAAGTTGTCTCCGGAGGAAAGAGAAAGCTTAATTCAGCGTCTTGAAAGCGAAATGAAAGAAGCGGCCAAAGCGCTTGATTTCGAGCTGGCTGCCCAGCTTCGTGATGCCGTGTTAGAGTTGAAATCGGAAGGATGAGTTGTGTATGGGAATAGATAAGATTACTGTAAAAGGAGCCCGAGCCAATAATTTGAAGAATGTGGATATCACGATTCCCCGCGATCAGCTTGTCGTGCTGACGGGGCTGTCGGGCTCAGGAAAATCATCGCTTGCGTTCGACACGATTTACGCAGAGGGACAGCGCCGCTACGTCGAGTCGCTTTCCGCTTATGCCCGCCAGTTTTTAGGGCAAATGGATAAACCGGATGTCGATGCCATTGAAGGGCTGTCGCCGGCGATATCGATCGATCAGAAAACAACGAGCCGCAATCCGCGTTCGACGGTCGGCACCGTCACTGAAATCTATGATTATCTCCGCCTGCTGTTTGCGCGCATCGGCCGTCCGATCTGTCCGGTGCACGGCATTGAAATCACCTCTCAGACCATTGAACAAATGGTCGACCGAATCATGCAGTACGAAGAGCGCACGAAGATTCAAGTGCTTTCTCCACTCGTGTCCGGCCGCAAAGGAACGCATGCAAAGGTGCTTGATGAGGTGAAGAGGCAAGGGTATGTCCGCGTGCGCGTCGACGGCGAAATGCGGGAAGTAGAAGAAGAAATTGCGCTGGAAAAAAATAAAAAGCATTCGATCGAAGTGGTCATCGACCGCATTGTTGTCAAGGAAGGCATCGAGTCTCGGCTGGCCGATTCGCTGGAAGCGGCTCTGAAGCTCAGCGAAGGCAATGTGATTATCGATGTGATCGGACAGGAGGAATTGCTGTTCAGTGAGCATCACGCTTGTCCGCACTGCGGCTTTTCGATCGGCGAGCTGGAACCGCGGATGTTTTCCTTCAACAGCCCGTACGGAGCCTGTCCGACTTGTGACGGCCTCGGCTCGAAGCTGAAAGTGGATTTGGATCTTGTCATTCCCAACAAGGAGCTGAGCCTGCGGGAGCATGCTATTGCCCCGTGGGAACCGGCCAGCTCCCAATACTATCCGCAATTGCTGGAGGCTGTCTGCCGCCATTACGGCATTGACATGGATCGGCCGGTGAAGGATTTGCCGAAGGAACAGCTGGATAAAGTGCTGTACGGCTCCGGACGGGAGAAAATCTATTTCCGCTATGAAAATGATTTCGGCCAAATTCGCGAGAATCATCTTGTTTTTGAAGGGGTGATCGGCAATGTGGAGCGGCGCTACCGCGAGACGAGCTCCGATTATATCCGCGAACAGATGGAAAAATACATGGCTGAGCAAAAATGTCCGACATGCAAAGGCTACCGCCTGAAAAAAGAAAGTCTGGCTGTCAAGATTAACGGACTGCACGTTAGTGAGGTGGCTGACTATTCGATTGAAGAAGCGCAACAGTTTTTTGCCGGCCTTTCATTAACGGATAAAGAAAAGCAGATCGCCCACATGGTGCTGCGGGAAATCAGGGAACGCCTTGGCTTTTTAATCAATGTCGGCCTGGATTATTTAACGCTCAGCCGCTCTGCGGGGACGCTGTCCGGAGGAGAAGCGCAGCGGATTCGGCTGGCGACGCAGATCGGTTCGCGCTTAACCGGCGTTTTGTATATTCTGGATGAGCCATCGATCGGGCTTCATCAGAGAGACAATGACCGCCTGATCCGCACGATGCAGGAAATGCGGGATATCGGCAATACGCTCATCGTCGTCGAGCATGATGAAGATACGATGATGGCTGCTGATTATTTAATTGATGTCGGTCCGGGTGCGGGAGTTCACGGCGGTGAGATTGTATCGGCCGGCACTCCTAAGGAAGTAATGGCTGATTCGAATTCCCTCACAGGCCAATACTTATCAGGGGAAAAATTTATTGCGCTGCCGCAAGAGCGGCGCAAGCCGGATGGCCGCTGGATTGAAATCACCGGTGCAAGGGAGAATAACCTCAAAAATGTTAAAGTCAAGTTTCCGCTCGGGGTATTTACAGCGGTGACGGGTGTTTCCGGTTCGGGAAAAAGCACGCTGGTGAATGATATTCTTCATAAAGCGCTGGCGCAAAAGCTTCATAAAGCGAAGAGCAAGCCCGGCCGTCATCGTGAAGTAAAAGGAATTGAGCAGTTAGATAAAGTGATCGACATCGATCAGTCACCAATCGGCCGGACACCTAGATCCAACCCCGCTACATATACGGGAGTGTTTGATGATATTCGCGACGTGTTTGCAGCGACCAATGAGGCGAAGGTGCGCGGCTACAAAAAAGGGCGTTTTAGCTTTAATGTCAAAGGAGGCCGCTGTGAAGCCTGCCGCGGAGACGGCATAATTAAAATTGAAATGCACTTTTTACCGGATGTGTACGTGCCTTGCGAAGTCTGTCATGGAAAGCGTTATAATCGTGAAACATTGGAAGTGGCGTACAAGGGCAAAAACATAGCCGATGTGCTGGCGATGACAGTGGAGGATGCCCTGGAATTCTTCGAAAATATTCCTAAGATTAAGCGCAAGCTGCAAACAATCGCCGATGTCGGTCTTGGATATATCAAGCTTGGACAGCCCGCTACTACGCTTTCGGGCGGAGAGGCGCAGAGGGTGAAGCTGGCATCGGAGCTGCACCGCCGTTCCACCGGCCGCTCCTTCTATATTCTTGATGAACCGACGACCGGCTTGCATGCCGATGACATTTCCCGCCTGCTCAATGTTTTGCAGCGGCTCGTTGAAAATGGAGATACTGTGCTTGTGATTGAGCATAACCTCGATGTGATTAAGACGGCTGACTATATTATTGACCTTGGTCCGGAAGGGGGAGACCGCGGCGGAATGATCGTGGCAGCCGGCACTCCGGAAGATGTGGCGGAGACGGAAGGGTCATACACCGGCCATTATTTGAAGAAGGTGCTGCTGCGGGACCGGGAGCGGGAACGGAATAGGCAAGCTTGAGGTGAAGATTTGCTGAAACTTTTTCCAAAATGCTGCGTAGAAAAAGAAAGAGAGTCAATTTCATCTAATTGGAGGGCTTGAAATGAACGAAGAGAAGAAGCGGATTCTGGAAATGGTAGAAGCGGGCGTCATTTCAGCGAGTGAAGCTGTGACGTTATTGGAGGCGCTGGAAAAGCAGCCGAAGCCCGGCGTTCAAAGAGAGCGAAGAGATTCTTTTTTGGATGAACTGGTTCGGCTGGGACAGAAATTCAGCAGCCAAAAGCAATGGCAGTCATCGGAAAGTGCGGGCAGCCAGCCGAAGGATAAATTGTTTCAATTCATTCAATCGACAGTTCAAAGACTGAAAGATTTCGAATTTCCTTTAGGGAAAGCCGTAGAATTTTCCCATGTGTTTGAGGAGAAAGCTTTTTCGCCAGCAAGAATTAAAGCGGAAATCGCCAACGGCAATTTTGTTATGAAGCCGTGGAAAGAAGACGGAGTAAAAGCCGAGTGTCAAGTGAAGGTATACGGGGCCGATCAGGAAGATGAAGCGCGCGAGTCATTTATTAAAAATAGCGTATTCTATGCCCGCGATCATAAACTGTCTTTTTCAGTGGGCTTGAAGCTGATGAAGGTTGACACTGTGCTATACGTGCCTGAAGAGGCGATTGGTGAAGTGTCCGTGAAGCTGTTTAACGGATCCTTCCGGGTGGAGGACGCGATCATGCAGGAGCTTGATGTGAAAACCGCCAACGGCCAGATTGAAGTCAGAAGCTCTCGGCTGGAAGACTTTGAAGGTGAAACCGGCAATGGTCCGATTTACTTCATTGACTGCCAAAGCAAGAAAGCAGCTGCTAATTCATTTAACGGAGCGATTCATGTGGTCGGTTCGGTCGGCTATACCGACATCCAATCTTTTAACGGCAATATTTTATGCGATATTAAATCGCAAGCTGCTCATACGGTGAAAGCGCAGGCGGTAACGGGAAACATCGAAGTGTACGTGCCGGAAAACATGGCGATGAAAGGGGAATTGCGCACCAATCTCGGTTCGCTGCAGCTTCCCGAACAAGGAATGAAAAAAGTGACGGAAAAAGAAGAAACAGTTCAAAAATTCGTTCATTTTGAAAGCGAAAGAGAAGCACTGGAGCGAGTGACCATTGAAGCGGGAACGAAGACAGGCTCCATTGCGGTGAAAACATCAGCGGTTCCGGATGAAACAAGCGAAGAGCCGCCAGAAGTGCTGGAATAAGGCTGGCGGAAGCTGATGAGATGGCTGCTGGGCATTTTCATTAATGCGGTGCTGTTTGTCTCCTTATCCGGCTATTTTCCCGGCGTGAAAGTAGCTGGATTTGGTTCTGCTCTCATTGCCAGCACCGTTCTTTTCCTGCTGAATGTGCTTGTTCGCCCGTTTCTTATTATTCTGACGCTGCCGATTACGTTTGTGACGCTCGGTTTGTTTCTGTTTGTAGTCAATGCCTTGACCCTGCAGCTGACAGATGGCATTATGGGAAGCCGGTTTGACATTTCAGGGTTTGGCATGGCCCTGTTAATCGCTGTGATGATGGCGCTTGTGAATCTTATTTTGCAATTAACCATTTTTCATAAAGGAACTCCAAATAATAGAGGCTGACTTCATGGAAGCCAGCCTCCGCAAATGATTTACTGAAAGTCTGAGGCGGATGCTTGCAAGCATCCGCCTTATTTTTTTATAGCCGGTACACGCGGGCTACGGCTTTGGCAATCGCTTGTGCATATTGCCGGCGATGTTCCAGCTATGTCCGGCGTCGATCATCATCCCTCCTCACTATAATCATAGAGTCAAGCCGCAGGAACAATCACTGCGAATCCATTAATACGGTGGCTTATCGGATCTAACATAAGCAAGCTGGTTTTGAATAGAAGAATGCAATGGAGCAGCGAAAAAATGTTACAATAGAGGCAGACTGCCAGTTGAGGAGGAAGACATTTTGGCTAAAGTTCGCACAAAGGATTTGCTAGAGAAATTTAATTTAGAACTGATAAGCGGAGAAGAAGGCATTCACCGTCCGATTACAACGAGCGATCTTTCGCGGCCCGGGCTGGAGCTTGCCGGATTTTTCGATTATTATCCGGCGGAGCGCGTGCAGCTTCTGGGCATGACTGAGCTTACTTTTTTTGAAAAGCTGAGTCCGCAAGAGAAGCAAGAGCGCGTAGAGCGACTGTGTGATGTAAAGACGCCGGCTATCATTATCGCCCGCGGTTTGGACGTGCCGAAAGAGCTGATCGTGTCGGCGGAGCGCTATACCGTGCCATTAATGCGATCGAAAATGACAACGACGCGCCTTTCCAGCCGTCTGACCAATTATTTAGAAAGTATGCTGGCTCCCACTACGGCTGTGCACGGCGTGCTCGTGGATATCTACGGGGTTGGTGTGTTAATAACAGGCCAAAGCGGCGTTGGAAAAAGTGAAACCGCTCTGGAGCTAGTGAAGCGCGGCCATCGCCTCGTAGCTGATGATTGCGTGGAAATTCGGCAGGAGGATCACGACACCCTTATTGGCAGTTCACCTGAATTAATCGAGCACTTGCTGGAAATTCGCGGGCTTGGCATCATTAACGTGATGACCTTGTTTGGAACCGGAGCGATCAGAGGGCATAAACGGATCACATTGAACATTCATTTAGAAATATGGGATCCTAAAAAGCAATATGACCGCTTGGGGATTGAAGAAGATAAAATGAAAATAATTGATACGGAAATTACGAAAATCACCTTGCCTGTCCGTCCGGGCCGGAATTTAGCCGTGATTGTTGAAGTGGCGGCGATGAACTTCCGCTTGAAAGGGCTTGGCATTAACACCGCTAAAGAATTTACCGATAAATTGGCTAGTGTCATCAGTGAAAAGGATTATGATCAATTGTAAATAGAGAGGAGCAAAAAGATGGAAGGTTATCCGCTAAATCCGATTGCAATGGATCTGGGGCCGCTTCAGGTCCATTGGTATGGACTGATTATCGGCGCTGGGATCGCGCTCGGCTATTACTTAGCAAAAAAAGAAGGGCGGCGCTTGGGACTGCCGAAAGATACATTTGCCGACCTATTAATCTGGGCTATTCCGATTTCTATCATTTGTGCGCGCATTTATTATGTTCTGTTTCAATGGGAATACTATTCGCAGCACCCGGGGGATATTATTAAAATATGGAATGGCGGCATTGCTATTCATGGCGCGCTCATCGGTGCTGTGGCAACGGCTATCGTCTATTCGCGGGCGAAAAATATTTCCTTCTGGAAGCTTGCAGATATTGCAGCGCCCAGCTTGCTGCTCGGTCAGGCTATAGGTCGCTGGGGAAATTTCGTCAACCAAGAGGCGTATGGCGAGGAAGTGACGCGATCGTTTTTAGAAGGCTTAGCGCTGCCGGACTTTATCATCAATCAAATGTACATAGACGGCCAGTACTATCATCCGACATTTCTTTATGAATCCATCTGGAACTTCCTTGGATTTATTCTTTTAATCGGATTAAGGAGAGCACCTTTAAAGCGCGGTGAACTCTTTTTAACCTATGTGATCTGGTATTCCGCCGGCCGCTTTTTTGTTGAAGGGCTGCGCACTGACAGTCTGATGCTTGGATCTCTGCGAATGGCACAAGTGGTTTCGATCAGCTTAATTATCGCAGCGGCCGTGATCTTCATCGTTCGCCGTAAGACGAAAGCGGCTCAAGTTCCGTACAACGAGACTGGAAAGCAGTAAAAGCAAGCATAGGGGATGGTGACAAATGAGGGAAACATTGAAAAACGGTTTGGTTGCTGGGGGAAAAACAACTTGGAATTTGGGGAAAATTATCTTTCCGATTACATTGCTTGTGACCGTTTTGCAGTTTACGCCGCTTTTGCCGTGGGTGATGGAATTAATCAGCCCCGTAATGCGCATTTTTGGCTTGTCGGGAGACGCATCTATTCCGCTTGTGCTCGGAAACTTCCTGAATTTATACGCAGGAATCGGCGCGATGCTGTCGCTGGATTTAACGGTCAAAGAAGTATTTATCTTAGCGGTGATGCTGTCTTTTTCACATAATTTACTGATTGAATCGAGCGTGGCAGCTCAGGTTGGGGTGAGGATTTCGCTTATGATCGCTGTCCGGCTCGGTCTGGCCGCGCTGTCGGCCATTGTCATCCATCTCATCTGGAAGGGAGGCGGGGAAGCGGCGCAGTTTGGCATGGCTCCTCCACAGTCGGCAGCTCGGGATGGGTGGGCGGATATTCTGCTGCTCGGTTTAGAGAAGGCGGGATATGGTGTTTTCCAGCTGGCGCTGATCGTTATCCCGCTAATGGTGGTCATCCAACTATTAAAGGATTTAAAGTGGCTCGATGTATTCTCCCGCTGGATGGCACCGGTGACGCGAATGCTCGGCATGAGAGAAAATACGTCGACTACGCTGGCAGCCGGCCTGTTATTTGGGCTTGCTTTTGGTTCAGCTGTTATGATTCAGGCAGTGAAAGAGGATGGCGTCAGCCGCAAGGACGTCACGATCGCATTCATCTTCTTGGTTGCCTGCCACGCGATTGTTGAGGATACGCTCATCTTTATTCCGCTTGGGCTTACAGGATGGACGCTGCTCGCTTTATTTCTCATTCGCTTGACCGTCGCTGTATTGCTTACGCTTGTCGTCTCCATCATTTGGAGACGGGTTGAAATCGCCCAAGGAAAGGAAGCCACACTGACATGAAGAACTTGACTACTTTATTGTTTGATTTAGATGGAACATTAATCAACACGAATGAATTGATTATTTCTTCTTTTTTGCACACACTCCATCATTATTATCCGAACCGGTATAAGCGGGAGGATGTCTACCCGTTTATGGGGCCAACACTTGTCGAGACGTTTTCCAACATCGACCCGGAGCGCACGGAAGAAATGGTTCAGCGGTACAGAGCCTATAATTTAGCGAATCATGATGCGCTCGTCACGCAGTTTGACGGCGTATTTGAAACGGTTCGCACATTGAAAGAAAATGATTACAAGCTGGCGATTGTTTCCACGAAGATGCGGGATACAGTCATAAAAGGATTGAAGCTGACGAATCTCTATCCTTTTTTTGACGTGATCGTGGCGCTCGATGATGTGAAGCATCCGAAGCCGCATCCCGAACCGCTGCAAAAAGCGCTGAACGCTCTCGGATCCAAGCCGGAGGAGGCGCTGATGATCGGTGACAATTACCATGATATCAACGGCGGGAAAAATGCCGGCACGAAGACAGCGGGCGTATCCTGGTCAGTGAAAGGGAAGGAGTTCCTGCAATCCTTTCACCCGGATTATATGCTGGATTCGATGGCGGATCTTTTGGATATTTTAGAAATAGGAACGGCCGGCAGATGAGAAGAACGAAGCGGTACAAAGTTGAGGGAGCCAACTCGCTTTGGAATGTTTACAAAACGGTCTCTTTTTGGAAAACATTTAAAAACACAGCGGTGATTGAAGCCGGCCGTTTGATGCCGTCGATGAAGCTGAAAAACTGGCTGTATCGGACGTTTCTCGGCATGCAAATCGGCAGCAGGACAGCGCTGGCCTACAAAGTTGTGCCCGACATTATGTTTCCGGAGTACATTGCGATCGGAAACAATTCAATCATCGGCTACAATACCGTCATTTTGGCGCATGAATATTTAATTGATGAATACCGCCTCGGCAAGGTAATTATTGGCGACAATGTTATGATTGGCGCTAACTGCACAGTGTTGCCGGGAGTGACGATTGGGGACGGCGCCATTGTCTCAGCGGCCACGCTCGTACATCGCGACGTGCCGCCCGGTGCGTTTGCCGGCGGCAATCCCATGCAAATAAAAGAACGCACAGAAAAATCCTTTTAAGCCCGCAAGCTTAAAAGGATTTTTTTTTCAAAGGAGGGACGTTCCGTTCCGCACGGTCAAACTTAAGGCGTAGGCATTCCTCCGGTTACACTGTACACTTGGCAAGTAGAGTAGCTGGATTCGTCAGAAGCTAAGAGAACATAGGCTCCTGCTAATTCCGCCGGCTGTCCGGCGCGGTTTAGCGGCGTCGGCGGGGTTCCCTGACCGAATTTCGGAATGTTTTCGCTTAATTGCCCGCCGCATATTTGCAGCGGTGTCCAAATAGGGCCTGGGGCTACGGAGTTGACGCGAATTCCTTTCGGCGCCAGCTGCTTGCCGAGCGCGACTGTAAAGCCGATGATGGCGTGCTTTGTCGCGGCATAATCTAAAAGAATCGGACTTGGGTTATAGCCTTCCACAGAGGAGGTAGTGATAATGGAAGCGCCTTTTGGCAAGTGAGGCAGCGCGGCTTTCACGATCCAGTAAAGAGAAAATAAGTTGACTTCAAATGTTTTATAGAGCTGTTCCGTTGGCAGATCCGAGATATCTTCCACCGCCTGCTGCATGCCGGCGACTAATGCCAGTACATCCAATCCGCCGAGCTCGCGGTAGGCTTGATCGACCAGTTCCTTACAGAAATCTTCGCTGCTTAAATCGCCGGGAATCAGCACCGCTTTTCTTCCCTCTGCCTCAATTAGTTTTTTTACTTCTTCAGCATCCGGCTGTTCTTCAGGCAGATAGTTGATCGCCAAATCCGCTCCTTCTCGTGCATAGGCGATCGCGGCAGCACGGCCGATTCCTGAATCTCCTCCAGTCACTAACACTTTCTTTCCAGTTAGCTTTCCTGAACCGATATAGCTTTCTTCACCGCAGTCAGGCTTAGGTTTCATTTTCATCTGCAAGGCCGGCGGCTCCTGATATTGTTTCGGGAATTCTTGGGTATAATATTTTGTTCTAGGATCGTTCTCTTCAGAATAAGCCATAAGATCTCGCTCCTTTATAAAAGTTTTACAGTAGATTGTGTACCCTTGAGCAAATTTAATAAACATATGTGCCTTTTTATTATAAAGATTCTGTTAATTCACTTGACGCCGGCTTTGGATAGCGTTACACTACTAACAACTTCATCATGTTACCATATTAGCGAACTAAAGTATTTTGAAAATAAAAGCGATTGGGTGATAACAATGTCCAAATTATTTATGTTTGAAAAACCAGTCGGGATGAGGGATGCACTTCCTCACCTTTATGAGACAAAGCATCAATTGATCTCTTCGATTGCTGAGCAAATGAGAAGCTGGGGGTACCGGTTGATTGAAACACCGGCATTGGAATACTACGATACTGTCGGCTCCGCTTCGGCAATTCTGGAAAATCAGCTGTTTAAATTGCTGGATCAGCAAGGAAACACATTGGTGCTGAGGCCGGATATGACGACGCCCATCGCCCGGGTCGCCGCTTCTAAGCTACTGAAAGAGCAAGTGCCGCTGCGCTTGGCGTATGCTGCAAAAGTGTATCGCGCTCAGCAGCGGGAAGGTGGACGGGCGGCAGAGTTTGACCAAATCGGCGTGGAAAATATCGGAGATGGGACGATGAGTGCAGATGCGGAGGTTATTGCATTAATGGTCTCGGCGCTGAAAAAAACAGGGCTGAAGCGGTTTCAAGTGTCGATTGGCCACATCCGTTTTGTTGAAGAGCTGTTTAGCCAAATACTCGGAACGGAAGAGCGGGCCAGCACATTGCGCCGCTATTTATACGAAAAAAATTACGTTGGCTATCGCGAGCATGTGCGCGCGCTGGCGCTATCCTCCATTGATAAGCAGCGTCTTTTTGATTTTCTGTCTTTGCGCGGCGGGGAAGAATGCTTAGAAAAAGCCGGCCGGCTCATGGAGGGGGAAGCGGGCAAGGATGCCATTGAAGAGCTGCGTCAGCTGATTCATTTGTTAAAAGACTATGAAATTGATCAATATGTCCAATTTGATTTATCCCTTGTCAGTCATATGAGCTATTATACCGGGCTTTTATTTGAAACGTATGCGGAGGGCGTTGGCTATCCGCTTGGCAACGGAGGTCGATATAACAATTTGCTGGAAAAATTCGGACAGCCGGCGAGCGCTACCGGATTCGGTGTGCGCGTGGACTATCTGCTTGAAGCCATAGGAAAATTGGCGGATCTAGAGGGCGTTCATTGTCTTTTATTCAGCAAAGAGCGGCGCAAGGAAGCGATTGCTGCCGCGGCTAAGCTGCGGCAGCAAGGAAAAAACGTCGTTTTGCAGGATTTAGCGGGCGTGAAGGATGTCGATCGTTTTACTAGCGTCTGTCAGAATGTGAGCTTCTATGTAGGGCAAGCGGGCAATGGAGGGAAGAGCGAATGTCAATGATAACAATTGCGATGCCGAAGGGGCGGATTTTTGAAGAAGCGGCGGAATTGCTGCGTAAGGCGGGGTATCAGCTGCCTCTTGAATTCGCTGAGTCGCGCAAGCTGATTATTGAAGTGCCGGAGGAAAATTTGCGCTTCTTTCTAGCAAAGCCGATGGACGTGGCGACGTACGTGGAACATGGTGTTGCCGATCTTGGAATTGCGGGAAAGGACGTGCTGCTTGAAGAAGAAAGAGATGTGTATGAGCTGTTGGATCTGCAAATCAGCCCCTGCTATTTAGCGGTTGCTAGTTTGCCGGATACGTCGATGAATGAAGTCGCGCCGAAGATCGCCACGAAATACCCGAATATTGCTTCCACTTATTTCCGGGAGCAAGGAGAGCAGGTGGAAATCATTAAATTAAACGGTTCGATCGAGCTTGCGCCATTAATCGGATTGTCCGACCGGATTGTCGATATTGTTTCCACCGGCCGAACCTTGAAGGAGAACGGGTTAGTCGAATATGAAACTATTGTCGGCATCACATCGCGGCTGATCGTCAATCCGGTCAGCTATCGAATAAAAGCCGGAGAAATCCAACTGCTCGTCGATCGGCTGACAAAGATTATTTCAGAAAAGGTCGTGTAAGCCTATGAACATTCAGAAAGTAACAAGTGAGCTGACATTAAAGCGCTCCGTTGATAGCGGCACAGAAGAGCAGCGGTCCGCAGTTCAGCGCATTATCCAAATGGTTCGCGACCAAGGAGATGAAGCGCTGCGGAAGCTGACGGAGACCTACGACGGGGCTAAATTAATCAGCTTGAAAGTGACACAAGAAGAAATCAGCCAAGCCTATGAGGAGATACCTGAAGAAATGGTGGCAATTATTCAGGAAGCAGCTGAGAACATTTACCGATTTCATCAGAAGCAATTAAAGGAAAGCTGGATGTATACGGATCAAAATGGCTCTCTGCTCGGGCAGAAAATCACGCCGCTTGATTCAGCGGGCGTGTATGTGCCCGGGGGAACGGCGGCCTATCCTTCTTCGGTGCTGATGAATGTACTGCCGGCGAAGGTCGCGGGCGTGCAGCGGATCGTGATGGTTTCACCGCCGGGTCCGGATGGTAAGCTGCCCGCAGGTGTGCTCGTCGCAGCCGATATTGCCGGCGTCAAAGAAATCTACAAAGTAGGCGGCGCTCAGGCGGTGGCAGCACTTGCCTACGGAACAGAGTCGATTCAGCGGGTGGACAAAATCACCGGCCCGGGAAATATTTATGTGGCGCTCGCTAAGCGGGAGGTGTTTGGCGATGTAGATATTGATATGATCGCAGGGCCAAGCGAGATTGCGGTGCTGGCTGATGACAGTGCGGACCCCCGGGAGGTTGCGGCCGATTTATTATCGCAGGCAGAGCATGATCCGCGGGCGAGCAGCATCCTTGTGACGCCTTCGCCGGCGCTCGCTGAAGCGGTGGCCAAGGAAATAGATAAGCAGCTGCCAACATTGCCGCGCCAAGACATTGCTCAAGAGGCGATTGAAAATTACGGAGCCATTTATATCACGAAAGATCTAGAAGAAGCGATTGAGACAATCAACCAGCTGGCTCCGGAACATTTGGAAATCATCACTGATCATGCATTAGAGGCAGTCAAAGACATTCGCCATGCGGGAGCGATTTTTGTTGGCCGTTACAGCTCTGAACCGGTTGGCGATTATTTTGCCGGTCCTAATCATGTACTGCCGACAAATGGAACAGCACGCTTCTCCAGTCCGCTGAACGTCGATGACTTTTTGAAAAAATCAAGCATCATCATGTACAGCGAACAAGCGTTTACGGCTAATCATGAAAAGATAGCCGCATTTGCCCGGCTAGAAGGGCTTGAAGCACATGCGCGAGCTGTTGAGGCTCGGGCGAAGAATAAGCAAATGAGGTGAATCAGATGGGACGAAAGCGTTCGGCGGAGATACAGCGTCATACAAATGAAACGAAAATTGACTTGAAGTTTTCAATAGACGGGGAAGGACGAGCCGATATTCATACGGGCGTGCCGTTTATGGATCATATGCTGGATTTATTTGCTAAACATGGACAGTTTGATGTCACGCTTACATGTGACGGGGATGTGGAGGTGGACGATCACCACACAACAGAAGACATCGGCATTTGTCTCGGGCTGGCCCTGAGAGAAGCGCTCGGTGACAAAAAAGGAATTAAGCGCTACGGCAGTTTCTTCGTGCCGATGGATGACACGCTGGCTCAAGTAGTCGTTGATTTAAGCAACCGGCCTCATTTTGAAATGCGCGGCGGTGATTTCCCATCCCAAAAAGCAGGTACGTTCGATACGGAGCTAGTTCATGAATTTCTCTGGAAACTGGCGCTTGAAGCGCGGATCAATTTGCACGTCATTATTCATTACGGATATAACACTCATCATATGATTGAAGCCGTTTTTAAAGCGATGGCGCGCGCGCTCGACGAAGCTACGATGGTAGATCCGCGGGTGAAAGGTGTGCCGTCTACGAAAGGAATGTTA
Source organism: Bacillus xiapuensis (assembly GCF_002797355.1). Classification (GTDB taxonomy): domain Bacteria; phylum Bacillota; class Bacilli; order Bacillales; family Domibacillaceae; genus Bacillus_CE; species Bacillus_CE xiapuensis. The sequence goes on along the minus strand of NZ_KZ454940.1, from coordinate 223,284 downwards.
TAAATGATCGGCATTGTCGACTACGGGATGGGAAATTTATTTAGTGTCTATAAAGCGCTGGAGCGCCTGCAAATTCCTTGTATCATCAGTGACTCAGAAGAAGAACTGAAGCAGATGAAAGGGATTATTTTGCCGGGAGTCGGCGCCTTCAAAGATGCGATGGCGCTGTTAAAGGAAAAGAAACTTAATCAGTTCCTTACCGCTTACGCAAACAGCGGCCGTCCTCTTCTCGGCATTTGTCTCGGAATGCAGCTATTATTTGAGGTAAGTGAAGAGAATGGCTGTCATGAAGGTCTAGGGCTCTTAAAAGGTCGGGTGACACGCATTCCGGAAGGCTCGGTGAAGGTGCCGCATATGGGATGGAATCAGCTGAGGTTTCATCGGCGTTCTCCGATGCTTCATGGCATCGAAGAAGGGTTTGTTTATTTTGTTCATTCTTATTATGCCAGTGAAATGCAGCGGGAGGATTTGCTCGCAAGCGCGGCATACGAGGTGGAAGTTCCGGCGATTGTCGGTAAGAGAAATGTAGTCGGCATGCAATTTCATCCGGAAAAAAGCGGCACTGCCGGCATGCAGTTATTAAAGAATTTTGCAAAAGCGATGGAGCGATCGGAGGCAGTCATATGAGCTTTACTATTTACCCGGCAATTGATATGCGCGGAGGCAAATGCGTCCGGTTAACGCAAGGAGATTACAGTCAGGAAACGATTTATGGAGAGAATCCGTTTCACATGGCTCAGAAATTTGCGGATGAAGGCGCTGAGTGGATTCACATGGTGGATCTGGATGGAGCAAAAGATGGAAGGCGCATTAATGACCGCTTTGTTATTGACACGGCGCAAAAACTGCCGGTGAAAGTGCAGATCGGAGGTGGCATCCGCACGGAGGAAGATGTGCGCCATTATTTGGATAACGGCATTGACCGCATCATTATTGGCAGTCTCGCGATCTCCCAGCCGGAGCTTGTGAAAGAGTGGCTGGGAAAGTATGGGGAAAGAATTGCAATTGGACTGGATGCTAAAGACGGCTATGTTGCGACGCACGGCTGGCTGGAGACATCCTCTAAAAAGGCAGTCGATGTCGGCAAAGAACTGGCGGCTGCCGGCGCGGAGACCTTTATTTTCACCGATATTGCGACCGATGGCATGCTAACGGGACCTAATATCAAGGCGGTGGCAGAGTTGGCCAGGGCAACGGGGCGGCAAGTGATTGCTTCCGGGGGCGTTAGCTCTTTAAGCGACTTGCGGAAAGTGCGGGCGCATGAGCCGGACGGCGTAAGCGGAGTGATTATCGGCAAAGCGATTTACATGAAACAGTTTACCGTCCGCGAGGCATTGAAAGAGGTGAATTAAATGATTACAAAACGCATCATTCCCTGTCTGGATGTCAAAAACGGCCGGGTGGTGAAGGGCATTCAATTCGTACAGCTCCGCGATGCCGGGGATCCGGTTGAATTAGCGCAGATCTATGACAAGCAGGGAGCGGATGAGCTGGTATTTCTTGATATTTCCGCTTCTCATGAAGGAAGAAAAACAATGGTCGAAGTCGTGAAAGATGTGGCTTCTCAATTAGCGATTCCGTTCACAGTCGGCGGAGGCATCCACTCTCTGGAGGATATGAAAAAAATGCTCCGCGCCGGCGCTGATAAGGTTTCCGTCAACACAGCAGCCGTTCTGCGTCCCGAGCTGATCACAGAAGGGGCAGAATATTTCGGTTCACAATGCATCGTCCTTGCGGTGGATGCGAAATGGGATGAGGAGATCGGTTCATGGCGCGTCTATACTCACGGCGGCCGGCAAGCAACGGATCGTGAGGTGATCGCTTGGGTGAAAGAAGCGACGGCGCTTGGCGCTGGAGAAATTTTGCTGACCAGCATGGACCGCGATGGGGAGAAGCAAGGGTTTGACATTGCTTTAACGAAAGCAGTCAGTGAAGCTGCTGCCGTTCCGGTTATCGCTTCCGGAGGTGCAGGAAATGCCCGGCATTTTCACGAAGTATTTACAAAAGGAAATGCCGATGCTGCGCTGGCTGCTTCCATTTTTCATTACAAAGAGACGAGCGTAGCTGAAGTGAAGAGCTTTTTAAAAGGCCGAGGAGTGAACATAAGATGAATGTGAATGTCAGTGAGCTGAAATTTGATGAAAAAGGTTTAATTCCCGCTATTGTTCAAGATGCCTATACCTATGAAGTATTAACGCTGGCGTATATGAACAAGGAATCCGTGCAGAAAACAATCGACACGGGAGAAACATGGTTCTTTAGCCGTTCCCGCCAAAAGCTGTGGCATAAAGGAGAAACGAGCGGCCATACACAGCAAGTCGTGAATATAAAGACCGACTGCGACTCCGATTCACTTGTCGTGCTGGTCCAGCCGTCAGGTCCTGCCTGCCATCTTGGCAATACGAGCTGCTTTGACACATCGCTGCATAAAGAGGAGGCTTCCGCGATTCTTCCCTATACGATTTTGCACAAGCTGGAGGAAGTCATTGCGGAAAGAGAAGAGAATCGTCCGGAAGGGGCTTATACAACCTACTTATTCGAAAAAGGCGTTGACAAAATTTTAAAGAAAGTTGGTGAAGAGGCGGCGGAAGTGATTATTGCGGCTAAGAACCGCGATAAGGATGAGCTGCAGTGGGAAGCGGCTGATCTGCTTTATCACCTTCTCGTGCTGCTGTGCGAACAAAAAGTAGAGCTTGCGGATGTACTCGGCGTACTGGCGAAACGCCACGAAGAAAAAAGCAAATAAAACAGGAGAGCGAGGCTAATGAAAGCCTCGCTTTTTCCTCATTTTCGCCGTCTCCCCTATTAACGGATCCCCGCTAACTGTGATATACTACATAAGTTAATTACGAACGCTCGGAGGATTTAGATGAGAAAAAACTCAAAGCTACGGGAGAAAAAGGGGAAAGTCATATCCTTTTTGCCGACAGGTGAGTATTATTATACAAAAGGATTAAAAGCACTGCGCAAAAGAGAACTGCCGAAGGCGAAGAAATACCTGTCGCGGGCGATGGATCTTGACCCGCTTGAGCCAATGATCGCCTGCCAGCTGGCTTTTGTTGAAACAGAACTCGGCAACTATGAGCAATCAAACGGGTTGCTTCATTTTGTGCTGGAAGATTTAGATCCGCGAATCAGCGAGTGCCATTATTTTTTGGCCAACAACTATGCCTATATGGGTATGTTCAAGGAAGCGCTGAAGCATGCTAAGCAATATTTAGAGCAAGATGAGCGCGGGGAGTTTAGAGAAGCAGCGGAGGATTTGCTGGAATTAATCGCGTTGGACAGCGACGAAGAGCTTGAGGAGCTGTATGAACAGGAAGATTTAATTACGATGCAGGAAGAAGCCCGCTATTTGCTGGAAGGCGGAAGCTTCGAACAAGCGATTGAACGCCTGGAAGCGATTATTGAAAAGCACCCCGACTTTTGGTCGGCTCATAATAATTTAGCGCTTGCCCATTTTTATTTAGGAAATATCGAAACGGCGCATGCTGTATTGGACGGCGTTCTTGAGAAGAGCCCGGGCAATTTGCATGCGCTGTGCAATCTGGCCGTCTTTACGTACTATGAAAAGCAATATGGCCTGCTGAAGCAGCTGGTGGAAGTGCTGAAGAAAATTCAGCCGCTGATGTCTGACCAGCAATTTAAGCTGGGGGCAACGCTCGCCTTAATCGGGCAATATGAACCAGCTTATCGCTGGCTGAAAAAGCTGCACAAGAGAGGATTTGGCGATGATCCGGCCTTTTATTATTGGCTTTCTTATTCGGCTTATTTTACGGGGCGTGAAGAAGCAGCCAGAAACGCCTGGAAATACGTGCTGAAAGAAAACCCGGAAAAAGAGGGGCTGGAGCCATGGAACATCGGAAAGCGGAAGCCGGAAGGATTAGAGCATCATCCCGCTTCGATCGTAAACCGCTTAAACAGCGAATATGAAGAAGAGCGCCTATTGGGCATTTTTTTGTTTTCGCTGGCAGAAGATCAAAAACAGGTAATGAGCCATCCTGATTTTTGTGAGATTGAATCTCTCGCTTTTAGGGAAAAAATATATTTAGCGGATGTTCTCGGGATGCCGATAGACAGCAAATTGAAAGCGGAAGCACGCATTGATCTGGCTCATGAAACCGCACTGATACTCATGAAGCACTTTCAGCCGATTGGAGCGGAAGAAGCAGGTCTGCTCATGCTTTGGTTCACCATTTACAGTGAAGTGGCCAACGGAAGCTCGCGCATGAAAAATCCGCTGGCTTTTGCGGCAGCAACCGAATATGTATGGCGCAAGTTTCGCGATGAGAAAACATCGCAGGCCCTCCTTGCGGAAAAGTATGGCATTGCTCTTTCAACGTTGAGAAAATACCTTAAATTGGTGAGAGAGCAACTTGAGTGAGCATAACATTAGACGAAAAGCTGCTTGTTTATTAGGATATGGATATAGAATAAAAAATACGATTTAGGGTATTTTTAAACTATGGAAAAAGGAGTGGCTGATTTTGACGGCAGAAGAGAAAATTTATGATGTCATTATTATCGGTGCCGGCCCGGCCGGTATGACAGCGGCTGTTTATACGTCACGCGCCGATTTATCCACCTTGATGATCGAGCGGGGTGTTCCCGGCGGACAAATGGCCAATACAGAAGAAGTAGAGAATTATCCAGGCTATGACCATATTCTTGGACCTGAGCTTTCTACGAAAATGTTTGACCACGCTAAAAAGTTCGGAGCGGAATACGCCTATGGCGACATTAAGGAAATTGTGGACGGCAAAGAATACAAAACGGTGAAAGCCGGATCGAAAGAATTTAAAGCGCGTTCGATCATTATTGCAACAGGTGCCGAATACAAAAAAATCGGCGTTCCCGGCGAAAAAGAACTCGGCGGCCGCGGGGTTTCTTATTGTGCGGTTTGTGACGGAGCGTTCTTTAAAGGCAAAGAGCTCGTAGTTGTCGGAGGAGGAGATTCGGCGGTCGAGGAAGGCACGTATTTAACTCGCTTTGCGAAGAAGGTAACGATCGTTCATCGCCGTGACGAATTGCGCGCGCAAAAGATTTTGCAGGACCGCGCCTTCAAAAACGAAAAAATTGATTTCATTTGGAACCATACCGTAAAGGAAATCAATGAAAAAGACGGAAAAGTCGGCAGCGTCACACTCGTTTCTACGGAAAACGGAGAAGAGCGGGAGTTTGCGACCGATGGCGTGTTTATTTACATCGGGATGGTGCCGCTGACGAAACCATTCGAAAGCCTCGGCATTACCAATGAGTCCGGCTATATTGTGACCAACGATCAAATGGAAACGAAAATCCCAGGAATTTATGCAGCGGGTGACGTACGTGAAAAAACCTTGCGCCAAATCGTCACAGCGACTGGAGACGGAAGCATTGCCGCGCAGTCTGCGCAGCATTACGTGGAAGAGCTGAAGGAAGAGCTCGGCGTGGAGGCATAGGCTTCAAGACAACTTTAATGGACTGTTAATCGCGGCGTAACAAGTCTGAAATAAATTTCCGCTATACTAATAACAGCAGTCTGATACACCCCCTAAGTAATTTAACTTATATCCCTATAGACGAGGTTGTCCTGATATGCGGCGAGCTCCGATTTGCAGTCCATGCACCAATCGGTAAAAGGCCAGTCAGGATGACCTCCTTTTTTTATCTTTAACAGACGAGGACGCCTCTTTCTCAACGAAACAGGGAGGATATTCTCGCCTTCGGACCCTGAATAAACAACGCCATGTATCCATTCCCTAAGGCAAGGGCACATTGTCTGCATCACTCCTCCGAAATGGCCGAAAAACCGCGGCATGACTGGAATAGAGGACTTGTCTGCCCGTAATTTGCGGAAAACCACAATAAGCCGAAGCGATTCTTGGTCATTATTTCGTACCGCGCTTGAATGCACAAGAATACGAAGCGGGGAAGTTCAAATAGCCTTTTTCGAAATGAGCAGGCATTGAGACGGGGAATGAAAACATAGTATAATAAGAAAAACAGGTTAAGTGACGACTGTGTCCTATGGTGGCTCGTCTTTTTTGCCTAGAGGTGATAAGTGTGCAGCGTGTAACAAATTGTTTACTGTTAAAGAATGATAAGGTATTGTTGCTGAAAAAGCCCCGCCGCAATTGGTGGGTGGCTCCTGGCGGAAAGATGGAGCCGGGAGAATCCATCCGGGACGCGGTGATTCGGGAATACCGGGAAGAAACGGGAATTTATTTGCGCAATCCCTGCGTGAAAGGCATCTTCACGTTCATCATTAAAGACGGAGAGGAAATCATTTCAGAATGGATGATGTTCACATTCTTTGCTCAGGAAAGTGACGGTGTGTCTATTAAGGAATGTGAAGAGGGTTCTTTGGAATGGCATTCAGTCGATCGGTTAAAGGAACTTCCGATGGCGGAGGGGGATCGTCATATACTTGAGTACATGGTTCATGGAACGGGCATCATCTATGGAGCATTTACATATACCCCTGATTTTGAACTGCTTTCCTATCGGTTAGACCCGAGCTGAAAAAGAGGAGAGAAAGGGGAATGAGCATGAGTCATAATCCGGGAAAAGATGTACAGCTGATCATCATTACAGGAATGTCCGGGGCAGGCAAAACGGTGGCGATTCAAAGCTTTGAAGATTTAGGGTTTTACTGCGTGGATAATTTGCCGCCAACCTTGCTGCCGAAGTTTCTTGAATTGATGAAAGATGCAGGCACACAAATGAATAAAGTGGCCGTGGTGATGGATATGCGCGGCCGGGAATTTTTCGATCATTTAATCAAATCGCTTGATGAGGTAGCGGATATGTCTTCCGTGACGCCTAAAGTGCTGTTTCTCGACGCAGAGGACTCGGTGCTCGTCCGCCGCTATAAGGAAACAAGACGCTCTCATCCGCTGTCGCCTAACGGTCTGCCGCTAGAAGGCATTCGTCAAGAACGGGAGCTTTTGGAGGATGTGAAAGGTCGCGCGCAATTTATTTACGATACATCTGCGCTGAAGCCGCGGGATTTGCGAGAAAAGATCGTAGCAGAGTTTTCGCTCAATAAGAAAGCGATCTTCACTGTCAATGTTATGTCATTTGGCTTTAAGCATGGCCTGCCGATCGATGCAGATCTCGTGTTCGATGTCCGCTTCTTGCCTAATCCGCATTATATTGATCATATGCGGCCGCGCACCGGGCTTGATGGGGATGTGGCCACGTATGTGTTAAAATGGAATGATACGCAGAAGTTCTTGGAAAAAGTGCTGGATTTGCTGACATTTATGCTTCCTCATTATAAAATGGAGGGCAAGTCGCAGCTTGTGATCGCGATCGGCTGTACCGGAGGACAGCATCGTTCTGTCGCTTTGACCGAATATATCGGCAAGCATTTCTCCAAGGATTATGAAACGCGCATCACCCACCGCGACATAAAAAAAAGAAAGGCATCAGCGAAATGAAAATACATGCACAAAAGAAAGTCGTCATTATCGGCGGGGGAACAGGCCTGTCTGTTTTGCTTCGCGGCTTAAAGAAGCATCCCATCGATTTAACGGCCGTTGTGACTGTAGCCGATGATGGAGGAAGCTCCGGGCGTCTGCGCGAAGAGCTGAACATCCCTCCGCCCGGGGATATCCGCAATGTGCTAACCGCTTTATCCGATGTGGAGCCGTTAGTGGAGAAGCTGTTCCAGCACCGGTTCAGTACAAAAAATGAGCTGTCGGGCCATTCGCTCGGCAATTTGATGATTGCCGCCCTAACATCGATTACGGGCGACTTTGGGCATGCGGTTCAGGAAATGAGCCGCGTGCTCAACGTGCGCGGAAAAGTGCTGCCAGCGGCCAATCAAAGTGTAGTTCTGCATGCGCAAATGGAAGATGGAACGATCGTATCGGGAGAATCTAAGATTCCTTACTCCGGGAAGAAGATTAAACGGGTCTTTTTAACGCCCGACGATATCCAGCCGCTGCCGGAAACGATTCGCGCTATTCAGGAAGCTGATTTGATTATCGTCGGTCCTGGCAGCCTATACACGAGTATCCTGCCCAATTTGCTCGTTCCGCGAATTGGAGAGGAAGTGTGCAGCGCTAAAGCGAAGAAGGTCTATATTTGCAACTTAATGACACAAGCGGGTGAAACGCTGGATTTTACCGCCGGCGACCATGTGAGAGCGATATATGATCATATGTCTTGCGCCTTTATGGACACCATCCTGGTAAATAAAGACTCGATTCCAGACCACATTCAAGAGAAATATAAGGAAGAGCAGTCCAAACCGGTCGTGTATGATGTGGAGGAGCTGAAGTCGCTTGGCCTTCACACGATTTTAGATGAAATCGCGATCCGTGAAGGCGGTGTGATCCGCCACAATACGAATAAAGTAGCGGATATTCTATTCCAGCTGATTCCGGAAACAATGAACCCTTAGCTGTCGTGAACGGGCATCTCAGAGATAGGGAGGTGGCTCGATTGTCGTTTGCTTCTGAAACCAAAAAAGAACTGACCGCGCTAGAAAGCGAAGGCTGCTGCGCTAAAGCAGAGCTGTCTGCGCTGATTCGCATGAATGGATCACTTTCATTTTCAAACCGCTTGCTTGTTGTCAATATACAGACTGAAAATGCGGCGATCGCCAGAAGAATTTATGTGTTGATCAAGAAAAACTATGACATAGAAGTAGAACTGCTCGTTCGCAAAAAGATGAGGTTAAAAAAGAATAATGTCTACATCGTTCGCCTAAAGGAAAAAGCAAGGGATATCTTAGAGGATTTGGATATCATCGAGAAGGGATTCTCTTTCGTTCATAATATTTCACCGGAGCTAATTGCTCAAAAATGCTGCCGCCGCGCTTATTTGCGGGGAGCCTTTCTGGCGGGGGGATCCGTTAATAACCCGGAAACCTCCTCTTATCATTTAGAAATCTTTTCGCTTTATAAAGAACATAATGACGCGCTCAGCGATCTCATGAACTCGTTCGGTTTAAACAGCAAAACCCTTGAAAGAAAAAAAGGATTTATCACGTATTTGAAAGAAGCAGAGAAGATTACAGAGTTTCTGACTATCATCGGTGCACACAGCGCGCTGCTCCGTTTTGAAGACGTCCGCATCCTCCGGGATATGAGAAACTCGGTCAATCGGCTCGTGAACTGTGAAACCGCTAACTTAAATAAAACAATCGGCGCGGCTTTGCGCCAGGTGGAGAACATCCGCTATATAGAATCGACGGTCGGTCTGCAGGTGCTGCCTGATAAACTGCGGGAAATTGCCGAGCTTCGGGTCACGCATCAGGATGTCACGCTAAAGGAGCTTGGCGAGATGGTCTCGGGCGGGAAGATCAGCAAATCCGGCATTAATCATCGCCTGCGCAAAATTGATGAAATTGCCGAAAAGCTTCGGGCGAGCGAAACGCTGTCAAGCAAGTAAGAAACGGAGAAAAGAGGAGAAAAAATGGTCGAAAAAACAACGGAAGTCCAGTTGAAGATGGGACTGCAGGCCCGGCAAGCAGCCATGTTCGTACAGCGGGCCAATCATTTCTCTTCTGTTATTCATTTAGAAAAAGAAGGGAAAAAAGTGAACGCCAAAAGCATAATGGGGATCATGAGTCTGGCGATTAGCCGCGGCTGTCCCGTTACGATTTCTGCTGATGGACGGGATGAACAAGAAGCCCTGCACGCCTTAACGGCTTTTATAGAGGAAGAGGGCAGCTATTAATAACACAGACCTGGATGACCGGAGAGCATCTCTTGTCATTCAGGTCTTTTGTCGGTATGAGCACATGAAAAAAGCGATCCCGCCATCAGCAGGATCACTCTTTGAATACGATTATTTTTCCGGCAGCTCATTGCGCGTCAGGATATGGTCGATTAAACCATACTCAAGCGCACGCTTAGCGGTCATAAAGTTATCGCGGTCTGTATCTTTGGCAATGACTTCAAGCGGCTGTCCGGTGCGCTCAGCCAGAATTTCGTTCAGCTTCTCACGCAAGAACAAGATGCGCTTGGCGGCAATTTCGATTTCCGTCGCCTGACCTTGGGCGCCACCAAGCGGCTGATGAATCATAACCTCACTGTTCGGCAAGGCGTAGCGCTTGCCTTTCGTTCCGGCAGCTAGAAGAAAAGCGCCCATAGAGGCAGCCATGCCGATGCAGATCGTCTGCACGTCCGGCTTGATGAATTGAATCGTATCATAAATTGCCATTCCTGCCGTAATGCTTCCGCCCGGGCTGTTAATGTAGATGGAGATATCCTTTTCAGGGTTTTCGGCCTCCAAGAACAGCAGCTGAGAAACAATGGAGTTGGCTACATTGTCGTCAATAGCACTTCCAAGCATAATAATGCGGTCTTTTAATAAACGGGAATAAATATCGTAAGCACGTTCCCCGCGGTTCGTTTGTTCAATAACGGTAGGGATTAAATTCATGTTCCTTCCTCCTTAAATGAAAATGATTTTTAATGAAAAAAATCGTATGTATCGTTATCATACAGTGATGGTCAATGAAGGTCAAACGATTTGTTTGCTGCAGCATCAATCTCTACATAGTTTTCTATTATACCCACTTGAAATCCTGCTAAACCGGTGAAAAACCGCAGGAGAGGCTGTCTCCGGCAAAAAATCAGAAAAGCCATTGCATTTTTGCGCACGTTCCGCTATAATATCGTAGTGTACTTAAAAAATGCCCTCGTGGTGCAACGGATAGCACGTCAGATTCCGGTTCTGAAAATGTGGGTTCGATTCCTGCCGAGGGCGCTATGAAAAGCGCGTAGCCTTTACGTTTTATAGCCGATTTTGGGTTATGATTCGTAAGGGCTTTTTTGGTTTTTACCGGTATAAATACTGCCGCGCAGCGCCTCCTTACGAATCGTAAAGGAGGGATCCTTGTGAAAAGAAGAAAGTCAGCTTCTCATAAAGCATCTCTAATTTCAATGCTTCAATAGAATTTCTTAAACATTGCCGCTTCAAGAGTTTTTCTTCTGAAACCGTTAAGTTTTATTAAAAGGAAATGAAACCGATCATGGGAAGGCTTGCGGAAGTTGATGTACCGATAGAGGATTTAAGAAATATAAAAACTGAACACACAGAAAGTTAAATTTGTATGCTCATTGAAAAAAAGGATGGACATGTTATTTATTTGTTTTTTTTTAGGTCTATTTAACTATTTATTTTAAATTTTCACGCTTACCCTTTCCGCTTGTTATATAATAAATAAAAGGGGGGAGGAATATGAACATGCAGTTAAAGCCGGGTCTGTGGCAGCAGCAGACGATGAAGCTTGCGATGACTCAAGAGCTGAAGCAGGCCATTGCGTTACTTCAGTACTCTACCCAGGAATTGACGGAGTTTTTGGAAGCGAAGGTGATGGAAAATCCGTTTATTCATTTGGAGAACCCAGAAATGAAAGCGCTTTACAAAAAGAAGAAAATGAAGCTGCGTAAAGGGGGATCCCTGATGAAGGATGAGAAGAACTGGGTGGAGCAGGTAGCGGATACGTCTCAGACTTTATCGGATTATTTAAGAATGCAGCTGGCGCATATTCCAATGAGTGACGAAAAAAAGCGGTTATTGGATTTTTTATTATATAATATGGATGGAAATGGCTATATGTCTATAACAATGAAGGAAGCGGCGGCGATGTGCCGCTGTACTGAGCGGGAAGCGAAGGAAGTGTTAGGTTGGATCCGCGATTTAGAACCGGCGGGAGTCGGCGCCTTTGACTTGCAGGACTGTCTGCTGCTTCAGCTGAGACGGATGCCGGAGCCGCTTAAGCTTGCGCAAATCATTATTAAGGAGCATTTCATCGAGTTTGCGGACAAAAGCTGGCGCCCGCTTGCAAAGAAGCTCAATGTGAATGTGAAAGAGATTCAAGAGGTGTCCGATTTCATTCAGCAGATGAATCCGAAGCCGGGGGCGCGCTTTCATCATGATCAGGCCATGTATGTACGGCCGGATATGACTGTGACGCTGCAAGGGGAGTCGGTTGAGGTGCATCTTCTGGAAGAGGATATGCCGAAAATTATTTTTCAAAAAGAATATTTTCATGAATTGGCTCTCCACAAGGATCCGCACCTACAGCAGTTTATGAAGGAGAAGGAGAAAGATTACGCCTGGCTGCTGAAGAGCCTGGAGCAGAGGAAAAAAACGATTCAGCGTGTCGGTTTAACAATTGTAGAAAAGCAAAAAGACTTTTTCTTTCGAGGTCCGAAATATGTGCAGCCGCTGACGATGAAGGAAGTGGCTGAAGAGCTGGAAGTTCATGAATCGACGGTCAGCCGGGCTGTGCGGGGAAAGTATATGCAGACGCCATACGGAACATTTGAACTGAAATACTTTTTTTCAGCGGGTCTTTCCGGCGGAATGGAGGAGGCAGCTTCTGCTCAGCAGATCAAGGCGAGGATTGCTGAACTGGTCGAGAATGAGAATAAGAAGAAGCCGCTGTCCGATCAGGACATTTGCAATAAGCTGAAAGAGGAAGGGTTTCATGCATCGCGAAGAACAGTAGCGAAATATCGCGGCCAGCTGTCCATTCTTTCTTCTGCGAAAAGAAAAAGATACGATTGAGAAGTGAGGGCAACCATGAAAGAGATTTTTTTCTATACGCGTCCATCCTGCCATTTATGTGAGGAAGCGAAAGGGATTGTGCAGCTCGTTCAAGAAGAGCTGGACTTGGCGGTTCACGAATGCAATATTGATGAATGTGAAGAATGGACAGAACGGTATGGGATGATGATTCCTGTGGTAGAATATAAGCGGGAAATCATTCAATACGGGCGGATTGACTATCCGGCTTTAAAGAAAAAACTAAAATAATTATCCATGATTTTACAAAGACTTAACACTTATCCGTTGATTTATATTTTTTTCCCTGTTACTATAAAAAGTGTAAGCGGGGGTAATTTTTTTTGGATCAAGTGGGACGAACTTGTATTTTGAAGGGACATATAACGTCCCTAATGGAAATGAAGGAGCACCTTATGAGAACATTAATTGATATTCAAAAGAAATTATTGCCGGATTTACTGGAAGTATTACAAAAACGTTATGAAATTTTGCAAGCAATCCGCTTAGCGCAGCCAGTCGGAAGACGGATGTTGGCGCAGTCAGTGGGGCTGACAGAACGAATATTAAGAAGTGAAGTGGAGTTTTTAAAGGAACAGTCTTTAATCACCTTTCAAACGAAAGGAATGAGCCTGACGGAAGATGGGGGATTGATTCTTGAGGATCTCCAAGGAGTAATGAGTGAAATCAAGGGTATACACTCAATGGAAGAAAACTTAAAGAAGCGATACGGATTAGAGGAAGTGGCAATTGTTCACGGAGACAGCGATCAATCTGCTTGGGTGAAGAAGGAGCTTGGCGCAGCCTGTGCCCGAAGTATAAAAAGCCGTCTGCTCGCAAAGAATATCATCGCAGTAACAGGCGGAACGACGATGCGCGAAGCAGCGCGGGCGATGACACCCAATCTCGCGGAAGGCAAAGAGCTGATCTTTGTTCCAGCAAGAGGCGGCATTGGAACGGATGTTCAGAACCAAGCCAACTCCATTGTTGCTGAAATGGCGCTTAACACAGACGGCGTCCATAAAGTGCTCTATGCCCCTGATCAAATAAGCCAGCAAGCTTATCAAACGATGCTGCAGGAGCCGGCCATTAAAGAGGTGCTGGATTTAATCAAGCGTTCCAATATCATCCTTCACGGAATTGGAGAAGCGATGACGATGGCGAAGCGGCGGCATACATCGGCTGAGGATATGGATAAGATTCGAAAAGCCCGGGCGGTTTCGGAAGCTTTTGGCTACTACTTTGATGAGAAAGGCCGCGTCATTCATAAAGTGGATACGATCGGTTTGCAGCTGCAGGATCTTGCGGATGCTGGCGACGTGGTAGCGGTGGCTGGCGGAGCGTCGAAAGGCAGAGCGATCCGCTCCTATTTGCAGGGAACGCCGAAAGCGACCGTGCTGATTACAGATGAAGCGGCAGCCAAGCGGCTATTACAAGAGGAGTGAACCCCTCTTTGAACAAGTGAATTAATAAGCGACGCTATTTCGTCGTTGCTTATTAACTATATAAAATTCTGAAAACACTTAAGGAGGAATTTTGATTATGGCAGTGAAGGTTGGAATTAACGGATTTGGACGTATTGGACGAGTAGTTTTTCGCGCTGCTTTGAACAATCCTAATTTAGACATTGTGGCTGTTAATGACTTAACGGATGCCAATATGCTTGCACATCTTTTAAAATACGATTCTGTTCATGGAACACTTAATGAAGAAGTTACAGTAGACGGCGAATACATCGTTGTTGGCGGACATAAAGTGAAAGTCATCGCTGAGCGCGACCCGGCAAACCTTCCGTGGAAAGAATTAGGAGTAGAAGTAGTGGTAGAATCTACCGGACGCTTTACAAAACGCGCCGATGCTGCGAAGCACTTGGAAGCAGGAGCGAAAAAAGTTGTGATTTCTGCACCGGCGAAGGAAGAGGACATTACCATCGTAATGGGCGTCAACCACGATCAATACGATGCTGAGAAGCATCATGTTATCTCTAATGCTTCTTGTACAACTAACTGCTTGGCGCCATTTGCTAAAGTGCTGAATGATGAGTTTGGCATCAAGCGCGGCATGATGACAACCGTTCACTCTTACACAAATGACCAGCAAATTCTTGATTTGCCTCATAAGGATTACCGCCGTGCCCGCGCAGCAGCTGAATCCATGATTCCGACAACAACTGGAGCGGCCAAAGCGGTGTCTCTAGTTCTTCCTGAATTGAAAGGAAAGTTAAATGGAATGGCTATGCGCGTGCCAACACCAAACGTATCCGTCGTTGACTTAGTGGTAGAGCTTGAGAAAGACACAACAGCGGAACAAATCAATGAAGTATTGAAAGCAGCAGCTGAAGGCGAATTGAAAGGCATCCTTGCTTATTCAGAAGAGCCGCTTGTTTCACGCGATTACAATGGAAGCTCCGTTTCTTCCACTATCGATGCTTTGTCCACTATGGTCATTGAAGGCAATATGGTGAAGGTTCTTTCTTGGTATGACAATGAGTCCGGCTATTCACACCGCGTGGTAGACTTAGTCGATTATATCGCTAAGCAAGGCCTGTAATGGGAAGCGGGCGCCAACTTTGAAATTATGTGTGACTTTTTAGCGTCTTTGTTGGAAAAATAGTAACCCACCATCTATAATGTAGATGGGATGAAAGGGGAGCGGGAGACATTCCCCTCCCCTTTGTCATGATCACCAAAAATGAGCCATCCGCCTGCAGAGGATGAGCCGGGATCTGCCGGGCGGCAAGCGGGGCGCCAAAGCCATGAGAACCGGTTGTTGCTCTGGCTGCCCGCTCGTATGAAGCAGGCGGAAGGAATCGTTTGAACGATCAGTTTTCAATTTTACGAGGGGGGCTTCTGAATGAATAAGAAGACGGTTAAGGATGTGGATGTGAAAGGAAAGCGTGTCTTTTGCCGCGTCGACTTTAACGTCCCAATGAAGGACGGAAAGGTAACGGATGATACGCGCATCCGGGCAGCACTGCCGACCATTCAATATTTATCCGGGCAAGGAGCCAAAGTCATTTTAGCCAGCCACCTTGGCCGCCCGAAAGGCGAAGTGAAAGAGGAGCTTCGTTTAACCCCTGTCGCTGCCCGCTTATCCGAGCTGATCGGCAAAGAAGTCAAGAAAGTCGATGAAGCATACGGTGAAGCGGTGGAAGCGGAAATTGGCCAAATGCAAAACGGTGATTTACTGCTGCTTGAAAATGTTCGCTTCTACCCTGGAGAGGAGAAGAACGATGCAGATCTTGCCCGTTCCTTTGCCGCGCTGGCGGATGTTTACGTCAATGACGCCTTTGGAGCAGCGCACCGGGCGCATGCGTCAACAGCGGGAATTGCCGAGCACTTGCCAGCTGTTGCCGGCTTCTTAATGGAGAAGGAGCTGGATGTTTTAGGCCGGGCTCTTTCCCAGCCTGAGCGCCCGTTTACTGCCATTATTGGCGGAGCGAAGGTGAAGGACAAAATCGGCGTGATTGATCATCTGCTGGATAAAGTCGATCATTTGATTATCGGCGGCGGTCTGGCCTATACCTTTATTAAGGCTCAGGGGCATGAGATCGGAAAGTCGTTATTAGAAGAAGACAAGATTGATTTAGCGAAGCAATTCATGAAAAAAGCTGAAGACAAAGGCGTCACTTTCCTAATGCCGGTGGATGTCATCGCTGCGGATCAATTCTCGGAAGAAGCTGAGACGAAGCAGGTTGGCATCGAGGAGATTCCTGCGGATTGGATGGCGCTTGATATTGGACCGAAAACAAGCGAGCTCTATAAAGAAACGATTCAAAAGTCGAAGCTTGTCATTTGGAACGGACCTATGGGAGTCTTTGAAATGGATAAGTTCGCTAATGGAACGAAAGCAGTCGCCGAAGCATTGGCAGAGGCAGAACATACATACTCTGTGATCGGCGGAGGCGATTCAGCTGCAGCAGTTGAAAAGTTTCAACTAGCTGAACAAATGAGCCATATTTCAACAGGAGGCGGCGCTTCCCTGGAATTTATGGAAGGAAAGCAGCTGCCGGGTGTAGTCGCGTTAAACGATAAGTAACAGCGGCTCGTACGCTTCCTTAGGAATAAGCCTATTTGAAAGGATGAGGAACATGCGTAAACCTATAATCGCAGGCAACTGGAAAATGCATAAAACATTATCTGAGGCGAAAAGCTTTGCCGAAGAAGTGAAAGGCTTAGTCCCGGATGCGAGTGTGGTTGACAGTGTCATTTGTTCACCTGCTCTGTTTTTGCAGCAGCTTGTCAAAACCGTTGAAGGATCCGATGTAAAGATCGGGGCGCAAACGATGCACTTTGAAGAGAGCGGTGCCTTTACTGGAGAGATCAGCCCGAAAGCTCTTGAAGACATCGGGGTTGATTATGTGATCATCGGCCACTCGGAGCGCCGTGAAATGTTCAATGAAACGGATGAATCCGTGAATCAAAAAGTCCATGCGGCGTTTAAGCACGGACTGACCCCAATTGTATGCTGCGGTGAAACGCTCGAGCAGCGCGAGAAGGGCGAAACCAATGCTTTTGTCGGCCGCCAAGTGAAGAAAGCGCTGGAAGGCTTAACAGAAGAGCAGGCCAGTCAAGCCGTAATCGCCTATGAACCAATTTGGGCGATTGGCACTGGGAAGTCTTCAACTTCATCTGATGCCAATGAAGTTTGTGCACATATTCGCCAGACGGTCGCAGAACAGTTTTCTGCCAAAGCGGCTGACAGCATGCGCATCCAATACGGCGGCAGTGTAAAACCAGCCAATATCAGCGAGTACATGGCGCAGCCGGATATCGATGGAGCGCTTGTCGGCGGCGCCAGCCTAGAACCGGCGTCCTTCCTGCAACTGCTGGAGGCGGTTCGTCATGGGTAAAGCGCCAGTTGCGTTAATTATTCTGGACGGCTTCGGCTGCCGCCCGGAAACTAAAGGGAATGCCGTTGCTCAAGCCAAGAAGCCGAACTTTGACCGCTATTGGGAACAATATCCGCATACAACCCTCACGGCAAGCGGCGAAGCGGTCGGGCTTCCCGAAGGGCAAATGGGCAATTCGGAAGTGGGCCATTTAAATATTGGCGCCGGCCGAATTGTTTACCAAAGCTTAACAAGAATTAATATTGCGATCCGTGAGGGAGAGTTTTTCCGAAACGAGAAATTTCTTCAGGCGATTCAGCATGCCAAAGCACACGGATCCGCGCTTCACTTATTTGGCTTACTTTCAGATGGGGGCGTGCATAGCCATATTGACCATCTGTTTGCGCTGTTAAAGCTGGCGGCGCAGGAAGGGCTGCGGAAGGTTTATATTCACGGCTTCTTGGATGGCCGGGATGTCGGTCCGCAAACAGCCAAAGGCTATATTGAAGCTACCCTTGAGAAGATCAAAGAATACGGTGTTGGACAAATTGCCACCATCTCTGGGCGCTATTATGCGATGGATCGCGACAAGCGCTGGGATCGAGTAGAAAAAGTCTACAAGGCCATTGCTTACAGCGAGGCTCCTGTGTTTAAAGACCCGCTGCAGGTCGTGGAAGAGTCTTACACGAACGGAGTAACCGACGAATTCGTGGTTCCAGCTGTCATAACGGATGAAGCAGGTAAGCCGGTGGCCAAGGTTTGCGATAATGACGCTGTGATTTTCTTCAACTTCCGCCCTGATCGCGCGATTCAGCTGTCCAATGTGTTTACGAATCAGGAATTTGAAGGATTCGACCGCGGCGATGTGCCGCAAAATCTGTATTTCGTCTGCATGACGCCGTACAGCGAAACGGTCAATGGCGTTGTTGCGTTCGAAAATATTAACTTGCGCAATACAATCGGCGAAGTTTTGTCCAAGCACGGATTAAAACAGCTTCGCATTGCCGAAACCGAAAAATATCCGCATGTGACCTTTTTTATGAGCGGAGGCCGGGAAGAAGAATTTCCGGGAGAAAAACGGATTTTAATTGACTCGCCTAAAGTGGCTACTTACGATTTAAAGCCGGAAATGAGCGCTTATGAAGTAACGGACGCGTTGCTTGATGAGATTCACAATGACCGGCAGGATGCCATCATCTTAAATTTTGCCAATCCGGATATGGTTGGACATTCAGGGATGTTGCAGCCGACCATTCAGGCGATCGAAGCGGTGGATGACTGCTTGGGACGAGTTGTAGATTTAATTCTTTCGAAGGGTGGGGCGGCGATCATTACAGCTGACCATGGCAATGCTGATGAAGTCGTAACGCTTGAAGGAAACCCGATGACGGCTCACACGACAAACCCCGTTCCGGTCATCGTGACCAAACCGGGAATTACCTTGCGCGAGGGCGGAATTCTAGGAGATTTATCGCCAACGATGCTCGATTTACTGCAAATAGAACAACCGTCAGAAATGACTGGAAAATCGTTGATTACTAAATAAAATGAATGAAAAAGGAGAGATTGTCATGCCCGTAATTACTGATATTTACGCACGTGAAGTTTTAGATTCACGCGGAAATCCTACGGTTGAAGTAGAAGTGTACACGCAATCTGGCGCATTTGGACGCGCGCTTGTCCCATCCGGCGCTTCCACTGGCGAATACGAAGCAGTGGAACTTCGCGATGGCGACAAGGAACGCTATCTTGGCAAAGGTGTGCTAAAAGCGGTGGAAAACGTTAATGATGTTATTGCTCCAGAGCTTGTCGGCAGCTTTGAAGTGCTGGATCAAATTGGCATCGACCGTGCGATGATCGAGCTTGATGGAACAGATAACAAAGGAAAATTAGGTGCCAATGCCATCCTGGGCGTTTCCATGGCGGTCGCACATGCTGCAGCCGATTATCTTGGCGTTCATTTATATGAATACCTTGGCGGCGTGAATGCCAAGCAGCTGCCTGTTCCGATGATGAACATCCTAAACGGCGGCGAGCACGCTGATAACAACGTTGATATTCAAGAGTTTATGATCATGCCTGTCGGAGCAGACAGCTTCAAAGAAGCGCTCCGCATGGGGTCAGAAATTTTCCACAGCTTAAAAACTGTATTGAAGGAAAAAGGATTGAATACAGCGGTTGGTGACGAGGGCGGATTCGCGCCTAACTTGAAGTCTAATGAAGAAGCGCTACAAACGATCATTGAAGCGATTGAGAAAGCCGGTTACAAGCCTGGTGAGCAAGTGAAGCTTGCGATGGATGCGGCTTCCTCCGAATTCTATAATAAAGAAGACGGTAAATATCATCTAAGCGGGGAAGGCGTTGTGAAAACATCCGCCGAAATGGTTGACTGGTATGAAGAAATGGTTTCTAAATATCCAATCATCTCCATTGAAGACGGCTTGGATGAAAACGATTGGGAAGGACATAAGATGCTGACAGAGCGTATTGGCGACAAGGTTCAGCTTGTCGGCGATGACCTATTCGTAACCAATACGAATAAGCTTTCTCAAGGGATTGAGCAAGGCGTCAGCAACGCTATCTTAATTAAAGTGAACCAAATCGGTACATTGACAGAAACATTCGATGCGATTGAAATGGCGAAGCGCGCTGGCTATACAGCGGTTATCTCTCACCGCTCCGGTGAAACAGAGGACGCAACGATCGCTGACATCGCGGTTGCGACAAACGCAGGCCAAATCAAAACAGGTGCGCCGTCCCGCACAGATCGCGTTGCTAAATACAATCAGCTTCTTCGCATTGAAGATCAGCTCGGAGAACTGGCACAATACCTAGGTAACAAAACCTTCTATAACTTGAAAAAATAAAGAGTGAGAAACAGGCGGATCCCCATTGCTTTGGGGATCTGTTTTTTTCTGCCTGTCAAATTCTCTCTTCAAGAGCGGAACGGGAGATTAAAGAAGGCTCTGCCGCTTGTAGTTTCACTTTATCGCCGGTCTCCTTTTCTGACAATCCCATTATACTTTTCGGCAAACGCCGGCTTCAGTTGTCAAGCAAGCCATATTTTTGACTCAAGAGCCGATTTCGCTAGCAGATCGGGCTGTTCTTCGTCAAAATTCTTTCTTTCTTCCACTTTATGTTTTTTTCTTGTTTTTCATCTGAGGTGTTTTATGTTAAGATAGGGTTATTCGTATGTTCGTCTGATGGAGGTAGATGCGTGATGCATACAGTATTGACAATTGCACTTGTCGTTGTGTCGATTGCTCTTATTATTGTTGTCCTGCTTCAGTCTGGAAAGAGCGCCGGTTTATCCGGAGCGATCTCCGGGGGAGCGGAGCAGCTTTTTGGCAAACAAAAAGCGCGCGGTATTGATTTGGTGCTGCATCGGATCACCGTAGTCTTGGCTGTGTTGTTTTTTGGCTTAACTATAGCTGTGTCCTACTTTGGACTGTAATGAAAAAGCCCGGCTGCTTTAGCCGGGCTTTCTTGCTCTTCTATGGTAAGCCTCCTAACCCCTTCTGCTGGCTCCGGCAGGGATAATTTCGTAAAATAATTATGAGAGTTCTATGAACGGTCCATACTATAGCAAAGGAGTTTATTCATCATGAGACCTACCTTGCCAAAACCATTTACATTTGAAGCGGGCAAACGGGCGGTTTTGCTGCTGCACGGCTTTACAGGAAATTCATCAGATGTTCGCATGCTCGGCCGTTTTCTCGAGAAAAAAGGCTATACTTCCCATGCGCCGCATTACAAGGGACACGGGGTGCCGCCGGAAGAACTCCTGGCCACAGGTCCGGATGACTGGTGGGAAGATGTGAAAGGCGGCTATCAGCATTTAAAGGATTTAGGCTATGAAGAAATCGCAGTAGCTGGATTGTCTTTAGGCGGCGTCTTTTCTTTAAAGCTTGGCTCCACCGCTCCCGTGAAGGGAATTATCCCAATGTGTGCGCCGATGTATTTCAAAAGCGAAGATCTTATGTATGAGAATGTGGTGGAATATGCCCGCAAATTTAAAGAGTTTGAAGGAAAGTCGCCAGAGGTAATTGAAAAAGAGATGGAAGAGTTTAAGCAAAAGCCGATGACTACGTTGAAAGCGTTGCAGCGTTTAATCGCGGATGTCAGAGAGCATGTCGACATGATTTATGCGCCTACATTTGTCGTACAGGCCCGCCATGATCAAATCATTAACCCGAACAGTGCCAATATCATTTACGACGAAATAGAAGCCACGATGAAAGAGATCAAATGGTATGAAGAATCCGGCCATGTTATTACACTTGATAAAGAGAAAGAGCAACTGCATGAAGACGTTTATCAATTTTTAGAGCGGCTGGACTGGACGGTATAAAGAAGTTTTTTAAACCGCGGGAAAATTATTTCTCCGCTTTTGCAAACAAGAACAAAGGTGAACATCTCAGCGTCTTGCTGCAGCGCCTTTGCACCTGCATTGCGCAGGACAGAACGAACCGGGCATTTAGATGCTTTACTTTGGGTTTCTTGCTTCATCTTGAAGCGGGAGTCACACAGCATCTTATATGCGGGATAAAGGACGATTGGAGGAGAGCACATGGAAGAGCAAATGCAAGAATATGTCGAGCGGCTGCTGACGTACATGAAAGAAGAATCTTACAAACCGCTGACAGTGAAAGAGCTGGAAGAAGCTCTTGGAGTGGAAGATTCAGCGGATTTTAAGACATTCGTCAAAGCGCTTGTTCATATGGAAGAGAAGGGGTTGGTTGTGCGCACGCGAGTAAATCGCTACGGATTGCCCGAGAAAATGAATCTCGTTCGCGGCAAGATCTCCGGTCATGCAAAGGGCTTCGCCTTTTTAATGCCGGAGGAAGCGGGGATGGATGATATCTTTATCCCGCCGCACGAGACGAACGGGGCGTTAAATGGCGACATCGCTTTAGTGCGTGTCACTTCGGAAACAAGAGGATCACGGCGAGAAGGAACGGTAGTCCGAATTCTGGAACGGGGAAAAAGCGAAATTGTCGGCACGTATACGGACAGCAAGCATTTTGGTTTTGTCATTCCAGATGATAAAAAATTTGCCAGCGACATTTTTATCCCGAAGGAAGCGGTGCATGGAGCAGTGGAAGGTCATAAAGTTGTAGTGAAAATCACTTCCTATCCAGATGGCCGCAAAAATGCCGAGGGAGAAATCATTCAAATTCTCGGCCACAAAAATGATCCGGGCGTCGATATCATTTCGATTATTTATAAGCATGGTTTGCCGCAAGAGTTTCCAGAGGAAGTAATGGAGCAGGCTAATGCCGTTCCGGACACGATTAACGAGAAGGATACGGAAAACCGCCGCGACTTGCGGGGTGAAACCATCGTGACGATTGATGGCGCGGATGCAAAGGATCTCGATGATGCCGTAACAGTCAAAAGATTGGACAACGGCCACTATAAACTGGGGGTTCATATTGCTGACGTCAGCCACTATGTCACTGAAGGTTCGCCGATCGACCGCGAAGCGTATGAGCGGGGAACGAGCGTGTACTTGGTTGATCGCGTCATCCCGATGATCCCTCATCGCCTATCGAATGGGATTTGTTCATTGAATCCGCAAGTGGACCGCTTGACCTTATCGTGTGAAATGGAAATTAACGAAGCAGGAGAGGTCGTTCATCACGAAATTTTCCAAAGTGTGATTCGGACAACGGAGCGAATGACATACAGTGATGTCAACGGCATTCTCGTCGACAAAGATGAAGAGCTGCGCCAAAAATATGCAGCGCTCGTGCCTTTATTTGAACAAATGGAGGAACTGGCGGCTATACTTAGAGAAAAGCGCAAAAAGCGCGGAGCCATCGATTTTGATTTCAAAGAGTCGAAAGTGCTGGTTGATGAAACCGGAAAGCCAACAGACGTTGTGCTGCGCGAGCGTTCTGTTGCCGAGCGTCTGATTGAAGAGTTTATGCTGGTGGCCAATGAAACGGTCGCTGAACATTTCCACTGGATGGATGTTCCGTTCTTATACCGCATACATGAAGACCCGAAAGAAGATAAGCTGCAGCGATTCTTTGAGTTTATTACTAATTTTGGGCTTATGGTCAAAGGAACAGCCAACTCTGTCCATCCGCGCGCGCTGCAAGAAGTTATTGAAGCGATTGAAGGCAAGCCGGAAGAGGTCGTCATTTCTACCGTGATGCTGCGTTCCATGCAGCAAGCGAAATACGCACCGGAAAGTCTCGGCCACTTCGGTTTGTCCACCGATTTCTATACGCATTTTACATCGCCGATTCGCCGCTATCCCGATTTGATTGTCCACAGATTAATTCGCACCTATTTAATCAACGGTCAGATTGATCCGGCTACACAAGCAAAATGGGATGCCCGTCTGCCGGAAATTGCGGATCATACATCCAGCATGGAGCGCCGGGCAGTTGATGCCGAGCGCGACACGGACGAGCTGAAAAAGGCAGAGTTTATGCTGGATAAAATCGGTGAAGAGTTTGACGGGATTATCAGCTCTGTGACGAATTTCGGGATGTTCGTGGAATTGCCGAATACGATTGAAGGGCTCGTGCATGTCTCCTATATGACCGATGATTATTACCGGTATGACGAGCGTCATTTTGCCATGATCGGAGAGCGTACTGGGAATGTGTTCCGCATCGGGGACGAGATAACTGTTCGTGTCACCAATGTCAATAAAGAAGAGCAATCGATTGACTTTGAAATCGTCGGCATGAAAAATAATAGAAAGCGGCCCGAGAAAGAACAGAAGAAAGTGCTGAGACTCCAATCAGAACGCCCTAAAAGCCGTGCTTCACAAGAGAAAAGTCAAGGGGGAGCGGCGGAAGAATGGAGCAATCAGCCTCCACGCAAAAAGAAAAAAAGGGGCAAGTATTATGAGGGTGTGCCGAAGAAAATGAAGAAAAAGCGGAAGAATAAACGCTGACCTTCAAGCGGCAGTTGCGGCTGCCGCTTGCCGCCCCAACTTACAAACGGAAGGTGAAACAGATGCCAAAGGGAGAAGGAAAAGTTATCGCGCAAAATAAAAAAGCGCGTCATGATTATTTTATCGAAGAAACCTATGAAGCCGGGATCGTGCTGCAAGGAACGGAAATCAAATCGATCCGCAACGGCCGCGTCAATTTAAAAGATGCGTTTGCCCGCGTTCATAACGGGGAAGTATTTGTATATAACATGCATATCAGCCCGTATGAACAAGGCAACCGCTTCAACCATGATCCGCTGCGGACGAGAAAGCTGCTTTTGCACCGCAAACAAATCGATAAGCTGATCGGTGAAACGAAAGAAGCCGGCTATTCGATTGTTCCGCTGAAATTGTATTTAAAAGACGGTTATGCTAAGTTGTTAATCGGACTTGGAAAAGGGAAAAAGAAATTCGACAAGCGGGAAGACCTAAAGAGGAAAGAAGCGAAGCGGGACATTGAACGCGCCTTTAGAGACCGGCAAAAAGGATTCTAAACTTAGCGCTGTCCCTTGATATTCTCATTGAGTATGTTATAATAGAAAATGTAACTGGCTCTGGCTGACAACAGCCTGAAGCATCCGTTCACTCTCTTAATAAAGGGGACGTTACGGATTCGACAGGGATAGTTCGAGCTTAAGTTGCGAGTCGAGGGGATCGGCCTCGTTAAAACGTCAAAGCCAATAACTGGCAAACAAAACAATTACGCTTTAGCTGCCTAATAGCAGTCTAAAGGTTCGCCCCTCCATCACCCGTGTGGTAGGGTAGCGGACTCAAATTAAGCGGGTTACGCCGGATTCCGCCGTCTGAGGATGAAGGAAGAGAACAATCAGACTAGCTGCTTTAACGCCTGTCGATAGGCAGAGAAGTTAGCGAACCGCGAATATATCGACTACGCTCGTAGAAGCTTAAGTGCCGTTATCTTTGGACGTGGGTTCGACTCCCACCGTCTCCACCAATACATACTGTTGGTGGCAAATACGACATACTCAACGAGCTTGCTGATCAGCAAGCTCGTTTTTCATTGCCTCAAACGAAGAACCCTGTGGATGTCCCCAGGGTTCTTCTTGTGCATTTATGAAAGGGCAGACAGCAGGGAGCCGCCGATCGCCCCTGCAATATAAAATTGGGTATTCCTATTTTTGCCAAGGTGAAAATCAATAGTGTTTCCTTCGGAGTCCACTGCACGATATAGATACATCCATTGACCATTAAGTTTTTGCACCAGAACCGATTATCGAATAGAGTCTATTTTTTAAAAATACTCACGTTTTCAATGCGAATAGAATCAACTTCTCCACATTTTAAGCAAAACTTATAGATTTTATTTGAACCTTTCATCGACATTTTACTTGGTTTTACTGGCATATAATCTGTAGCTTCTGTAAACTCAGTTGCCCCACATTTGGAACATTTTTCGCTTATCATCAACAATTCCTCCTCGTTCATTGATTTTGGAAATAACCCGTGCCTTATCTCCTTGAATTCCCACTATGGGTAAAATTCGTGAAAATCCTTTAAAAGCCTTCAAAAGTACATTAAAGAATTAAGGTTCGTATTGTCAAACCTAGATAAATGTGATATATTGTAAAAAAAGTAATATTTATATAAAGTTGTAGAAAATTGTAAGAATTTTATTGATGCATTAAATGAATTATATAACATGATGGAAAATTCTTAATAATAGTAATATTTTCTTATGGAAGGAAAGGCTATTTTATGAAAAAAAATCCGAACTTTTCGATAGAATTTTTAAATGAAAATAAATATTTTTTATTCGATAGGAAAAATTGTAAAGGGTACTACCTAACATATAAGGGAGACATTGAAGCAACCTTAAAGAAAGAAAAGATAGAAGAATTAAATAAGATTGGATTCTATGATGATACTGAATTAAAAGAAGAACATTGGGTAAATAAAATTTTTATAACTAATAGTAACATAAGTCCAAAGTTTATACTGATTAATCAGCTAATATTCTTTTTAGGACTATTACCAATTGCAATAACACTTTTGATTCAATCATTTGATGGTATAGGTTATTTAGATTTTGAACTTCTTAATTTTAAGGAATATGGGATAGCGATGCTAGTTTTTTTGGGTGGTATTTTGTTTATTCATGAAATGTTACATGTTGTCATTTCAAGAATGCAGGGAATAGAAATTTTTTCAATAGCGTTCAAATTAAAGTATTACTTTATCCCAATTTTTTATGTGAAAATTGTTCCGACTGGAAATGACCTAAAAAGAGCAAATGTAGCTTTTGCAGGAAATATTGCAGATTTGATTTTAATTATTTTATATAGTTCATTAGCTTTAATCTTTCAACAACCAGAGTTTATTATCTGTCTAAACTTGCAATTAATAATGAGTATATTTAACTACAATATTTTTTTTCCTACGGATTTTTATTTAGGGATATTTTCTTTGATAGGAAAATCAAACTTTCGGACTGAGGCGATTAATTATACCAAGCAATTTATTTTCTCGAAGAAAAAGCAAAGTATTCTCAAAGGATATAGAGACATCATAAAACTGGCATATGGGTTAGCATTCTATGTAATTGTATTATTCATGTTCGTGATTATGGTTTTAAATGTATACTTTATGCAAACAAGGGGGTGGTCTTTTTGAATGAATTATTATGTATGAAGAGGGAAGCCTTATTTACACCTTCTCTTTTGAATCGTTTAAAGGATAAGGATTTATTTTTTGTAAAAGAATATTTAGTGAAAAAACAAGAATTACAAAATATTCAAGAAATATTATTGACGGAACTAAATAAGAAAACTAAAAAATATTACGATACACAAGAAGTAGAGTTACTAAGAATATATCAATCTGTGAAGAGAAGAATAAAACGTAAGTTAGATGTAAAAGAATCTGTGGATGATAGTGCAGATAAAATAATTAACGAGGTAATTTCTAAATATAACTTATTGATAATTGAATTAACTAGTTTAAAACAAAAGATGAATAACGTGTTTCAAAATAAAGAAAAAAACTATTATGAAGCATTTTATACGGAAGAAAGATTTAAAAAGGCTCTAAAAGTTACAACTCCTAAAGCCTATAAAAGTCTAGTAGATTTGAAGATTCAAAAAGATTCTTTTAATAGAGCTCGATATGGATATGTACAACGCGCAACTGTAAAGACCAGCCCATTAAGTTATTTTGGAAAAACAACCTACTATAGCTTGCATAAAAAGGATAGTGAAGAAACTTTACAGTTAAATAATGTTGTGAAGTATTTAATATTGACTGCAGCGATGAATGATGTTGAGGTAATGAATCTTTTAAGAATAAAAATTAACCCAGTCTTTAAGAAAATTAACAATGCAGAAGGTATATATTATGAAAAGAATTTTTTGCTAAATGGAGTAGATTGGGTATTAAAACAAGATGACATATTACACAATAAGGAAGTTGTGAACATATTAAAGTGCATTGAAAATTGTAAAACTCCTAATAATATAAAAAATGTTCTTCAAGAAGAAAACAATTTTACCTATGAGGTACTTGTAAATAATGGGGTAATCGTTCCTGATTATAGTTTATATATAAACGATGACCAAAAGTTTAAAGATATCATTGTGAGTATCTTTGGAATTCAAATGGTTGAACTTTTATTTCCAAATTGTATAAATGATATTCAGTATGAACAAATTTCTAATAAAGTTTTGAAATACTTATCGAGACATGATTCAAACTATTTTGGCGTTAGTTTATGTGAAAAGTTTTTGGAATTACCTCTGTATTATCATAATGATGTTGAGAAAAATCAATTTTCAGTCCCAACGATTAGCTCGGAAAGAATGAAGGAGATTTTCGATGATTGTGTTGTTCAAAATAAAAATTTTTATTATATATATAATTTAATTTTAGAAAATAAGGAGAAGTATCAAAATCAATCGTTATTAGCAGTTGTTACTGATATTAAAGAGAAATATATGTTCGAACGTAATTTAACGATAAAAAATACAGTAACAATTAAGCCACAAATGAGAAAGAGCGCATTAATCTTTTATCAAAGTGATGTTAATGGAAATATAGTAATAAATAACATTAATGCTGGAAGTGGAGCTGTTTTTCATCGAAATGCTGAAATATTTGATAAGTGTATTAATGATAATTTGAAAAAGTATTACAATAAATTATTTTATGAAGATTTTCCTATCTATGAAGTCGTTATGGATGAAGAAATTTCAAATCATGTCGACAGTGGGAAATCATTCCATAAAAAAATGAAGTGGCCAGAAGATTTTTTAGATATACATTTGCACGTATCTGTTGATAATCAAATTAGGTTTGTGTATAAGGATGAATTTATCCATTTACTATATTTAGGCACCATACCATTTCACCTTTTTTATGGCTCTAAAGGTGTGCTCTTAAATCTCATTCATCCATGGAATATTGACATGAAAAATTCAGGAAAATTAAACAATCGAAAACAATATAATCTTATTGTTCAAGATGCTATTCAATCAACTGATATGAGTAATTGGGATTTTTTCATGGCTATATCATCGTATTTTACAGAGAATAATCTACCGATGGAATTTTTCCTTAGAAAAAACAATTATAGTTTCAAAAAAAGTAAGCCTATATGGATATCATTGTATTCTTCTGAATCAATTAAAGTGTTAAAACGAATCTTAAAAGAGGAAAAAGAAGTTATTATTGAAGAAATCAAGCCAAATTTTAACGAGAGCTTGGAACAAAAAGTAGTTGAATATGCGGTATTGAAAATAGAGGAGTAGTCACAATGTGGAGCAGTTATCATATTTATACAAAGGATCGAAATTACTTTTTAGATAAAGTGAGTAATATCCTTAAAGAATATCCTGATGTAAAATTTTTCTTTATTCAATATATTGATCCAATTGGTTTTCATTTTAGGTTTAGGATTCAATCTAGCTTTCAAAGCAAGATTGAAAAAATGATTTATAAACTGTTTGAGGAACAAAGAGTATTAAAAAAAATCTATGACCCGGAATATAATTTATTTGGTTCGTCATTGGGTATATATGAGGAATTTTCAATAGAACTATCAAGATTTATTATTGATAATAAAGATATTGATTCCTCTACTTTTGTATTACCATTATCAAAAATTATTTTACAGATTTTCAATTGTCTAAATAACGAATTTATTGATATCTATGTAAATTATTGGACTAAAACAGTTAACCGTTTTAACAGGGAGGATTTAAATACTCAAATTAACTTTTCTAAAAACGACGAAAAAAATCAAAGTCATGATCTGAGCACAGTATTAAAACCATTGAGTATGTTGGAAGAAAAATATGTAAACGAAAGTATTTGTATAAAATTCTTACATATGACACTTAATAAATTGGGATATACCTTAATGGATGAAATGGTTATTGTAAAGAAAATTAAACAATCAATATTGGTTTAGACAAGTTAACATGTGTTGGCCATTATTAAAGTTTTGATGATTAATAGAAAAAGAGGGATATTATGGAGATATATAATAATTGTATAATCGGAAGTCGTAGCGTATTTCCTCCTAGGGGATTGCAAGAAACAAACATTGGCATTGTTCATATTTCAGATATCAATCACTACTACACTTTAAACCTGGGTAAAAAAATAGAGAATCATTTATCTAAATTGACAGGTGCGGGTACAGGGGACTCTGTTGAAGATTCGATGTTTTTAGCTACAATGGAAGCTTATGAACGATTAGCAAATAGCATACCTGTTAGTCAACAGGTAATTGCATCACAAGAAGAACTTGGAGATTTAGCTGTGCCGCTTTCTGATTTTCCAAAAATAAATCAAAGTGAGACAAGCAGCAATGGAATTGAGAAGAAATATTTAAGATGGAGTGAATCTTATAATTTAACAGATCAATCAAGATGCTATATTCCACAAGTTTATATAAATTTGTATACTCATTTCAATTACAATGGGGAAGGATTAATTCACCCAATTTCTACCGGATGTGCAATCCATCAAGATTATACCCGGGCAGTTATTAATGGGATTTATGAAGTTATTGAAAGGGATGGAATTGCACTCTTTTGGTTACTAAAAAGACCTTTAAAAAAAATAGATAAACAAGAGTGTAGTGAGGACTTAGAAATTTTCAGTAGCCCTTTTTTAGGAAAAACTACTCTATACGATGCATCGACCATTAACGGAGTTTATACTTTTTGTCTTAGGGCAGAAACTCACTTCTCTGAATCAATTAGAAATGTTGTTATGTTTTCTTCAAATACTTGTCCAAAAAAGGCTATAAGTAAATTGAAGAAAGAACTCATTTCGGTAATTTATAGCCTTGCAAACGGAATCAAAAAACAGTCTAATTTATTGAAGCAAGATCCAATGAGTTTTTATCACGTGGATGAAGGTGCTCTATATATGGCGCATCCCTCAAAAGCATACGCATTTGAATTTCTTAATAATTCTTCAAAAGGTAGCATTCCTACTAATGAAATTCAATTTTCCTCGTATGGAGAAGAATTAAGGTATCTTATCAAGAAATTGGAAAGTTTAGGGCACAAAGTGTATGTGACAAATTTAACGAACCGAGAATGTGAAGAAAATCGATTAAAAGCAGTAAAAGTTACAATTCCATCTTTACAGCCAATATCATTTGTCCATTCAGCTCGTTTTCACGACAGTAAGAGAGTAAAAACTTTTGCGAAAGAGATTTATGGATATTTTAGTGAGAATTTAATTAATCCTTTACCATTGCCGTTTTCTTAATATCAAAATTTTAAAATTTGAGAGGAGAAGTATGAATGAATTATTTTTTGTCGGGGATTGGTACTGCAAAATCTTCTTTGCGCCAACAGTTTCGCAAGAAAAATTTCCAAGTTAGATCGGTTAATTATTTTGAAATTTCCGATCTTTCGAAAGAGTCTATTTTATTTCTAGTATATGATGGTTTATACATTGAGGAATTTCTAAGTGCAGTAAAGGTGATTAACTGCAATGTAATTCCAATATTTTTTGATGTAGATACAGTAATTATCCCTGGTGTTCATAAACCAGAATATCAGAAGGGTGAAATATGTATCGAATGCTCCATTGCAAGGTTAAAGGAGTATTATTTCAACTCTATAATGTATGAGAAATTATTTATGAAAAAAGACTACAGCTTAGTAGATAATGTTTTAGAAGTGGAATTTTCAATTTTTGCACAGAGTTTTATTAGTGCATTTAAAGAAACGGGATTTGTAGGACAAATTTCAATCTATTCCTTTGATTATTATACTTTTAAAAATAAACAAATACTAGGCTACACAAAGTGTAAACAATGTGATTTCCATGATTATAGTAGTGATGAAATGATAAATCAATTAAATGAGGTGTTAGATTGTGTCGCTATTAATAAATGATCCAATGGTCCAGTTTCCAAAACAGCCAAAGTTAATTCCTAATATCCATACTATCTATCATCAAGGTGTAACAATTTATGGACCGTCAGATGGTCCTTTTAAATTAAATGGTACGCTAGCAGCAAAATTAGTATACAGTTTATTTCCATTATTAGAGCAAGGAATTACTTTGGAAGAGATATATGAGAAATCCGATTTTGCTAAAGAAGATATTGATAAGTTACTTGAAATTTTGTTTATGAAAGGTTGTCTTGTTCAAGCCTATGACAATAAAGAATTAACTAATCAAGATAGATTTTTTATAAGACAAATGACTAAGTTTAAGAATCATACAAATCTAGAAGATATTTATCAAATTTTGAAAGATAGTATAGTTTACATAATATGTGATGAAGAAGCGCTTACCTATAAAATTCAAAAAAAATTATCGAAGTACGGATTGAATGCTGAAAGATTGTTTATAGATGAGTATATAGAAGTCAAAACACCAAAATTGAAAAAATTAATAGTCTACATTTCCGATAGAGATTTCAATGATAACGTAGTGAGTAAACTTTCGGATAAATTAGATGTATTGTACGTTGATAGAGTTTCTGGGCAGATAGGACCTATATTTTCAAAAAAAGCAATAACAACTACAAATTATTTACATCATCTTATAAAAACAGAAAGAAATTCGATTGAGAACTATGTTAAGGAAGATATTCTGAGTGATTATATATCAATTTTATTATTAAGAGAAATAGGGAAACTATCGAATAATCTGTTAACAGAAGGCTATTACCGAAATGTTGGTGGAATGCTAGATTATCAAGTCATTGATAAGAGAACAAGAACTTCTTCATCACAGGAGTTGACACTCTATGATTATGAGGTTGCAGTCCAGTTTCCAGCAAGCAAATATGTTAACAAGACAAGCCATTTGACTCATTTCAAAGAAAAAAATTTAAAATTAGGAATATTTAATCAAGTATCTTTTTTATGGAAAAAATTAGATAGTACTAATTCTGTCCCCAAAAATGTTGATGGTATTTTCAAATACACAATGGCTTACAAAAATCACAAATTAAAATTTAAACGTTATACTCCAAGTGGAGGAAATATAAATTCTAATCTTCTATTTTATATAAATTTAGAAGTAAACTCATTTGATGGTTTGGGAATTTATTTCTACAATAATTTTGATAATCAATACTATCAAGTTAGGGATGTTTCTGATGAGGATATATCTAATTTTTACAAAAATATAATAATGCAAGATAAAAAAAATGATGTTAGGGGATACTTTATTATTGCAAATGATACTGATTTAATATCACAAAAATACGAGAATTTTAGTTTTAAAATAGCAAATTTAAACACTGGAGTCATGCTTTCACAGTTGTTTTCTATAAGAAAATATTTCGAATTAAACTTTAGAATGATCACCCAATTCAACGAACGGGAAATATTAAACTTATTAGGAATAAAAAAATCGAATGAAGTAGTCAATTTTATCATTGAGGTGAACTAAGTGTATAAGGAGTTTGTAGAAAGAAGTAGAAATCTAAATTCCATTAATTTTCTAGCTAACAATATTGATATATCAAAAATAAAGCTAGATTTAAAAACGAAAACAATTTTGGATGTTATAGAAAAAAGAGAATCTTTTAGATACTTCAGTAAAGATATTAATCACTTAAATCTAGATTTACTAGAAAAAATAGTTAACCACGGTGAGACTATCATCAAAGGTTTGCAGATAGAAAATTATGTAGAAATTTGTTTTATTGACAATAACGAATTAATTAATCGAAATTTTCAAGGAGTATATTACAGGGAAGATGAGAATTGGGTATTAAAAACTAAATTGGATAAAGAATCTATTTCAAGGGAAACTCTTTATTTACAAACAGAAATGCATGATGCTAGTGGGGTGTTCTTTTTTGAATGGAAAGTTAATAATATTCCGAGAGAAAACAATTTAGGTAATTATCGATATATGAATGCTATAAGCGGACTACTGGGACATCAACTTAGTTTAAAAGCAACTGAATTAGAACTGAAAGGGACTATTTTTGCTGGAATTACACTAGTTGAATATCAAGTAGAAATTTTAAAGAGTTTTAACGATTCTCGGTTACCTATTTTTGCTTTTTCTGTTGAATAAATTATAGAAAGGTATGAGAGTCAAATTGAAATTGATTATCGACAAAATTAAGAAAGAATTTAATGGAAATCAAATTTTACAGGGAATCAACTTAGTTTTAGAAAGCAAAAAGTGCCATCTGTTGTTGGGGAAAAATGGTTCTGGAAAAACAACATTAGTTCGAATTATTGATGGGGAATTAAAACAGGATTCTGGTACAATGCATCTTTCAGATAATCAAACATTATTATTGGAAGCTGCTGTCCAATATCAAGATTTTAATATTTTTCCTAATATAAGAATCAGAGAATTATTAGAGTTTTTTAAAAAAATCACCAAAGATTATTACTTCGACCGGGAGTTATATGAATTGTTGGAAATAGAAAAAATAGGTAGTAATTTTGTTAAAAGTGCTTCCGGCGGAGAGAAAAAGTCAGTAGCAATCTTTCTAGCAGTACTGTTAAATAAACCTGTAATCATACTTGATGAACCGTTTGCTGATTTAGATTTAGAGAAGAAAAAAAATCTAAATCAATTTCTGATTAAATATGTAAAAGGAAATGATAAAGTACTATTGGTTATTAGCCACGAGGTTAATGAATATAAAAGCTTGTTCAATACGATTTCTATTATGGATAAAGGAATCATTCTTGAATCCGATACAATAGAAAATCTCCAAAATAAATATTCGGACACTTCAATTCTAGATATTGAGAATATCTTCTATAAGGTTACAGGGAAAAGGTTGGTGGAAAGCCGATGATTTTACAAGTTACAAAAATCTATCTTCTTGAAACTTTTAGAAACGTGGGTGTTTTATTTGGGAATCTACTACCAACATTTATTTTTTTAGGGATATCCTTTATGTTAACAAAACAGAGTTCTATAGATACTAAAACGTTAGACTATATGATTAAGGGGCAGTTCATTTCCTTTTCTGTGTTGATGGCTATATTTTCCTTTTCATTCTCCGGTGCAACAATATATTTATCGGATAAAAGATCTGAAAAAGTATTTGAATGGTTAACTAAAACTGATTTAACATTTATTAAATATTTCATTGGCCTTGGCTTAGGTGTATTTGTGATTTTAAATATTTTTCTAACTATTACATTGTATTTATACAGTGTCATTATTCCTATTGAGGCTATTGAATTAGTGAAAATTATTATTATTTCTAATTTCACGTTATTGTGCCTGTATCCATTGAGTTATATCGTTTCATCAGTATTTCGCAATGGGAAGACAGCAAATAGTATGTTAATACCAATTATGCTGATTTTGATGTTCTCAGTAACCATGACAAATCTATTTGTATCAATTGCTGGAAATGACCCTCAGGATTACTACAAGTATTTAGTGTGGAACCCAATGCTCTTTTTAAATGATACCATACAGTACAACTTAGGATTAAGTAATGAACCTTGGTTACCTATGTATCAATATCTTGTTATTTTATTAGGATTATTTGTATTGTTGTACTTTTTTGCCAAAAGGCTATTTAAAATCCAATAAACTACTTGAAAGGAGGTGAAATCGGTGAGTAAGTTGAGCGATTCAAAACCAACAGATTCTACTATTTATTTAGAAGAACAAGTTGAACTAAATGAAGTTGCTTCATCATTGGGGTCTGTCAGTACTTTTTCTAGTGGATCTTGCCCGGGATCTACAGTAAATACTGTTTCTACAGTTTCTTGTCAAGGTTAATTTGTAGACAGATAGTTTAAATGGTTAATAAAAGGAATGGAGGAAGTTGCAATGGAAGAATTAAATGAGAACATATATATTGAAGAACAAGATGATCAATTAAATGAAGTGGCTGGAACTTGGGGTTCTGCAAGTTGTTTCGGTTCTTATTCAACATTTGGAGGATGTGCTGCAAGTGCAAGTTCAACTGCAACAGCATCTTCAGCAGGTTAAGGATAATAAAGGGAGTGTAGAGAATGAATAAAGATTTAGTTAAGTCTGTTGATAATAATACGCAAGCACTTTATATAGAGGAACAAGTTGATGCAACTGAATTTGCAGGTTTTACAACAGCCGGTAGCGCAGCTACAACATCTACTTTCTCTTCTGCTAGTTCATGTGGTGGAAGTTTTGCTACAGGCTCAAGCTTTTCCAGTGCGGGTTAAGTAATAAAGCTACATAAAGGGGCTGTCCCAAAAGTCGGTGAAACCGACTTTTGAGGGCGGCCCCTGTTTTTTTGGTTCTATGTCAAATGTTGGGGTGGAGTGAGGCAGAACCTCCTCCTACCCAACATGACTTCCAATTTTTTTATACTTATGTAAAAGCAGTATTCTCGCCTTTGCCCGCAGGAAATTTCTAAAACCAAAGGCATTCCTCTTCATGACTTTTGTCAGGTTATTAATCCCTCCAGAAAGCCATTGGAGTAATCAAATAAAAAGCTGTTGAGTATCTTGTAGACGTCAAGTCGAATTGGCTCTTACGCTTTTTTGGTGAATGCATCTTTTAGAAGTTTTTGGGGTATAGGAAATGTAAAAGCGAACAGGAGTGGTCCAATATGATGGGCAGGACACAACTACTTTTTCAGTTTAACAGTCCGATTGATATGATCCATGAACATGTGTCAGATAATGAACTCTTTTGCATAATGAATATATCTTCCTCTTCGGCCCGATGCCCTTCATGTGATGTATTTTCCAGCCGGGCGCATAGCCATTATACCCGCAAAATCGATGATCTCCCGATATCCGGACGACATGTAACTCTTCAAATCCGACTGCGCAAATGGTTTTGTGACGAGCCCTCCTGTTCAAGAAAGATTTTTACCGAGAGGCTTTCGTGGGCGCATTCATATAGACGGAAAACGACCCGTTTAGAAAAGATATTAACGGAATTGACCCTTTCTACAAATTGCTTGGCCGCAGAAAGATCATGCAAAGCACTTCATATTCGGGTCAGCCATGACACGCTGCTTCGGCTTGTGAAAAGCATGGATTTACCTGAAAGAAAGCCTTCTCCCTTTTGTAGGAATCGATGACTTTGCCTTCAAAAAGCGATCTGCTTACGGCACCATAATCGTTGACTTAAAGACACACCAGCCTTTAGAAGTACTGCCCACGAGAGAATCAGAAGACGTGACGGCATGGCTGAAACAACATCCGGAGATTCAGGTAGTCAGCAGAGACGGCTCTAAATCTTACTGTAAACGCTAAACTAAAAGTTGACCACTTCAGTGCTCATCGCTAATGCAAAAGTTGACCACCTTTAACACTCAATCCCGTATCATTGTGTTTGTCCAGAACATAATGATGCAGGAGGAAAAGGAATGTTAAAGATGGCTAATATTGAGCTTATCAGAAAATTACACGTAAAAGAAGGAAGGTCGATTCGGCAGCTTGCTAAAGATTTCAGCTGCTCACGACAGTCCATAAGAAAAGCACCGAAGTTAACGGAAGAACCCAAGTATACCCGAAAGGCTCCAGTTGTTAATCCCGTGATTGATCCAGTCAAACCACTGATTATTGAATGGTTGATGAATGATCGAAACGCGCCCCTAAAACAGCGTCATAGTGCTGCTCAAATCCACAGACGCCTGGTTGAAGAATATGGCTTTAAAGGTGGTGAGTCCACCGTCCGCCGGTTTGTCCGCCAGTTAAAACAAGAGTGGCAAGAAATACAGCCCCCTGTCTCCATTCCGTTGGAATTTGACCCCGGTGAATACGCTCAATTTGATTGGGGAGAAGTATTCATTGAGCTCAATGGTGTTCAAGTAAAAGTCATGCTTTTCTGTATGAGATTGTTATATAGTCGGAAAATTTTTGTGAAAGTCTTTCCACATCAACGTCAAGAAGCTCTGTTTCAAGGTCACGCCGATGCTTTTGATTACTTTGGCGGTGTCCCTAAAACGATCATCTATGACAATATGACAACGGCTGTGAAAAAAGTTCTGAAAGGAACCAAGCGTGAAGAACAAGAGGCCTTTCTTCAATTTCATGTATACTACTTGTTTGATGCTCAATTTTGTGCACCTGCAAAGGGGAATGAAAAAGGTCAGGTAGAGAAGCTTGTTCAAACATCACGATCGAATTTTCTCGTTCCCGTTCCGTCAGTAAGTAGTTTAGAAGAATTAAATGAGATGCTTAAGCGTCGTTGTGATGAATATAACGACACAAAAGTCCCTCGAACGAATGAAACGGTAAAAGATCGCTTCATTTATGAAAAGTCCTTTCTTCTTCCACTACCGCCTACCCACTCTTGTGCGAAAAAAGTGCCTGCGGTCGTGAATACGTTGTCATTAGTTACGTTCGAAACAAATACTTATTCGGTTCCAACCGTTTATGCTGGTCGAAAAGATGCCCAGATTTTCGCCTATGTGGATCGTGTGGAAATCCATTTAGATGGTGAGGTAAAAGCTATCCATGAGCGTAGCTATGAACGACACCAAGAGGTGTTCAATTTGGATCATTATCTTGATGAATTGGAGCGAAAACCGCGAGCCATTCAGCACGCGAGACCATTTAGGCAGACAGAAATGCCAGATTTATATCAACAGTTTTATCGTGAAACATTGAGACAATACGGCCATGCCAAAGAATTGATAAAAGTGCTAAAGCTACACCGTGAATACTCATCTGAATGGATTGAAATAGCTCTTGAAAAAAGCATGGAAGAGCGTCTTTACACATGTGACGGGGTAAAGCAATTTCTATATCAGCTTTACCAACCGGTCGTGGCTAAACCAGCTCCTTTTTCGTATAAGGGGGCGGAAAGAGTGGAAGTGACACCGCCAGTTTTGCATTCATACGATCAATTATTAAAGAAAGGTGGCCTTCTACATTGACCACACATCGCTATCAAATAGATGACTATTTAAAAAGACTTCGTCTCCCCACCATACGTGCCCAATTGGACACGTATGTCAGGGAAGCCAATGAACAGCAAATCAGTTATGAATCCTTCTTGTTTCATTTACTATCCGTAGAAGTCGCTGAAAGAGAATTAAAAAAGAAAGAGTCCGTAAGGAAAAAAGCTCAGTTTCCAATCGAGAAAAACATCACCTCTTTCCGATTTGAAGAAGCTCCTTTTGTCCCCAAACGACGCTTTCTAGAAGTGGCCGATGGTCATTACATTAAAGAGAAACGAAACGTCTTATTTGTGGGCAATTCAGGTACGGGCAAAACACATTTATCTATCGCTCTTGGACATTTAGCCATTGAACAGGGCTATCAAGTGGGTTACTATACAGCTGCCCGATTATCAAATGAACTCATGGAGGCACAGGATGAAAAGCGACTTCTGCAGATTGAGAAGCAGTGGACCCATGCAGATCTTGTGATTATTGATGAACTTGGCTACATTCCCTATCATCCCCGTGCAGCAGAGTTGATGTTTCAGTTCTTTTCTACTCGTTATGAGCGAGGGAGTATGATTATCACCAGCAACAGGGAATTCAGTCGTTGGAACGAAGTCTTTCATGACGATCAAATGACCGCCGCCTTGTTAGATCGAATCACACACAAGGCACATTTATTCCCAATGAATGGGGACAGTTATCGTTTCAAAGAAACGTATTCGTCCTAACAAGAGGGTGGTCAACTTTTCGATGAGCGACATGGTCAACTTTTGGGTTGACGATTACAAATCTTACGCTAAAGCCATTGAAGCGGCTTCTTCTGACATTAAACAGGTAGGTGACCGATGGCATATTCTCCAACAACTATTTTGTGCCATTAAGAAAACCTTGTATGCGTATGTCCCATCAAAATGGATACCTCCAGTGATCGGGGAGGTTTCTTCCGAAACAGAAACGAATCCAACTGAATGCCTTAGAAAAACAGATCAAGTTCGAATCCAAAACGAGGAAAAGCACTGGGCGCGAATTCAGCGTGCACAGCAATTGGCAGCGGAAGGTTATTCCATTGCGTCGATTGCTAGGAAAATGAACCTTTCTCGTGTCACGATCTACAAAGACCTGAAGATCACTCGGAAACCATGTCATAAACGAGAGTCGCGTTTTGATGACTATCGTTCGCTAATACGCTCTCTGGTTCAAAAACAGCAGACGGCGAAACAGATTGAAGAGGTCTGCCGTGAAAGGGGATATGACGGCTCGGTTTCTACATTGAACACGATGATTGCCAGGGAACGAAGAAACAGCAAAAATAATGGGAACAAGCCGTTGTTTCTCCGTCAAAGGCTACTTAGCATAATATGGAACTTTCATGGTCCTCCCCATGAAGACTGCTTTAAACACATTCATTCGAAATTATTATCGGCTTTTCCAGACATTCTGCTTTTGAATAAAATCGTTTCTTCTTTTCGTCAGCTTTTCTACTCTAAGGACCCACAATGCTTGATAGAATGGATCCATCAACATGAAAAAAGCAAGTTTCCATTGATCTGCTCTTTCATCGAGGGACTGAAGAAAGACCTTTCGGCTGTTTCAAACAGTATTCAGGAACCTTGGAGCAATGGCGTGGCCGAAGGACATGTGAACCGCTTAAAAACCATCAAACGAATGATGTATGGCCGAGCAAAGTTTTCTCTTTTAAGAATTCGAGTCTTATCGGGATTATAAGTTATATTAAAAAAATAAAACCGATTGTTAGAAGGATAGTAGTGAAGTTATCACCAAAAAAGCGTAAGAGCCGTCGAATTTTACATTTTTCGCTAAGTTATCCTTTACATTTTAGTTGTTACACAGTCCAATTGATATGGAGCCTCTACAGGTACGATGACTAGACTTGATATTAAAGGAACGATGGCTGTTGCACCATGGCTATTATACCTGTTTCTCCAAATAAAGTGGACGACAAATGTAGCTAAAAGTGTAAAGTCGATTTCAGCGAAAACTGTAAAATGTATTCTGGCGTTTACAACAGCCCCGTTTTTCATTGCCTCAAACGAAGAACCCTGGGGATGTCCCCAGGGTTCTTCTTGTGCAATTACGAAAGGAAAGACAGCAGGGAGCCGCCAATCGCGCCGGCAAGGACAATGATCCACGGCGGCAGCTTCCAGTAAGCAAGCATGCTGAATAGGACGGCGGCAAAGGCAAAGTCAGCGGCTTCTAGGATGGAACTTGTCCAGATGGGCTGATAAAAGGCGGACAGTAAAATTCCGACGACGGCTGCGTTGACGCCCATCAAGACTCCTTTCACTTTCGGATTGCGGCGCAGGCTGTTCCAGAAAGGCAGTGTGCCGAGAATTAATAGAAAGGCCGGCAAGAAAATGGCTGCCGTTGCAACGAGGCCGCCAGCCCATCCATTCATCACCGCTCCTAAATAAGCCGCGAAGGTAAACAGCGGTCCCGGCACAGCTTGAGCGGCTCCGTAGCCTGCGAGAAAGGCCTCTTCACTGAGCCAGCCATCTGGAACAAATTCGCGCTCCAACAGCGGCAAAACGACGTGTCCGCCTCCGAAAACAAGAGAGCCAGAGCGGTAAAAGCTGTCGAACATTGCGATCCAGCTGGACGAAGTGGCTTCTCTAATAATCGGCAGAAGAATAAGCAAGCCAAAAAACAAGGTCAAACAAGCGGCGGCGAACTTCCGTGAAACAGGGAAGTGAAGGCTGGGGCTATCCGGTTCGTGAGGCTGCCGGAAGAGAAGGTAGCCCGCAAAGCCGGCCAGCAATATAACGCCTACTTGCGTATAGGCGGTTTGCCATAATAAAGTGGCCACTAACGCGAATAGGGCAATGGCTTTTCTCTGCAAATCCGGCGTCAGCTTCTGGGCCATTCCGATAATGGCGTGGGCAACGACGGCTACGGCGACCACCTTTAAGCCGTGAATCCAGCCGGCATTGCCGACATCTAGCCCTTGCAGAAGCAAGGCGAAAAGAATGAGGGCAATAACAGAAGGCATTGTGAATCCCAGAAAAGAGACGATCCCGCCTATAACGCCCGCGCGCATCACGCCGATGCCTATGCCAACTTGGCTGCTTGCCGGGCCGGGAAGGAACTGACATAAGGCCACTAAATCCGCATATGTCTTTTCATCCATCCACTTTCGCCGTCGGATATATTCCTCATGGAAATAGCCCAAATGAGCGACAGGGCCACCGAAAGATGTGAAACCCAGCCTGGTTGAAACGAGTAAGATTTCTAGCAGGGAACGGATCGTAGGTGTTTTCTTTTCCCTGTTCATTGCTTGATCTTTCAACTATGACAACTCCTTTCCCAATCA
Source organism: Bacillus xiapuensis (assembly GCF_002797355.1). Lineage (GTDB taxonomy): Bacteria > Bacillota > Bacilli > Bacillales > Domibacillaceae > Bacillus_CE > Bacillus_CE xiapuensis. The sequence continues at coordinate 181,340 of NZ_KZ454940.1, read as the reverse complement.
AAATGTTAATCTTTTATCCCGCATCGAGAATAGAGCGGGGAAGTAAAAGCTAAAGAGGAAGATCACAGCTCCTGCATGCCCGATTCGTTCGAGCCTGCACGATGCAGGTGACTAAGGCGCTGCAGCAGGCCTTCGTTCTTCTTTTCAACAGCGGGGGATGGCAAAAGATCCCGCTGCTTGAAGATTCACTTTATTTCTTTGAATAGTTCGTAAGCTTTATTTCTTGCTTCATCGAGCACACTAATCCCTTTAGCGGTCGCTCGGTAATACTTTCGGATTTTTCCTTCCACATTTCGCTCCTCTTTACTTAACAGACCATCCGACTCCATGGAGTGCAGAATAGGATACAAGGTGCCGGCGCTCATGCTGTAGCCATGCTCCTTGAGCTCTTCTAGCATCCACAGGCCAAAAATCGGATGCTCCTTGGCATGATGCAGGATATGGATGTGGATAAATCCTAAAAATAATTTGCGCAGAACTTTATCTTCCACGACTTTCCCCTCCATATTCCATTCATCTAGGCATTAACGAAAATCAATATCGAATTCCGATATCAATATTAGCATGAAAGGAGTTTCTTCTCAAAGCCTTTACGAAATCTTAACAATCACGATCTGCGATCTATGCTTTTCATCTGCTGAAAAACGTTTTGTCTCGTTACAACAATAAAGCAGGGACATAGCTCTAAATGCCCGATTCGTTCGCGCCTGCACGACGCAGATGACAAAGATGCGGCAACAGCACGGCGATGCCAGCCTCTGTTCCTCTTTTCAGCAGACCCGCACTTTGGAGAATTTCTTTGTAAAAAATGGTGAATCTTATCTATTTTTGGTAAAATTGTGGAGGAGATGTACCGGTTAATTCATTTTCTGAAAGGGTGAGTGTATGTTTAAAAAAATGGCTTCGGAAGCCTTGGGGTTATCGGATATAGGCAAGATTATTGAGCCGGCAGACTACGATAAAACGGATGCTGATGATTATGTGATGCATGAGGACGGCGAAAAAATCTACTTCTTAATTAAGACGAGGGCGGATGAGTACTGCTTCACCAATTTAGCAGTGATTCATGTCGATGGCGAAAGCGCTGTTTCTTCTAAGCGCACGCTGAAGCGCTATCCTTATGCACAGTATAAAATTTCAGGGATCTCCTTGGAAACAGCCGGAAAGATTGACATGGATGTTGAGATTAAATTTATGATCGGCAATAAGCCGTTCGATATTGATGTGCATAAAGATCAATTGGATCAATTGAAAGATCTTTACAAAGCCCTTCTGCGAATCGGTGAAATCACTTATGAAAATGAGATTTATATGAATACGGCAGCAGAGAGCCTAGAGAAAGCGGCCGCAGTGATGCAAAATTGCCGCACGGATGATAAGAGCTTGGCCAGCGCGTACAGAGGATTAACGGAATTTGGCTTTGAATGGTTAACAGCCGCCCATGAGAAATATCACATAAAAGATTTTGGTGACGTATTCGAGAAGTATATCAACAATTGATAACTGAAGAAGTATGCTTTGCACGAAGATTTCTGTTAAATCCCTTATCCAAGTATAATAAGAGTCACTCCAACATCCGATAAGTTGACGGGTTATCGAATTTCATCAGCTGATAAGGAAGGGAATTTTTTATCATTGGGTTAAGCATACGATACCCTAATGTGCAGATCCCGCATAATCAAAAATTCGAGTAATTAGTTTATCAGCATAACAGCAAACGGCCTTACATTTTGTGAGGTCGTTTGCTGTTATGCAAACTTTTTTAACACTGTAAAACGACTGTATTTTTCTTTTTCCAACACATCGTTTTCCGTATATGGAAAGATGAGGAGGGTTCTTTGCCTTTCATTGAAATATAAATACTTTGTAAAGCCGTAAGAGAATGGGTGAGTTTTTGTCGAAGCATTTCATATTTTGTCATTAACATAACGTACTAGTCTTCAAACGTTTTCATTCCTCTATTGTAATCGAATTTACAGAGCTTCCACTGCTTCTTGAATAGCGGACCGTATATAATATTCAATAGCGTTTGCTTGCTTTCTTCCGTCATTTTTATAATCTGATAGTCAGTTTTTACTGGCTTTCTGGTTTGATTCCAATATGGAAATAGAGGCAGGCAGAGCGCAAAGTACAAGGAATCACTCCTCATATTATAGAATACATGTATGAAGTAAAATGTGGGGGGGCGCAGGAGTGAATAAACGATTGATGATCTTGTTTTCGGCAACAAGGCTTGGAATGTTCTGGATGTTAAGCGGATTTTATTATCTGCTGATTGAAGAAAGCGAATGGGAAAAATCATTATTTATTGGGCTGGCGGTACTCGTGTTTACTCTCAGCCATCTTAGGATGATGTCCACCACTGACAAACGGATCAAGCTTTTGTGCTGGGTGACTGATTTCTTGCTGAGTGCCGCTTTTGGCGTGATGTTTGCGGACGAAAACCGAATGTATCTCATTCTCTTTGGAGTCATTGCGGTGACGGTCTATTTCGCGACGGGGAATAAAAAAGTGCTGTACGGATTTTCATTTGCGTTCTTTCTCACGTGGGGAGCCATTATGCTTTTAAACTATCTGCAAACAGGAGAATGGTTTCTTGTATTTAATATCGTGAATTTTTCTTTTGTTGTTCATGGCGCGATTGTAGGCAGTCTGTTGCGGATGTTGCTGGCGGCAAAAGAAACGATCTCTAACCAGTACGAGCAGCTCACGGATTCGCATAGTCAATTAGTCAGCGCACATAAGCAGTTAGAGAGTTATTCTCGTCAAGTGGAGGAGCTGGCAACGATTAGGGAGAGGAATCGCATTGCCCGTGATATCCATGATACGATCGGTCATCATATGACAGCTTTAGTCGTACAGCTGCGGCTGGCTCAGGAAGTGATGCCCAAGCTGGCCAAGCAAAGCAGAGAAATACTAGAAACTTGTGAACGGATTGCAACCAATTCATTGGCGGATATTCGTTTGTCGGTGCACACACTGCATGAAGAAGAACGCCATCTGACATTAATACAGAGGCTAAGGAGTATACTGCAGGAATTTTCGCAAACGGCTGGTATGAAAACGACGCTCCAATTGAAAGGGGACCCGACCGCATTGTCTGCTTCCTGGCAGCCAACGATTGAAAAACTTGTGCAAGAAGCGCTGACGAATGCTGCGCGTCATGGTTTCGCTACGGAATGTGAGGTGCGGTTAAACTGCATGGAGGAAGCTGCCAAGCTTGTGATCACGGATAACGGCTGCGGAGCGAGCGCGATCACGCCCGGCTTTGGGCTGTTTAATATGCGCGAACGAGTGGAGCAGCACGGCGGAACGATTCAGTACACTAGTGAGGAAGGAAAAGGATTTACGGTGATAGCTCAATTTCCGCTGAAAACCATTCAATGGATAATGGGAGGGGATGAGAATGATTCGTATCATTGTAGCGGATGACCAGCCGCTGATGCGTGACGGATTAAGCTCGATTTTAAATTTACGGAAAGAAGTGGAAGTAGTAGCTACAGCAGCTGATGGGCAGGAAGCGTTTGAGCAGGCGTCGCTATGGAAGGCGGATATCGTTCTCATGGATATTCGCATGCCGGGCGTCAGTGGAGTGGAAGGCACGAAACGGATCCGTCAGCATCTGCCTCATACGAAAGTACTGATGCTCACGACTTTCAAAGACAGCGAGCTCATTATGCAGGCATTAGCAGAGGGAGCCAGCGGCTATTTGCTAAAGGATATGCGGACGGATGTGATCGTGCAGGCGATTATGACCGTGCACGGAGGCGGTGTCGTTCTGCCGCAAGAACTGACTGCGCAAGTGCTGGCTGAGCGGAAACGATCGCTGGCGGATGAGGATATGCCCGAAGTAGCGAAGGAGTTGACGGAGCGGGAGTGGCAAGTGCTTAAGCAGCTGGGCTACGGCCGAAGCAATAAAGAGATTGCCGAATTATTCTTCATTACAGAAGGTACGGTGAAAAATCACGTATCCAACATTATACATAAACTCAGTCTGCGCGACCGTACGCAGGCCGCGATTTTCGCCGTCAGGTACGGCATTTCCACATATCCAATATGACTTTTAGCATATACAAAGCGACATAAGGGGTCGCTTTTTTTGTTGATCTCATTCTATCTGGCGCATGATGGAAAACGCGCTAGGATCAGCTACCATAGAAAGAGAAACGGATCGATAAAGGTGGGGAGCCAATGCTGCAAATTGAGAACGCAACGAAGAAGTTCGGCAAGAGGGAGGTGGTGAACGGTGTTTCCTTTCAAGTGAACAAGGGGGAATCTTTTGGATTGCTCGGTCCAAACGGTGCAGGGAAATCCACATTGATTGCGATGATAGGCGGATTGCTGTCATTAGATGGGGGCGATATTAAGATAAGCGGAGTTTCTGTGAAAAAGGATTCCATGGCTGTTCGTCAAAAGATAGGGATCGTTCCGCAAGATATCGCTCTTTACCCGTCGATGTCCGCTCAAGATAATTTAATGTTCTGGGGAAAAATGTACGGTCTAAAGGCCAGGCAAGCGAAAGAAAGAGTCGGAGAAGTTCTAGCAATCATTGGGCTGACGGAGCGGGCCAAAGAAAAGATCGCTACTTTCTCAGGAGGGATGAAAAGGCGAGTTAATATCGGCGCCGCGTTAATGCATGAGCCGGAGCTGCTGATTATGGATGAGCCGACCGTCGGCATTGATCCTCAGTCGAGACATCATATATTAGAGACGGTGAAATCATTGAATCAACGGGGAACGACTGTAATTTACACGAGCCACTATATGGAAGAGGTAGAGTACTTATGTGAGCGGCTGGCGATTTTGGATCGGGGAAAAGTGATCGTCGCTGGTAATAAAGCGGATCTCTGCGAGAGGCTGGCCGGAGAAGTGGTCATTCAGCTAAAGGTTGATCAGGCGAAAGAGGACTATTTCATGCGGCTGAATGACATAAAGGGCGTTGAAAAAGTGGTGCGCCAAGACGAGGGTTTTCTTCAGCTTTTTGTGACAAATTCAGACGTGCTTGGGCCGGTCGTTTCTTTATCAGCTGCAAGCGGTGTACAGCTGCAAGCCGTAGAAGTGAGAAAGCCAGGGCTGGAAAGCTTGTTTCTTCAGCTGACCGGCCGTTCACTGCGGGATTAGGGGGAAGCGTAATGAAAAGCTTAGCCATTGCTTGGAAAGATGTAAAAGCGAGTTTGCTTGATGGCAAAGCTCTCCTTTTGATGTTCGGGATGCCGCTTCTTTTAACGGCTATCTTAGGTACAGCTTTAAAGGGTGTAATGGGCGGAGAACAAGCTGCATTGCCAGTGACCGTAGGCATCTATCAGGAGGATGGAGATTCGCTGGAGAAGGATTGGGTTACTGCCTTTAAGAAAATAGAAGGGGTCAGCGTCACCGAATTGAATTCTAAGCAGGCAGTCAAACAGAAGCTGGAAGAAGGATCCATAGATGCCGGTCTTCTTGTGCCCGCCCAATGGAGCCAAGGTTTTCAATCAGGAGATTGGCCAGCTGTTACTGTGATCACCGATCCGGAAAAAGATCATCAGCTGACCTTGATTGAAGCAGCAGCGGAATCAATTGCCGGACGCACCGCCGCCATTAGCCAGGTGACCCGCGAGCTCATGAAGGGACTGTCATCCAGCCAGCAGGAACTCTTGCAAAAGGATACGGCTGAGCGTATCAGCCAAGAATTGGCCGAAGCAGCTGCCGCGGAGGCGTCCTATGTGAAAGAACAGCCGCTGACAGGGGAAAAAGTGTCTGCGTTACAATATTATGCGGCTGCTATGGCGGTGATGTTTTTATTATTTAACGCTATGAAGGGAGCAAAATCTTTCTTGCACGAACATGAAGCGCAAACGCTGATGCGGCTGATGAGCACACCAACGAGCAAGGGGACAATCTTGGCAGGCAAGTGCCTGGGGACATGGCTGTATGCCCTGCTGCAATTTATTGTCTTTATGCTGGCCACAGGCCTTATTTTTGGCGTGGACTGGGGAGACAATCCATTTCAAAGCTTAGCCGTCAGTGCTTCTTACGCTGCAGCGGTGTCAGGGCTGTCCATTGCTCTTGCTTCCTTGGTGGACGATGAGAAAACAGCTGATACGGCCGGGACGGTAAGTGTTCAGATTCTGTCGCTGCTTGGTGGGTCCATGGTTCCAATGATGCTTTTTCCAGAGTTTCTGCAAAAGCTGGCTTACGCGGCTCCCAATACGTGGGCATTAACCAGCTTTACCGCTATTATGAGGGGAGAAAGCTGGGAAGCCTTAATTCAGCCGATCATTGTCATGCTCGCCTTTGGCCTTGTCTCCATTGTTATTGGAGCGTGGCGAATGCATAAGAGAAGGAGGAGAAGTGCATGAGAAAGAGCTGGGCGATTTGCTGTATAGAAGTGAAGAAGGTTTTTCAGAAGCCCTCCTCTTATATCGTAATGTTTGCGATGCCGCTTTTATTTACGGTGCTGTTTGGTCATGTATTTGGAGAAAAGGAACAGCAAAAGCCTCAGCTGGCACTTGTCGATCAGCAGAAAAGTGATATTTCTTCCTCCATATTCCATGAGCTGCAAGCTAATGATCTCTTTACAGTGGAACAAACGACATTGGCCGTGGCGAAAGAGAGAATGAACAGCCATGACGTTTCCGGGATACTCGTGATCGAAAAAAAGGAAGCTCCCTCGATCCTCTTTCACCACGATCCGGCGCTGACATCGGCAGCAGCCATTATACAAAGCGTGGAAGAGTCTGTTTCAGCGGTCCAAATTCAAGCAGCCGCCGCGCGCATTTGGCAGGAGGAAACCGGAAAGAAGCGGGCGCCGGATTCATTTGCCAAAGAAACAGCGGCCGCTGTCAAGGTAATGGATCTTAAAGAGCAAAAACACTCATCGGGTATGACGGGAAGGACCCAAAGCGCCGCAGGGTTTTCCATCATGTTCGTGATGATCATGATGATGACAGCCACAGGAACGATAATTGAGGCAAGGTCAACCGGTGTGTGGTACCGGCTGCTTTTGGCCCCGACCTCTAAGTGGCAGCTGATGACGGGATATTTGCTGGCTTTCTTTCTTATAGGCTGGATTCAATTCGCTGTTTTAATACTGTCTGCTGTCCTTTTATTTGACGTCAGCTGGGGAAATCCGCTCGGGGTGGCAGTTCTGACCTCCGCTTTGCTGCTTTGCATCATTGGTTTAGGTCTTTTTATTGCCAGCCTTGTGAAAACCGCAGAGCAGCAAGCTGCGATCGGCTCTTTAGTTATTGTTTCCACATGCATGCTGAGCGGCATTTACTGGCCGCTTAGTATCGTGCCTGAGTTTATGCAAAAGATCGCTGACTTCGTTCCTCAGACATGGGCGATGAAGGGATATGAATCGCTGATCGTTCAAGGAGGACATTTAGCTGACATTGCCTTGCCTGTTACCATTCTGTTCATCTTTGCCGGGGGGTTTTTGACGGCAGGGATCATGAGGGTGGCTTATGATTAAAAGATAAAAACAGCTGGAGCTTCAGTGCTTTCGGCTGTTTTTTCGTGAAAAATCATCGGATAGGGTATAAAGCCAGCGCGGGCTCACATACTAACAAGGTACGGCTTACTTATTGAGGAGGGGGATGTTAACATGCAAATTCAACAAAACGGTCAAACTCATCAAAACATGCACACGGGTACAGTGGCGCCGCAGATGAACCATGGCGGTCATGAAGTAATGGATGTGCATGAAGTCCTTTCCGGTTCCATCGGAGTAATGAATCAGTATTGTTTGCTGCGCGAGCATATTCAGGATCAAGAATTATTAAATATTCTTGACCGTCAGTACCAATTTATGCAGCAGGAGTACAATACGACAGTGGACTGTTTCCGCACGGGGCAGGATCCGAAGGTGCCAACGCAAAGCTACCAGATGACGCAAAATAATGACTTTATTTACGGACTTACGCCAACCCAGCCGAAGAAGCCGCTACAATCTGTTTCCGAAATTAATGATGAAACGGTTTCAGGCTTAATGCTTGGAGCTGTGAAATCTACGGCCGGCATGAAAGCAATGGCTGCGTGTGAAGTAACGAACCCAGTCGTTCGCCGTGTGCTTGCCGACTCTATTCCGAATTGCATTGAAATGGCGTATGAATTGTCCATTTACCAAAATAAGCATCATTATTATCAAGTGCCGCAATTCTCGCAGCAGGATATGCAGCAAATGACGCAAGCCTATGCCCCTGCACAAGGAAATCCAACTGCTCATTAATCGGGGAAACGCCATCTGTGAAAGGATGGCGTTTCTTTTCATTGAATTATTGATTTTTCATCTGCTGGCTGGAGGCGGACGGAGCTCTCGTCCGGCCAAAAGGATACCACCAGTTCCAATTGCCCAAAAGCTTCATCAGGCTGGGAACGAGCAGTAAACGGATGATGGTGGCATCGATGGCAATCGCTAAAGCGATCCCGATGCCGATTTGTTTAACGGGTACGACGCCGGTAAAGGCGAAGGCACCGGTAATAACAATCATAATAAGCGCCGCAGAAGTGATCACCTTGCTCGTGCTGGCCAGTCCTTCCACGGTGGCATTTGTATTGTCGCCTGTCTGCAAATAGAATTCGCGTATGCGGGAAATCAGAAAGACTTCATAATCCATGCTTAAGCCAAAAACCAGGCTGAATACGAGCACGGGAAGAATTAAGGAGATATCCATTTCATTCAATCCGAAATGTCCTCCTTGGAATATCCACACGAGAATCCCAAAGGTGGAGGTTAAACCGACGACATTCATAAGAATCGCTTTCAAAGGGATGACCACCGAGCGGAAAGCGAGCATTAGGATGATGAAGGTGGAGACGAAAATGATCGCCAAGGCTAGACCGATTTTGTCATAAATTTCATCATAAATTTCCTGGTTGAACTTTGGCTGCCCGCCAAAATGCAACTCAACCGGCCAATTCTTCTCGCTCCATTTGCGGGCAAGATCCTGCGCTTTTTCAGCACTGCCTTCAACATTTAAGTGAATCGGGATCAGGAGCTGGTTTTCCCGGACGAAAGGCTGGATTGCCGGTTCAAGCTGTTTTCTCATTTGCGGCTGCTTAAGAGCGGCCGCCAGCTCTTGGGGCTCCGTCACTTTGCTGGCAGTAAAAACCGTATCGATTTCCTGGACGGCTTCTTCCTCATGAAATGCCTTTTGCAGCTCTTTCATTTCCCGGAGCCCGGCTTCATTCAGCCAGCCGTCTTGACGTTCAGCAATGGCGTAAATAGTGCTTTTATTTTGCTTCATGAATTCCTCTTCAATTGTCTCAAAAGCGATTCGTGATTCAAAATGCTCGGGCAGAGAATCCGTCGTTGGGATGGATAAGTTCATATGTTTCACCGGCAGGATGCCCGCCATTAATATAGCGAGTGCTGCGATGGAAATAAGTGCGGGGCGCTTCATTACACCGTGAGCAAATTGGCGCCAGCGAGCGCTGCCATCGCCGATGGAGCGGATGATCCGCCATTTGTGTATCCGGTCCCCGAGCATGTACAGCATCGCCGGAAGTAAAGTTAAAGAGCCGAGCACCGCAACGGCGATCACCACCATTCCGCCGATCGCGACATTCTTGAAAATATCTACTTCGATCACCATCATCGATCCAAGGCCGATAAAGACGCAGATGGCTGAAAAAATGATGGAGTGGCCAGCCGTTTGAATGGTGGTGATCAGCGCGTCTTTCTTAGGCTGTTTCTTGATTTCTTCTTTATAGCGGTTGATAAACAGCAGGGAGAAATCAATGGAGAGAGCTAACCCGATCATCGGAGCAATATTTAAAATGAAGATCGCTAAGTCGACTTGCCTCCCGATAAACGTCAGCAAACCGAAGCTGATCATGATCGTGATGCCGCCCACTAGAAGAGGCAGGAGAGAGGCGGCCGCTGTGCCGAACGCAAATAATAAAACAAGCAGGGCAACAGGCAGCCCGATCAATTCCGCTCGTTTTAAATCATCCTGGCTGGCTTGATTGATGTCTTGCGTCAGAACGGGCATGCCGGTGATTGTCACGCCTTCTTCTTCCTTAGTAATGCTCTTGATATCCTCGATGACAGGGGACATTTCTTCTGCTTTCTTGTCATATTGAACGGTGGCATAAGCCACATCTGGTTTCATGTACTCAGGATTCTTTAAGGGAGACTGGATCGCTGTCTCCGGGCTCTGATCTTCTATGCGGTTCAGCAGGGTGCTGATTCTTTCTCTAAATTCATTCTCTGAATCGTCTTCGCTTTTTTTAAATAAAATCATTATGGACGATTCTGGGAAATCAAATGTCTCGCTTAATTCTTTTTGCACCTCTTCATACTCTCCGTCTGTTCGAAACCCATCGCCCTCTAATAAAGAAGGCAGCTGCAGAGCGAAATATCCCATCGCCAGGGCGGCGACGATCCACAGCGAAAGTATCCATTTGCGGGCGCGGACAAGAAGGGAGGCTAATTGATTCATAGTGTGGATCCCCCTTTGCTTTTGCATCAACTTCATCATACAATACCCCATCTGTTTTGAAAATTATAAATATTCCGTCAGAAGGAAAAGGCTATTGACTTTGATAATCGTTATCATTTATAATGCTGGTGAGAAAGGTTTTCAATTAAATGAGGAAAGGAGAAATGATAGACAAGTTTTTTTCCAATATCCGCTTTTCTCTCTATGTATACTTGCATAACTCCATATAGATTAGGTAAAATGTGTTCGAAAAGCTGTCATCAGGAGAATGTTACTGCAAGTTGGAAAGAGAGCCCTCTTCCCCCACTTAAACAATTTGATTCTGAAGGGAAGCGGCGCCGCTTGATCGAATGCTAGCTTCACCAATAACAGGAAAGGACAGCTCTATTTTTTTGATGTATAATGATAATGAATCTCATTTTCTACTGATGGATTAGCTGAAAAACTCTTTATAGAGAAAAGTTAAGGATATGTTATGAAAAAAAGATACTTATTCATTGCTCTTATTGTTTTATCAATTCTTTCATTGTTTATCGGAGTGACCCATATTTCTCCGCTGGATCTATTCGATTTGACGAATGAGCAGACGCAAATTGTTTGGGAAAGCCGGATTCCCCGTCTAATCAGTATTATCATTGCCGGTATGAGCCTCAGCATCAGCGGTTTGATTATGCAGCAGCTAAGCAGAAATAAGTTCGTTTCACCGACGACTGCTGGAACGATGGATTCAGCCAAGCTGGGGATCCTGGTCTCGCTGCTTCTGTTTACTTCCGCTACTCCGCTGCAGAAGATGCTGGTCGCCTTTGTGTTCGCGTTAGCGGGAACCTTCCTGTTTATGAAGATCCTGGACAAAATTAAAATGAAAGACGCGATTTTTATTCCGCTTGTCGGACTGATGTTTGGGAATATTTTAAGTTCAATCTCTACGTTTTTCGCTTATAAATATGATCTGATTCAAAACATATCCGGCTGGCTTCAAGGCGATTTCTCCATGGTAATTAAAGGGCGGTATGAAATGCTGTATATCAGTATTCCGTTGCTCATTCTCGCTTATTTATTCGCCGACCGCTTCACGGTGGCGGGGATGGGGGAGGAATTTTCCGTCAATCTTGGCTTGAACTACAAGCAGGCCGTTAATATCGGACTGACAATTGTCGCTTTATCGTCTACGCTTGTCGTCTTAACAGTGGGGCTGATCCCGTTTTTAGGGCTGATTGTGCCGAATATCGTCACGATTTACCAAGGCGATCATTTAAAGAAGAGCTTGTCGCATACGGCGCTGCTCGGAGCGGTTTTTGTTCTGTTCTGTGATATTCTCGGACGGATCATCATCTATCCTTACGAGATCCCAATTGGATTAACGGTGGGGGTCATTGGAAGCGGCATCTTTATTTACTTGCTGATGAGGAGAAGGGCTTATGACTGAAAAAAAGAAAATACTGATCCTTTCGGCGATTGCGCTCATTGCCACACTGTTGTTTCTGTTTTTGGATCTTGGATACAATTGGGAGTACGCCTTGCCTAAACGGGGGCTGAAAGTGTTCGCGATTATTTTGACGGGAGCATCGATTGCCTTCGCGACACTGATATTCCAAACCATAACGAATAACCGAATTTTAACGCCGAGCATTTTAGGACTTGATGCCTTATATATGCTGATTCAAACGGTGCTTGTTTTCGCCTTTGGCGTCGCCCATTTAACGTGGATGACAAAGCAAGTCAATTTTGTCATTTCGGTCGTGCTGATGGTCTTCTTCGCTGGCGTTCTTTACAAGGTGCTGTTTAAAAGAGAAGGAGAAAATATCTACTTTCTTTTGCTTATCGGCTTAATCTTCGGCACGTTTTTCCAAAGTTTCTCTACTTTTATGCAAGTATTGATTGATCCTAATGAGTTCCAAATCATTCAGGATCGGATGTTTGCCAGCTTTAATAACGTGCAGACAGATGTCTTGTATTTAGCGGTCGCGGCCGTCTTTCTTGTTACTTTATACTTTATGCGCTTTATGAAATATTTGGATGTGCTGTCGCTGGGAAAAGATCACGCCGTCAATCTTGGAGTGGATTATGATTATATTGTGAAAAGGCTGCTGATCGTCGTGGCTATCCTGATTTCTGTAGCTACTGCGCTCGTAGGTCCCATCACTTTTCTTGGCTTGCTGGTTGTCAATGTGACGTACGAAATGTTTCGAACGTATAAGCATACATATTTATTGGCAGGCTCTATTTTCATCAGCATCATCGCTCTTGTTGGCGGTCAGCTGGTAGTGGAAAGAGTGTTTATGTTCAGTACAACGCTAAGTGTCATCATCAACTTTATCGGCGGTGTGTATTTTATCTATTTACTGCTAAAGGAGAATAAACAATGGTAGAAGTTAAAGAGGTTTCGAAGTTATACGGTAGCAAAGCAGTGGTTGACCAGGTGTCTGTTAATATTCCTAAAGGCAAAATCACTTCTTTTATCGGCCCAAACGGGGCAGGGAAAAGTACACTTTTATCTATGATCAGCCGCTTGATTACGAAAGATCAGGGGGATATTCTGATCGACGGCGAAGACGTCAGCAGGGCAAAGAGTAAAGAGCTGGCGAAGAAGGTGGCGATCTTAAAACAGACCAATCATTTAAACCTTCGTTTAACTGTTCGCGACCTCGTTTCCTTCGGCCGTTTTCCTTATTCCCAAGGCAAGCTGAAGAAAGAAGATTGGAAGCATGTAGATGAAGCGATCCGCTATATGGAGCTTGAAGATCTTCAGGATAAATACCTCGATCAATTGAGCGGCGGCCAGCGCCAGCGAGCCTTTATTTCGATGGTGATCGCGCAGGATACGGAATATGTTCTGCTTGATGAACCGCTGAATAATCTGGATATGAAGCATTCCGTTCAGATTATGAAAGTGCTGAGAAGGTTAACGAATGAATTAGGAAAGACCGTTGTCATCGTTATTCATGATATTAACTTCGCGTCTTGCTATTCTGATTATATCGTCGCCTTAAAGGACGGGAAAGTCATTAATCAAGGGTCCGTTGATCAGATGATGGACCGAAATGTACTGCAAAACATCTATGATATGGATATGAATATTGAGACAGTGAACAACTGCAAAATTTGTGTATATTTTAAATAACTTAACGAGGTGTCTAGATATGTGGAAAAAGTTGTCTATGGTTTTTGTCGCCGCTTTATTTCTGCTCGTTGCCGCCGCTTGTAGCTCAGGCGCACAAGACGATCAAGCAAAGAAAAAAGATGAAGAAGAAATAACAGTTAAGCATAAATTTGGAGAAACGCCCGTAAAGAAAAATCCAGAGAAAGTGGTAGTCTTTGACTTCGGATCGCTTGATACTTTGGATAAGCTGGGGGTTGAAGTGGCAGGTCTTCCAAAGCAGATCGTTCCATCGTATTTATCTAAATATAAAGAGGACAAATATGAAAACCTGGGGGCCTTGAAAGAGCCTGATTTCGAAAAAATTCACGCTCTTAAACCGGATCTTATCATCCTTTCAACTCGGCAATCGGATCTCTACGATCAATTCGCTGAAATCGCCCCTACAATTTATTTGGAGCTGGATCCAAACAATTATATGAAATCATTTGAAGAGAACGCGAAGACATTAGGAAAAATCTTCGGCAAAGAAGAGCAAGTGAAGAAAGAGCTGGCGTCTATTCAAGACAGCATCAAGCAGGAGCAGGACAAGGCGTCTAAAACAGATAAAAAAGGTTTGGTAATTTTAGCTAATGACGGCAAAGTGAGCGCCTTCGGCCCGGGTTCCCGCTTTGGTTTCATCCATGATGAACTGGGCATAGCTCCTGCAGATAAAAACATTGAAGTGTCCAGACACGGACAAAGTATTTCCTTTGAATACATCGTGGAGCAAAATCCTGACTACTTATTTGTCATTGACCGGGGAGCGGTTGTTGGCGGCCAATCCTCCGCTAAGCAAGTGGTAGAAAACGAGCTAGTGAAAAATACAAAAGCTTATAAAAATAAAAACGTTGTCTATCTTGATCCGAACTACTGGTACTTATCCAGCGGCGGTTTGCAATCTGTTTCAGAAATGATTAAAGAGGTTGAAAACGGCATAAAATAATGTAAGCGCAGGCTGATCCAAAAGAAAAATGGATCAGCCTTTTTTAGGTAAATCGGCAAAAATGATCATTGGCAGCAGAAATCGCTTCTTCCTGCCGCCGTTTTTTGACAGGAATCAGTCAGAGTGGAAATGGACAGCCTATCAGAAGAGGGGGTGTGATCCATTGGCGAAAGATGTGTTATGTGAAGTGAATAACTGTATGTATTGGGAGCAAGGCAATAAATGTGCGGCGGATGCGATATACGTAGTCAGCCATAAAGGAAAGACAGCATCCACCAGCAAGGAAACGGATTGTCAAACATTTGAAGCAGAAGCATAAAGAAAAGCCATTTCAGCCCCAGAAGGCTGAGATGGCTTTTCTTTTTTGAATCTTGCTTCGCTCCTCTTGTCAGCAGCGCGGGTTCTTTTGGAGTTTTACGAGTCAGCGAGCGGCAATTGGATCACAAAGGTCGTTCCGGCTGGTGAGCTTTCTTTTAATATCAAGTCGCCGCCTAGGGCTCTTGCCAGCAATTTGCTGAACGGAAGTCCCAGGCCGAGCCCGCGCACTTTGAATTTTTTATTATCTCCGCGGTAAAAGCGTTCGAAGACTAATTCCTGTTCCGCTTGCGGTATACCGGTGCCGCTGTCTTTAACAGCAATTTCGAGGCGGCCGTTTTCCTGATCAGACAGCTCAATGGCAATCGTACCCTCTGCATCGAGAGCGTGGTGCGCGTTATTTAATAAATTGATCATAATCTGCTGAAGCCGGATGGAATCTGTATAAATAACCCGCTCCTTCTCCAGAAGCGATAAGCGGACATGGAGATGCTCAAGCTCCTGGCCGATTTTCCATTGGTGGACAATGTCGCGGATCAGCTCATTGACCTCATGCTTTTCAGCGGAAACCGGCAGGGCGTTTGCCGCAAAGGAATTGAATTCCAGTAAATCATTAATCATCTTTTGCATTTTGGCGGTTTCCTTTAACGAAACATCCACAAATTCCTTCGCTTCTTCGCCGGTAACAATGCCGTCTTTTACCGCTTGCAGCAAGCCGCTGATTGAGGTGACCGGCGTTTTTAATTCATGGGTGACGCCAGCCAGCAGCTCAGCTCTTAATGCCTCAAGCTGCTGAAGCTTCTGGGCCATTTCTTTAAAGGAGTGGACGAGATCGTACACTTCTTGCTCTTTCATATGATCGGGGAGACGGATATTGTAATTTCCTTTCTGAACTTGCTTAGCTGCTTCCGCAACCTGGCTGATAGGCTTCGACAGGCGGCGGGATAAGATATAAATAGCAGCCCAGCCCAGCAAGCCGAGCGTGACGATTAATATAGCAAGCAGACGGTACTCCTCCTGGCTGTTCGTCAATTCGCTTTCAGGCTGAAGCATCACGACCCACCCGAAAATGACATCCTCGACTTCAATCGGTTTTTTGATCATCCATATGCGGGAGTCCGACGCGTCATCTGTTGGAAATATTAAAACATCATGCTCTTCTTGAAGCAGGGATTTGCTGAAAGATTGTTTTCCTTCAACCGCGGCCGGCTGGTTGGCTGACAGCACCCGGCCGCGGACATCGGTGATGTAGATCGCCGGCGGCCGCTCCGATTCTAAAAAGCGGTTGCGTTTCTTTAGCGTATTTTTATCAATCGAGGGAGATTCCAAGGAAGGCTCTTGGGTTCCCGCAATCCGGTTGGCTAATTCTTCCGCTATGAATTCCGATATTTCCAAGCGGTTTTGCAGCATCGTATGCTGAAGCCAGGCGACAGAAATGGCGGCCACAACCAATAGGCCTACACAGAGAGTGGCCACATAGCGGGTTGTCCAGTATTTTAATAAGGAAATGCGTTTATCCCTGTTCGTAGACACAGAATTGATACCCCAATCCCCGCAAAGTTTTAATCTCTCCTTCAGCCTTTGGCCAGTCCTTCAGCGACTTTCTAAGCCGTTTAATGGAGAGATCGACCGCGCGATCGCTGCCGTCATAATCCTGTCCCCATACGTGTTCAATCAGCTGTTCCCGCGTAAACGTACGGTTCGGCTGAGAAGAGAGAAAAAGCAGCACTGATAAATCCCGCGGCCTTAACGCAAGCTCAGTTCCCTTCACAGTCACCCTGTGAGCGGAATGATCAATCGTTAAGCTGCCGTAGTTTGTGACAGCGGAGTGATTCTCCTCCTCATGCGACCGCCTCAGTACTGCCCGCACTCGCGCTACAACTTCTTCTCCATTGAAGGGCTTGGCAATGTAATCATCGGCGCCTCCATTTAAACCGGAGAGACGGTAATGGATGTCACCGAGCGCTGTAAGCATAATAACCGGGCAAGAGCTTGTCTCCCTGATTGTCTTAAGTACCGTCCATCCGTCCGCTTTAGGCATCATCACGTCCAGCAAAACGAGTGCTGGATGAGCCTCCCGAAATTGCTTGATGGCCGTTTGGCCGTCAAACGCCTGCACGACTTGAAAGTCCGCTTTTTGCAAATATGCCTTTAAGACCTGGCTGATAGCAGGCTCGTCTTCCGCGATTAATATAGTAGCTGACATCCGTCTCACCTCTTTTTCTTTTCATTATACGATATTGAACAGAAAGAAGCTGTCCAATCGACAGCTTCAGGTTCGCTTTCATTTACTGCTTTGTTTGAATTTGCTGTTCAGCTTGCCGGACTTCTTCAGCCAATAGGCGGAAATCTTTATTCGCCGTATTGATTCCATAGGTTTGAGCACGCAGTTTCATTTTCGTTTCCCGCACTTCTTTCGCTACGGTCTCAAAATCTTTGCCTTGCTGGGAAATGCCTAGCGCTTTAGCTTGTTCGCCAATAATATCGGAAAAATCTCTAATTTTCTTTATTTGTAATCGTTCCTTATATTTCATAGAAGAAGCCTCAGTCTTTGTTGATTCCGCAGCCGGTCCTTCTGCGGCTACATAAGTATGGGCTGATCCGAGAATGCTGATGGAAAGGGCACCGCTCATCACATAAGACATCGTTCTTTTCTTCATAATTAACTATTCCTCCTATATCAAATAGACAGAAATGATGGGCTTTAATGAGTTGCTATACGTATAATGTAAAGGAGGAATGTGTCAGCAGAATGTCAAACAAGAAAAAATGGTGAAATAGTCAAAATTATATCTTTCCCTGCTGTAAGGTGCACTAAGATTTTTGCATTAAGAATGAATCAAGGAAGCAAAGGCTAAGGGAAAAGCACGGCATCCAAATGCATGATTCAGGCTGCAGCAGGACATTGTGGTTTCAGCCTTTATATATTTTAAGCCGGAGCAGAGAGAAGCTTCTCTCTGCTGGCATTTTAATGGAGGTATGGAGTAATATCGACATTCGCTTTCTTAGCCAGTGCGCGGCCAAGTCCGGCATCTGCACGGTACAAATTGGCAATCGCCCGCGCTACTATGGTCCGGTCTGTAATGGATTGAAAATCATTGAGAATATTTTTTTGCACCGCTTGTTTCGTTGTTTGATCGTAGCTGCGGTAAATGCGGCCTGCTTGACCGAAGTGGCTGTTTTTCTCAATTGGCTGCCGTCTGGCCATCCCCTCTAGCGGCTGCGGCGGCTCTGGGTTATGATTCGCTTCTGCTGGTGTATTCTCCATGCTGTTTGGCTCGTAATTAATCCGGCTTTTTTGCTGCTTTATCGGCATATAGCCGTCCCGCTGGTAATTATGCACCTCTTTTTTAGGAGAATTAATATCCAGCTGCACATAATTTGGTCCTAACCGGTGGCGCTGGGTGTCTGAATAAGAGAAGAGGCGCCCCTGCAGTAATTTGTCTTCGGAAGGAAGCATGCCCGGGACGAGAACGCCAGGATTAAAGCCGACGGACTCCGTTTCAGAAAAGAAGTCTTGCGGATTTTGATTCAAGGTCATCGTTCCGACCAGTTCCCATGGAATATCTTCTTCCAGCCAATCCTTTGTGGCATCGAGGGGATCAAAGTCAAAGGCGTCCATGTCAGCTGGATCGAGCACTTGAACGAATAAATCCCACTCTGGATAGTCGCCGCTTTCAATCGCTTGATATAAATCGCGAGTGGCGTGATTGAAATCTTCCCTTTGAATATCGGCCGCTTCTTTTATCGACAGATTTTTAATCCCTTGCTTTGGCTGCCAGCGCAATTTCACATATACCGTCTTGCCTGCCGCATTATACCACTTGAAAGCATGAACGCTTGACCCCCTCATATGACGGTAATTGGCTGGAATCCCTTCATCCGTATACAGGTGAATCAGCATGTTGGTCGTCTCGGGTGAAAGCGAGATAAAGTCCCAAGAGCGGGAGGGATCTTGAATATTGGTTGCTGGATCAGGCTTCAGTGAATGAATGATATCAGGAAATTTAATGGCGTCACGGATGAAAAAGACGGGCAAATTGTTTCCGACGAAATCATAGTTTCCTTCTTCCGTATAAAATTTAACGGCAAACCCTCGGGGATCACGAACGGTTTCTGGAGAATGCTTGCCGTGAATGACAGTAGAAAAACGGGCAAAAACAGGAGTCGTTTGTCCTGCTTCTTGTAAAAAGTCAGCACATGTGTATTTCTTCATGCTGTTCTTTACAACGAAAACACCATGAGCACCTGCTCCTCGGGCGTGGACGACACGCTCCGGTATGCGTTCGCGGTCGAAATGGGCCAGTTTCTCAATTAACTGATAATCTTCCAGTAAAGCAGGCCCTCTTCGGCCGGCGGTTTTAGTATTTTGATTATCATAAACGGGGGTTCCTTGATTGGTCGTCATTCGGTTTTTCATTATAATCACTCCTTAATTAGAATAATTATAATTTAATATTAAATATTGAATAAGTCAATATTTATTTTTTTTGCTTATAAGATGCTGCAAAGTTTCTGCATTTTTTGGCGGTTATTATGTGGGAAAAATTAGATAAATAGTCTAATTTCTTGGAAGTTGATTTGTTTTGTAGTATGATGGAGCTGTCAGAAAAGCAAGAGAAACTATTTGAAAACCGAGGTTGAAAATGATGGGGCAAGAACAGAAACAGTTATTGTTACTCATGCAAGAGGCCTATGAAGCAGCACAGAGGGATGACAGTAAAGTAGAGCATGTCATGCACGTTATTAAAGAAAGATTGCAAGAAATGTACAGTATACAAGTACATAATAGATAAGGAAAAGGCTAATGGGCCGCATCAGAATGTAGACAAAGTCAAGAATGGCTTTGTCTACATTTCTTTTAGAGGCTTGTTTCTTGGCCTGACCTAAGATATCGGTTCATAACGGGGCGTTAATAGGCTGTTTTTCATCTGTTTAAGGGGGAATCGTGCTATTTTTGGAATTTGATTGTAAAATAGAGAAGGGAAGACTATCATAAAAAATTTGAACATATAATAAGAGGAGAGAATGTCGTGAGAGTCATAAGTGTAAAGGATCCTCAAGAAATGAGTGAACAGGCGGCACGATTGATTATGGACCGATTAAGGCAGAAGCCGAAGCTGGTGCTTGGCTTGGCGACAGGGGGGACCCCGGAAGGCACCTATCAAAAATTAATTGAGAATCACCGGACGGAAGGGATGTCTTATCGGCAGGTGACCACTTTCAATTTAGATGAATATGTTGGCATTCCCAAAATGCATCCCAACAATTATTTTTATTATATGAAGCACCGTCTGTTTGATCATATCGATCTTCCTCCGGAAAAAGCGTATTTGCCGAATGGCGAAGCGGAGGACTTGCAGACGGAGTGCGCGAGATATGAACATCTGTTGAAGAAGGCGGGCGGTATAGATGTACAATTGCTCGGGATCGGTGTGAATGGTCATATTGGCTTCAATGAGCCGGGTACTTCTTTTGAATCCCTTACCCATGTAGTGGAGCTGGATGAATCGACCAGGAAAGCGAATGCCCGTTTCTTCTCCAGTATAGAGGAGGTGCCGCACCAAGCTATTACAATGGGGATTCAAACGATTATGTGCGCCCGTGAAATCGTGCTGCTGGCGGCGGGGGAAGCGAAAGCTGAGGCGATGACCCGGCTCTTATCTGGCAGCGTAACCGAACAATTCCCGGCATCAGTGTTAAACCATCACCCGCATGTAACCGTGATTGCGGATGAGGCGGCTTTAAAGCGAACAGGCAATAGATAGACGAAAGACCAGCTCGCAAGAAGGAGCTGGTCTTTCCTCGGTTATTTATATACTTTCACGCGTTCATCCAATGGCTGGAACTCTTTGTCGCCAGCGGGAGCGGCTGGTTTGCCGAACGGCATTTGAGCGATGAGCGTCCAATTCTCTGGCACCTGCCATTGCTCGCGGACTTTATCGTCGATTAAAGGATTGTAATGCTGCAATGTGGCGCCGAACCCTTCTTGTTCAAGTGCGGTCCACACGATGTATTGCAACATTCCTGAGGATTGCTGGGACCAGCGCGGAAAGTTATCAGCATAAAGCGGAAATTGCTCCTGCAAGCCTTGAACAACCTTCTCGTCTTCAAAGAAAAGCACAGTGCCGCAGCCTGCTTTAAACATATTCAATTTTTCTTCCGTTGAGCTGAATTTATCTTCCGGCACGACAGCTTTTAATGTTTCCTTCGTTAAATCCCATAATTGGTCATGATTTGTTCCCAGTAAGACGATTGCGCGGCCGCTTTGAGAATTGAAGGCCGTCGGCGCGTGTTTGACGGCAAATTCTACGACTTCTTGAATCCGTTCATCTGAAACAGGCTGTTCTTTGCTTATCGCATAAATCGAACGTCTTTCTTCCACTGCTTTGTAGAAATCTTTTGTGTTTGTCATCTGTACATTCCCTCTTTCCTATTCAATCTTCCGCTTGGTTCTTCTCTAAAAGTATGCACGTGCTTGCCGGCTATTAAACTTAATATTACTTATTTGTTACCTTTCGTAACTTAATTTAAAATAAAAATAATGAGATGTCAAGTAACTAAGTTTAAAAAAGTGTAAAGATTTCTTTTTCGTGAAAAAAAGCGATATAATAAGACGATAAAGAGGTGAGAGACATGAAAGAGGCTCAACTTTGCCCCAAGTTTGAAAAGGCTATGCAGATGCTGGGGAAGCGATGGACAGGTTTGATTATTAATCAGCTGCTGGCAGGTCCGCAGCGGTTTTCACAGATAAAAGCAGGGCTGCCGATCAGCAGCAAATTATTAACGGAACGATTAAAGGAAATGGAGGAAGAGGGCTTAGCGACCCGTAAAGTATACGCTGAGGTGCCCGTCCGGGTGGAATACCAATTGACAGAAAAAGGGCTGGCTCTTCAGCCGATTGTGAAAGAAATTGAGAAATGGGCGCATCAATGGATTGTGATTGAAGAGGATCCAGCTGCCGATACGGACTGACAGGATGATAGACAAAGCGGGGATGACTTAATAAGTCATCCCCGCTTACGATCAGCGTTCCAATTGTAAATATTCTTCTGTCGAGTCGTTTAACAAAACGGCGGAATTAGCGACTTCTTCGGATGCTTCCTCGATCTCGGTAATAATATGAGAAAGTTTTTGCAGCTGATTTTCAATTTCTTGATTTTTCCTCTTCGTTTGAGCGATTAGCTCAAGCAGCTGATCAAAATCTTCATCGGTTTTGTTCATGCTGCCAATACCTTTATCGACAAGATCATTAACGGTTTCCACCGCTTGGCTGACTTGACTGATCAATGCATTCGTCTTCAGAATGTGATCGGATACGCTAGCTGTCGATTCCTTTGTTTGGTCGGATAATTTGCGGATTTCTTCCGCGACAACAGCGAAGCCCTTGCCGTATTCTCCTGCACGGGCAGCTTCAATTGAAGCGTTTAACGCCAGCAGGTTGGTCTGGCCGGCAATGTTGCCGACAATCGTAATGACATCGGTAATACTTGAAGCTATGTCATTTAGTTCTGTTGAGAATGCTTGGATATCCGTGACAGCTCCTTTAATCACTGAGAGCTTGTGGCCCTGTTCCTTCAGCTGCTCTTGCCCGGCAGTTGAATGTTTGGATGATTCCTCGGCCAAGGACATGCCTTCTTTTGACAGCTGCAGAATAGAGCCGGATTGCTCGCCCAGTTCCTTTAAAGAGGCATTTGTCTGTTCCGAAATGGCGGCCAGCTCTTGAGAGATAGCATATACTCTGGATGTGAGCTCTTCCTTTTGCTTGGCTTCAGCAGATCGGATTCGCTGACTCTCTTGTTCATATGCTTCAAGAACCAGCTGCTGTTCCAGATTTAAGAGCTTAGTAATGGCGCCCACGGCGGTCAGCTTTTGCTCCGCATCTCCTTGCTGCTTGGCAATCAAGGCAATTAACGAATTTAGGAGCTCTTGGAAAGCGGACATATACCATTTCGTTTTTAAGCCGACGCGCACATGAACGCGCGCGATTTGAATTCGTTTTTGAACGAATTCTTCATCCACCTTTCCTTCAAACAGTTCTTCCACGTGAATTTGCAAAGTCTTTTTCAATCGGTCGACACTGCTGTTCTTTTCGATGATTGCCAATAAGCCGGTTTGCCTAGTAATGGCTGAATAGAACCGGTCAACAATCGTATGTATCGAAGCTTTCACGAGCGGATATAAAGATTTGACCGCTTTTAAATCGTCTATCGTTAGATCAATCATTTTCACCTGCTCAGCGAGCTCCGTACCCGGCTGAACAGAGAGTTTGGCCTGATGATTGGCTGAAAATAATAATGGCTCATTTTCGGTATGTGTTTCTTTGGATTTAAATAATTTCACTTATCCCACCCCAATATACCTATCTTAATATCTATGTTTATTACCTCAGTGTACCCTATTTAGTCATGGTGCGCTATGGATAATTTATTGATTTTATCTGCGTCTTTTTTATTACCAAGGCGTTTTAAATCGGTTCACATGGGGAAAAATAGGATATACTCGCTTGTAAATAAATAATCGATTCATGCGTCTTTCTTGGCCGCTCAGTGCATACATTATATAAACCTGACAACAAGCGCAAAGGGAGTGAGGCAATGAAAGTGAGCGAATGGATGAATCACCCTGTTCTTTTGTGTGTAACCGGCATTTTCTTTCTATCTTCCTTTCTGACAATCTTCTATATCAGCTGGATGTTAGTGGGAGTGGCTGCAGCGGGAGGCGCAGGCTTCTTTCTTTATATTTCAGCTGTCTACCGTTTCCTATTGCATAAAGGACTCCCTCGTCACAGACGAAGAGAGGATGATCTTTTTCTGTCTGTTTGGTATGCATGGCCGGTGTATATTCTTATCGGTATCGCTGTTTTCTTTCTTGCGGGGGAACTGTGGACGCTTGCCTATAGTGCCGGAGGAGCCGGCGGCATTCTTGTCAGCGAAGCTATTTACTCTCGTAAAGTGGCTGAAGCGGAGGAACAATCTTATCATCCGCGGGCTCAATAAGGGGAACCTTCAAACAATGGCGGTTTTTGACTAAACGACCGCACGAAGCGATCGTTTAGTCTGGCATGTTCGCTTAAAGGGATTGTAAAAAATCTCGGACCTGCTCGGGAGTTTTCGCATGCGCGCTGTGCAGATGAGCGGTTTTTTTCCCATTCTGAAAGATCAGCAGGCTGGGGATGCCCATTACATCATATCGGTCAGCCAGCTCCGGAAAGTCATCCCGGTTGATTTCATGCCAGGTATACTGACTATATTCCGCGATTATTTCGCCGATGAACATATCCATGCGCCGACAATCGGGACACCAGTTCGCTGAGAATTTAATAATCACAGGATGATCTTGGGAAATGAGCTGCTGAAACTGTTCTTCACTGTTGATGATCTTCATATTGTTTCCTCCTAACATAGCGTATGTCTTTTTATTGTAACGGGGGATCTTTACAGGCACAACGAAAAGGTTTCATTTATGTTAAGCTTTCGTTAATATGCTGAAATGAGCTGTTTCGTTTTTTATAATGGAGGCAAGCCTAGAATGGGAAGGGGAACAGCGATGCATTTGGCTTACGGGATAACCGGCTTTTATGAGGCTGGCGATCAGCCGCTGCCGCGCAATGCCGGCAAGCTGTTTAAGAAAATGTGCTGGGAAGCGGCAAGAACCATCGGGGCGGATGTCCTGATGTTTCAAAAACCGGGACACCGTACGAATTTTTTTCATGTGCTGCTTGATAATGGCAGGAAGCGAATACATATTTTATTGAACGCTCATTATCCGCTGATTGCCTTTGCGGCTTCGGTGGAATTCGGACATATAACCTTCTATGATGAACCGGCTCTCAGCGAGTCATTTAAAGGCTTTTATCTATGTGAAGCGAAGGAACTGAATCAGCTGCTCCGCATCCAAAGCCATCCGGAGTTTGCCCTTTTGCATCATCATGATCTAAACAAGGCGGAGCTGAGTCAAATCATGTATTGGAAGCCGAACACTGTTGGAGAAGTCGTCTTCAATTTCTGGGATTGACTCAGTGTCTTTGCGCCAGCTTTAAAAACCGCCAGCTCAAAAAGTGAAGCTTCGTTTAGTGATTTTCTCATTTTTTGGGTAACAGAGAGAAAGGTTGATATGAAAAGGATAGCGATGTCATCCATCGGGAGAAGGATCTTTTTATTGGACGTTTGACAGTTGTTAATTTACGCAATAAAGTTATAATGTAATAGGCGTAATTTAATTAGAAAGAGGAATCGTTCGATGACTTCTCCAAACCAAAGATCCAGCCGTATTGATTACGGATTGATATTGATATTACTGATGCTTTTTGTGACAAGCTGTGTGGCGATTTACAGTGCGCAGACGACGGGACAGTATGGCAGTAACTTCGTGCTGAAGCAAATGGTGTATTATTTAATCGGGGTTGCCATTATTTTCATCGTGGTCCGTTTTGACTCCGATCAGATGATGGGGATGTCTTGGTATTTATATGGCCTGGGACTGTTGCTCTTAAGTGCATTAATCGTAGCCCCTGCAAGCATCGCACCCACCATTAACGGGGCGAAAAGCTGGTTTGTATTGGGGGGGCAGTCGCTTCAGCCATCGGAATTTGTGAAGGTGTTCTTAATCTTAACGCTATCGAGGATTATTGTCATGCACCATCAGAAAACCCCAGTCAAAACAATTCGGACGGATTTTTGGCTGATGGTGAAGCTGGGCGCGGTCACGCTTGCTCCGCTTCTGCTGGTGATGAAGCAGCCCGACCTTGGTACGTCTCTTGTGTTTATTTCGATTTTAGTAGGAATGATTTTTGTAGCCGGGATTACGTGGCGGATTCTAATACCGCTGTTTAGCTCGGCGATCGCGCTGATTGCAGGGATTATGTATCTCGTCATTTGGCATCCTGCCATTCTTGAAAAGTATTTAGGCGTTAAGCAATACCAGTTCGGGCGCATTTACTCGTGGCTCGATCCATACACGTATGAAAGCTCGACCGGATTTCATTTAACGAGATCCCTATTAGCCATCGGTTCTGGACAAACGCTGGGAAAAGGCTTCGGCACGCGCGAGGTCTATCTTCCTGAGAGCCATACCGATTTTATCTTCAGTATTATCGGGGAAGAATTTGGCTTTATTGGCGCTAGTATTGTCGTAAGTTTATTCTTTCTGCTAATCTATCATATTACGAAAGTGGCGCTGAATACGAGAATCCCCTATTACTCTTATTTATGTGCGGGAGTGATCGCCATGATCACTTTCCACGTATTCGAGAATGTCGGCATGACGATCGGTGTCTTACCTATCACGGGGATTCCGCTGCCGTTTATTAGCTACGGCGGCAGCTCGCTGATGGGGAATATGTTCGCCATCAGTCTGATTTTCGCGATTACTTATAACGAGCGGCGCTATATGTTCTCATCGGAACGATAAATGAAAAAGATCTCTGTGCGGGAAGCAGAGATCTTTTTTTTTAGGATTTTTCGCGCCAATTGTGGCCGATGAGCGAGTCGGATATAATAAGATACAGGAAGGCTAAAGGGGTTTTGCCCATCTCACTTGCTTGCTACTGAGCGGATGTTCTATTCGAGTTTTTGCTTGGGCTTTGGCGCAGGCTGCCGAGTGTTTTCAAGTTCGTTTTTTATAAAGAACGCAGTCTGTATCTAAGGGTTTCTCAACCGGCGGGCAGATGAAAGAGAGAGAATCATTGCCCTTCGTTTGACTCAAGAAGTTTCCGCCGATGGCTTGAAATCTGATACAATGCTTGTGCGCCGGCAGAACCATACAGGCGACTATTATAAAAGTGTACGATGAAAAAAGCGTGGTGTTATAGGATGATCGAGCCGCAGCTGGCCCAAAAGATTATCTATGAGGTCCGGAAGCTGTTAGACGAAGAAATTATTGTAGCAAATACTGAAGGATTAATTATTGCCAGCACCGACCGTTCGCGGATCGGCTGTTTTCATGAAGGGGCATTTCTAGCAAGTCAGACGAGGGAAAAGCGAATTATTACGAAAGAAGACGAAGCATACTGGGCCGGCGTGAGAGCCGGCGTTAACCTGCCGATCATGTTTCATGGGGAAGTAGTAGGCATCATCGGCATCACCGGCTCACCGGAGAAAGTTTCGAGATACGGAGAGCTGCTGCGGAGAATGACTGAGCTGTTTATCCAGGAGAATTACTATCATGAAGAAGAAAAGTGGCATGACCGCTCTCTGGAAGCTTTCGTCCTTGAGTGGCTGGAGAAAAACGAATGGGATGATGACTTCACCAACCGAGCGAAGGTGTTAAATATAGATCTTTCGAAGGATAGGCAAGCGATGCTGATTCATTATCCGGTCTCGATATTATTCGGACCGATTTGGCATCAATTCTCCGCATCGGTGCGCGGCGATTCAAACACGGTCGTGATCCGTTGGGGAAATGATCTTCTGTTGGTGCTGTGGGAGGGCACGCGAAGATCCGCTAATGTCGAACAATGGAAAGCGATGCTAGAAAAGCAGCTGGATGGGCCCGTGGCGATAGGCATCGGCTCTCTGCAGCCGGCTCATCGTGTTAAAGTCTCATTTCAGCAGGCAAAACGGGCATTGAAAGTGGCTTTGCCAAAGTCACAAATTGTTTACGACGAGCAATTGACCCTCGATTTAATCTTAAATGATGTTCAGCCGGAAACGAAACACACATTCATCGAACGAACCATCGCTCCTATTCTGGAGGATAGGGAACTGATGGACACCCTTTCCGCTTTATTTAAGCATAATTTTTCTTATAAAAAAGCGGCTGAATTTCTTCCTGTTCACATCAATACTCTTCACTACCGCTTGAAAAAAATCGAGGACGTTACCGGATTAAATCCGAAAATATTAGAGGATCAAATCCAGCTGTATATCGCTTGGAGATTATACCATCCATGAAAAAGGCCGCAAAAAGATCGTGTCGAACCGTTGGGTATGAGCCTAAGCGATCGGATATGACAGCAACCTCCGCCATAATTGATCACTTCAAAAAGAAAAAACGCTTTCTTTTTTGAAGAAAATGTGTATTTTTGTGCTTTTGTATAAAAAGACAGGCGAATCGCCTGTCTTTTTTATATGTTTCGCCATAGAGTTTGTTCACAAAATTGACTTATACTGAAAGAAATTCTGGTGAGAGGGGTTAAAATTTATGTTTTCTCAAGAAGTAAAGGAAAAGTTAGCGGCCATTGTTGGTCCTGAAAATGTGGACGACTCGAAGGCAGGGCGGCTCGTATATTCCTATGACGCAACACCGAATTTTCAATCATTGCCGGATGCGGTTGTTTCGCCGCGCAATACACAAGAGGTAGCCGAGATTGTAAAGGTTTGCAGCAAGCATAAAATCCCGCTTGTTGCTCGAGGCTCCGGCACCAATCTGTGCGCGGGAACTTGTCCGACACAAGGCGGCATTGTTCTGCTTTTTAAACATATGAATCAAATTTTGGAGATTGATGAAGAAAACTTAACAGTGACAGTACAGCCGGGAGTTATTACATTGGATATGATTCAGGCGGTGGAGAAGAAGGGCTTATTCTATCCGCCGGATCCGAGCTCGATGAAAATTTCAACCATTGCGGGCAATATCAATGAAAACTCAGGCGGTCTGCGCGGGTTAAAATACGGCGTTACCCGTGATTATGTACTGGCGCTTGAGGTTGTGCTGCCGAATGGAGAAATTATCTGGACAGGCGGCAAGCTGGCAAAGGATGTGGCTGGTTATGATTTGACCCGGCTATTTGTCGGCTCAGAAGGAACGCTCGGCGTAATTACTGAAGCTACATTGAAATTAATTCCGATGCCGGAAACCAAAAAGACGATGCTTGCTTTGTATCAAGACTTAGAAGCAGCCGCTCGTTCAGTTTCTAAAATTATTGCCAATAAAATTATTCCGACCACGCTTGAATTTTTAGATCAGCCAACTTTAAAAGTAGTGGAAGATTTCGCGAAGATCGGTCTGCCGACTGATGTGCAAGCGGTCCTTTTAATTGAGCAGGATGGCCCGGAAGAAGTGGTCAAGCGCGATATGAAAAAGATGGCGGACGTTTGCCG
Organism: Bacillus xiapuensis; assembly: GCF_002797355.1. Classification (GTDB taxonomy): domain Bacteria; phylum Bacillota; class Bacilli; order Bacillales; family Domibacillaceae; genus Bacillus_CE; species Bacillus_CE xiapuensis. The sequence goes on along the minus strand of NZ_KZ454940.1, from coordinate 152,477 downwards.
GGCAGAAGGCGCTGTTTCGGTTGAAGTAGCTGAGACAGAAGAAGAAGCAAATGCTCTTCGAACAGCACGCCGTTCCGCGTTATCAGCATTGGCGCGCTTAAAACCGACGACCATTTTAGAGGATGCGACAGTCCCGCGCTCTGAAATCGCTGCAATGGTTAAAGCCATTAACGAAATCGCCAAGAAGCATCAAGTGAACATTTGTACATTTGGCCATGCCGGTGACGGTAATTTGCATCCGACTTGTTTAACGGATGCCCGTAATAAAGAAGAGATGGAACGAGTGGAAGAAGCCTTCTCTGAAATCTTTGCTCATGCGATTTCCTTGGGGGGAACAATCACCGGGGAGCATGGCGTCGGTGTCATGAAAGCACCTTATTTAGAATGGAAGCTTGGGCCAGCCGGCATTGCTGCTATGAAATCTATTAAGCAAGCATTTGATCCGAATAATATTATGAACCCTGGTAAAGTATTCGCGAAAGAAAGCCGTAAAAGAGTGGTGGTTACGAAATGACAACGGTACAAGAACGTCAAACGATTCAAACAGAATTTCAATCCAAGATGAATGAAGATGAGTTGCTCAACTGTATGCGCTGCGGCTTCTGCCTGCCTTCCTGTCCGACTTATATCGAATCAGGCTATAAGGAAAGCCATTCTCCGCGGGGGAGAATTGCCTTGATGAAAGCCGTCGTTGACGGGCTTATTGAACCGGATGAGGACGTGGAGCGTTCACTGGAGCTTTGTCTTGGCTGCCGCGCCTGTGAGCCGGTCTGCCCTTCTGGCGTGAAATATGGCCATTTACTGGAGGATGCGCGCAATATCATTCAGCAGAATAAGAAGCAGTCCGCTTCAGTGCGGGCTCTGCGCAACATCGTATTTAAAGGGCTTTTCCCTCATCAGGATAGAATGATCACAGTGACGAGCTTACTAGGACTGTATCAGCGCAGCGGTCTGCAAAAGACTGTGAGAAAAGTAGGCTTTATGAAGCTGTTCCCTGAAAATCTGCGGATGATGGAGCGGGTGCTTCCAGCTGTGCCGAAGAAGCGGGAAATGAAGAATCGTCCAAGAGAGCTGAAGGCGGAAGGAAAGCAAGCGGTTGCCACTGTGGCCTTTTTCTCCGGCTGTTTAATGGATACGATGTTTATGGAAACGAATAATGCGACAATGAAGCTTTTGCAAAAAGCCGGCTGCAATATTACTGTTCCTAAAACGCAAGCCTGCTGCGGCGCGCTTCACGGCCACAGCGGTGAGAAAGAAGGCGCAAAAGAATTGGCAAGACGGAATATCGCCGCTTTTGAAGCGTGTGAAGCCGACTACATTATTACAAACGCTGGCGGCTGCGGGGCTTTCTTAATTGATTATGATCATTTATTGAAGGATGATCCGGTGTGGGCTGACCGAGCGAAAGCGTTTGTTGCCAAAATCAAAGACATTACGCAAATCTTGTATGAGCTGGATTTTCATAAAAAGGTGACTTTAAAGCTGAAGCGTCCGGAAGTGGTGACTTATCAGGATTCTTGCCACTTGCGAAATGTGATGCATACGCATGCAGCTCCGCGCGCCTTGTTGCACGCGATTGACGGAGCGGCTTTCAGAGAAATGGAAGGCGCTGACCGCTGCTGCGGCTCTGCGGGTATTTACAACATCGTGGAATCTGAAATGTCGATGCAAATCCTTGATCACAAAATGGAAAAAGCAAAAGAGACTCAAGCGCACACAATCGTCACTGCGAATCCTGGCTGTCTGCTGCAAATGAAGCTCGGCATCGAGCGCGAGGATCTAAGCGACAAAGTCCGCGCGGTGCATATTGTCGATTTATTGGTTGAAGCGATTGATTCATAAGAAAAAGTCGATTTAAAGACTGGAGAATTGTTGTTTAGGCGGCAAAAACGGTATAAACGGCTAATATATTATCAAAAGAAGAAGGGGATGCCCTTCTTCTTTTATTTGCTTCTTTCGATAAATTCATGCAACTTGTCCAGTGAGCGAATGTTATGGTTGCATGTTTGCGGATTTTGGCAAATATAATTGCCCCGCCGAATATAAGTGCCCTTGTCGGCTCCTTTTACAGCTGAAATGAATAAGCCGACTTCCTCGTACTGATGGCAAATTGCACAAATGCTCTTTTGCTGGGCGGGATTAAAGGTGCCCTGCAGCCCGATTAACTTATTTCCGTAGGAAGCGATGAGGAATTTTTTGTTTGCCCCGATATCCTCCCAGCTTAAATAGGAAATCTCTCTCCACTCCACCTCTTTTAAAAATGCGGTTTTGAGCTTTTTAACTTTCGGAAATAGCTTCTTTAGTGATTGTTCGGTTACTTGCTTGAAGGGGATGACATATTGCTTCAATTCTGCCAGTGCCGCTTCGGCATCCGCCTTTTCTTGTATGGAAACAATCGGAGAAAGGATTTGGTGCTGCTCCTCTGTTCTGTTTGGAAACAAGCCGAATATCCTCTCTTTAGCCAATGATTGCAATGCTTGAAGAACGGCCGGATCGTTGACGCTCGCATGTCCATTGACCAGATTGGCCGCCTGGGAGGCAATAAAATTATATTGGTCATTACGGATAAACGGTTCCATCTTCTCACTCCTTCTGATAGGTTCTCTTTATTGTAAAAGAAGGCACGTGAGAAGAAAAGGGAGAGAATGAATCAGAAAAAAACACGCCATAGAAGAGTTTGTCTGGCTATGGCCATGAAAGCGCCGGCCGGAGACTGCGACTAAAAAGGGGTGTTTCATGAAGTAAACGCATAAGAAATTGCTGCTTATGCTGCGGGCTTCTAACAGGGCTTGAAAAAAAGCCGGACAGCAGCGCAGCAGGCATGTGTCCGGCTTGTGGTGATCGTTACTTTTTCGCTGAATAAACGATTTTCTTAATCGTTTCAGCAGAGAGAAAATAGTCTTCAGCTAATTGTTCCAGCGTTCGGCCGTTTTCAAAAGCCTGCCGGATCGATGCATTTCTGGCATCAAACTGCTGTCTGCTGCCGGAGCGGGTGCCCCACTTTTGGCGGGCCGCTTTGGGCTTAGGAATATAAATGGCCTCTCCTTGAACATACTTTTGGATTTCTATAATCAGCTGTTCTGGTAAAACAGCGTTCGCTTTAACATAGGACATTTAGCTCAGCTCCTTATTTATTCATAATTAAATAAGGTGCAAAGCTCAATAGAACGGGCGATAAGGAATTAAATGAGTGTCCGCCTCATGCAAAGTATCGCCCTGATGCTATCAGGCTTTGCATGAGTTGCTGCAGACTGAGGCAAATGCAATTGATTTACCATGTCACCACCCCCAAATATGCGGATTCTTCTTTATTATAGAAGATTTGCAGCTTATTTGCATCCGGTGATTCCAGTGCTTTTACCGTTCCTGCAGAAAGGGCTCCTGCTTTTTAATGCCTAATCGTATGAATGGATAATTAGCAAGGGAGATGTTACACTGAAAACCAGCACAAAAAAATGAGGAAAAGGGGTCCAGTATGCTAAAAAAAATTATGAATTCACTCAAGAGCCTTTCACAGGGGAGCAGCGAGCGAAGACATAGAAAGTATTCTAGAAGCAGCAGTCGGAGGCATCATTACTATCGCGGAAGCAGCAGTAGCAGACGATATAAACACTCTCCAATGAGCGGAAGTGCCCGCTATAAACGGAGAAGCCGGAGCAGCAGTTAACGGCCGCCGGCGAACTTTATTTTTCTTGTGCTTGAATTGCAAGCGCGAGATCCGCTGAAATTTCGCGAGTGTCGGTATAAGGTCTATTCATTTTTAATAATCTGCGGAGTAAATAGTCCGTTTCTTTTGCCAATGATAGCTCTTCTGTCCAAGGGAGGGCTTTTTTATTTTGGCTGGAATAAGTCGTATACAGCAAATACAAAAGCAATTCTCCTATATCATAATAATCTTGCTGCTTCCACTGCAATACCTCTTTCGTGCTATCCGGTGAGCAGACGTCATGAACCCGCTTCGCCAATCCAAAGTCAATCACAAACAGCTGCCGATTCTTGACTAAAATGTTCGGTGTGCGCAAATCTTGATGGTAAATTCCTTTTTGGTGAAGATAATCGACTAATTGAAGCAAATCCTTCATTACGAGCAGAGACTCTAACTCATTAAACTGCTGCTTATGTAAAAACAGCTCATCTTCTAAGTTGGCCCCTCCAATAAAGCTCATCACATAAAAAAGCTGGCCTTGAAAAGAAAACATTTCATAGAGCGCAGGCAGACTTTGATGCTGGAGGGAATGGAGTATGGCGGCTTCATTTTTAAATAGCATCTTTTCCTCCCGGCTTCGGCGCTTGCTCGGGCGCAGCTGCTTGACGACCTTGTTTTCCTTCGTTTTCAGATCGCTGCAAAGATAGGCAATCCCGTAGCTTCCCGTTCCGATGACCTTTTCAATCTGATAGCGATCATGCAGCAATGTTCCTTTTTTCAGTGGGGTATCGGTAAAAAACTGGTAGATTTTTCGAATGGCGCGCAATTTGGAGATCATCCTTTCTTAAAGCTTCCCGGATTCTTGGATTCTTTCATTATATACGGCTGAAGCAAATTATTGAAGGAAGACGATATTTTTTGAAAAAACTTCAATTTTCCTAAAGTTCTCCGATAAATAAAGTGTAATTACCAACGAAATGGGTGAAGTGAATGACGGTTTACCAGCATTTGAATAAGAATTATATCAATGGTGAGTGGGTGGAAGGAAGCAGTGCCAGGTTCTTAAAAAATCTCAACCCTTATAGCGGTGAAGAAATTGTCCGCTTTCAGCTGGCCGATACCGCAGATGTGGATTTTGCTTATCGAAGCTCCGAAAAAGCCAGGCATGAATGGGCAAAGGTCAACGCCTATAAACAAAGAGAGGTTTTTGAAAGAGCGGTTGTATACATTCAAGAGCATACAGAAGAGATAAGCGAGATGATGATGGAAGAGTTGGGAGCGACACGGTTGAAGGCGCAGATCGAAATCGGTCTCGTGATCGATATGCTTAAAGAATCGTCCACCTATCCTTTGCGAATGGAAGGAAAGATCTTGCCCTCCTCAGTGGATGGAAAGGAAAATCGTTTATATCGCAAGCCGGCGGGAGTAGTAGGTGTCATTAGCCCGTTTAATTTTCCGTTTGCGCTTTCGATGAAGTCAGTCGCTCCGGCCATTGGGGCTGGAAACGGCGTTGTGCTCAAGCCGCATGAAGAAACACCGGTCACTGGCGGAACATTAATTGCGAAAATCTTCGAAGAAGCGGGCCTTCCTAAAGGGGTGCTCAATGTCATTGTGACGGATATCGAAGAGATTGGCGATGCCTTTGTTGAACATCCAGTGCCAAGCATTATCTCATTCACCGGTTCGACAGCGGTCGGCCGCCATATTGGTCAAAAAGCTGTTCGGCATTTTAAAAAGCCCTTGCTGGAGCTCGGCGGCAATAGCGCATTTATTATTTTAGATGATGCGGATTTAGATTACGCGGTGGAAGCCGCTGCCTTTAGCCGCTTCACTCATCAAGGACAAGTGTGCATGTGTGCCAACCGGATATTGGTTCATCGCTCTCTTTATCAAGAATTCAATCGTAAATTTAAAGAGAAAGTAACTTCTTTAAAGGTCGGTGATCCCAAAGCGGCAGATACAGTCATCGGTCCAGTCATGAATGAAAGACAGGCGCAGCGTTTGAAGAAAGTGATTGATCAAGCGATTGAAGAAGGCGCAACGCCGCTAGTACAGGGGCCGATTCACGGCACCTTAGTTCATCCGACAGTCTTCGTAGATGTCCTTCCTTCGATGTGCGTGGCTCAAGAGGAATTGTTTGGACCGGTCGTAGCCGTGCTTCCGTTTGATACGGATGAGGAAGCCATTGAACTGGCCAATCAAACGGATTACGGTTTAAGCGGAGCCGTTCACACGAAAAGCGTGGACAGGGGCATTCAGCTGGCACAGCAAGTGGAAACCGGCATGATTCATGTCAACGATATTACGATCAATGATGAGCCGATTGTCGCTTTCGGAGGCGAGAAATCCTCCGGTATCGGCCGATTAAACGGTGAATGGGGTTTAGCAGAATTTACAACGATGAAATGGATATCGGTAAACTATTCTCAACGTTCATTTCCATATTAATCTACAAAAGAGAAAGGAATAAAAGATATGAATACTGTGGATGTGCAGCATCACCCGTTAATTCAATCATTTCTGACTGTTGCTCCTTTGTTAAACGACCTGCTTCAAGATGATGTAACCATAGGGGTTTTTGATACGGAGAAAATGCTCCTTCATGTTCCGGCCAAAACCTTCTCTTTAAATGCGAAGCCGGGCGATCCGCTTAAGGATGAAGATGTTGTAACATTGGCCATCAGAGATGGGCAGCCGAAGGCGGATTTTCTGCCGAAGGAAGTCTTTGGTTTTCCTCTTGTAGCCAAAGGCATTCCTTTGTTTGACGAAAATCATAACGTTATTGGCGGCGTGGGTATTGGAACGAGCTTAGAAAACATCAACCAAATCTATGAAGTGTCGGAAAGCTTGTCGGCGATCGTCGAACAAACGTCTGCCACGATCAATGAAGTAGCTGATTCCATCAACCATCTAGCTGACCGCGTCACTGAAAGCGTTTCGAAGGTGAGAGAAGTAGAAGAAGGGGCTAAAGAAATTGTTGAAATTTCTGCTTCGGTTAGAGGAATCTCCGAGCAAAGCAATATGCTGGGGCTTAACGCAGCGATTGAGGCGGCACGCGCGGGAGAAGCGGGGCGCGGTTTTTCCGTTGTTGCCGATGAAATTCGCAAGCTGGCCAATTCCTCGAAAGAAAATGTGGGCCAAGTGGATGGCATCACCATGAAAATCCAATCAATGATCAAGGATCTGACGCAATCATTTGAGCAAATCAATCACATTTCTGAAACACAGGCAGCGGCCATTGAACAAATATCAGCCACAGTCGAAGAAATCAGTTCCAATGCAGAACAATTAACTAAAATGGTCAAGGCCAGAATTTCTCAAGAGTAGGGACGGCCTTGCTCTTTGATGGCTTTCGGCCGTATTTTTGGCCGCTTAGCCTGAAAAATGCCAAAGTGCGTTCGGAAACGAAGAAACTCTGCCCGTAAACATTGAGTTTTTGGCAGTCAATCATTGACAAGCAAAACGTGCTCATTTGAAGGTTTTTTTAGCAGCTTCGTCCATCAGCGGGGGGATGGACGGAGCTGTTTGGAGGGGGCATCTTATCCAATGTACCGGATCATAGCAATTTCATCACAGCACTCCAGCTTCGGGCAGTTCATGCAGTCAATCCATGTTTTTTCGGGAAGTTCTTCTTTGCTGATCACGGCAAATCCGCATTTTTCAAAAAAGGCTGTTTCATACGTCAAAGAAATCACACGGTTCACTCCAAGTCTGGCCGCCTCATTGATCACATGCTCGACTAATTGCCGGCCGATGCCTTTCCCTTCATGTCCGGGAGCAACGACTAATGAACGCACCTCGCCTAAATCCTCTCCCAAGACGTGCAGACCGGCCACCCCTAGCAACTGATCTTCTTCTTTCATTACGTATAAACTTTGTATATGCTGATAAAGCGATAAGATAGAACGCGGCAAGACAATCTCTTTTTTCGCGTACATCTGAATTAATTGATAAATACTCTGGACATCACCTGTTGTGGCATTCGTAATTTCCATGACGATTCCCCTTATTATATAATTTGTTAAAGAAGTATGGATAAACGGTATGATAATTATGCAACAATATGATTATATATACAATAGGGAGAATAAAAAAAGATTTGTAATCGGCTGTAACGAGAATTTTTCCATTTGAAGGGGGATAATGGAAAATGACTTTTAAGAAGACAAACGAGCCGAAGCCGGCTTCGCCTCGCTGGAAGAAGTTTGTAAATGTAACTTGCTGTTGGGGATTCATATCGGGAGATGCCCGCCGGTTCATCTCTGAGGAAAGAATAGAGCGCATGACAGCTGGATGAGGGTCAGCTTCCTCTTTTGACGGCGGCCTGCAACTGAATGTCGACATTGCCTTGCAAAGCGCGGCTGATCATGCAAGATGCTTCCGCTTTGACAGCCAGTTTTTTAGCAAGGGCGATGTCCCGGTCGGAGGCGCTGGCCGGCAAGACAATTTGCGGACGATGAATAATCTTTTGATAAGTTATAATGCCCTGTGCCACCTCTACGACGCCCTCTGAATTCATTGACAGCCGCTCTTTCTTTAATTTGCTTTTTTCCAGCATGGCGGCGAGAGTAATGATATAGCAAGTGGCCGAGGCACCAAGCAGCATTTCATCAGGGTTGGTGCCGATTCCGGGACCGTTCATTTCCGGAGGAATCGACACCTCTGTCGTTAAGCTCCCGGCAGTGATTCGGCCAACGCCATTGCGGGAGCCGGGCCAATCAGCATGCAAATGAAAATGATGCACAGCCATGGAATTCACCCTCTTTTCGTTCCATAAAATTGAATTACATGTGAGACTCCTTGATGAAGCCGGCCTTCTTGGCGCTCAACCTCGCCCATAAAGAAGTGCAAGATATGCCAGTCTGCAAAGGTGTTTAACAGCTCTTCTGGACGATAAAGCATCTGGATATCGCGCGGTCCGCCGGTCTGGTAGTGAAGCTGATCGGCGGAATAGACTTCGCAAAGAAAGCTCCCGCCTGCCTTCACAGCCTTTTCAATTGCTTTTAAGGTATGAAGGCGCAAGTCTGTTTCAAAGTGACCAAACACACATATAATATGATCCCAGGATTGTTCCTTCCAGGGAGCTTCGTTTAAATCAAGGCAGACCGTTTTCACTTGAACTCCTTTTTCTCCTGCTAATTGCTTTGTTTTCTTCAAGCCTTCCGTTGCATAATCCCACACTGTAACTTGGTGGCCAAGTGAAGCGAGAAATACGGCATTTCTTCCTTCTCCTTCCGCGATTGCCAGCATGTTACCGGCCGGCAGCTGCGGAGCCATTTCCTGAATGAAGGCATTCGGCTCTTTCCCATATGCGTACTCTTCTTCACCAAACCGCTGATTCCAATGTTCCTTTGTCAATTTCTATGCACCTCTATGTATTTTTATCCTGTCTATAAAATGCCGCAAGGTTTCCGCTTCAAGAGTGGAGCAGACAGCGAAATCTCCGCTGCGGTTGGAGCTGCACTAAGAAACCGGATGCAGCCGCATGATCACGATGGATCCAAATGCGTCTAATCTAAACAAATGCCGCCATTTAAAGAGCTTTATAACAAGCTCTTTAAACGGCAAAAAGGAGCGCTTTTTTTAAGACTCCTGCAGCTGAATTGCCTGTTTAATATAGTCGGAAATTACGTTATTTGTTAATTGCAAATGACTTGTTAATAGACTGTTTTTCACATAAAGCAGTTTGCGGGTTTCAACGGCATAAGACTGAATTTGCAAGAGGGTTTCAATAAATAATACCCCTTTATTTGTGATCATTGGCTCGAAACGTTTATCCTCATCTTTGCTGGTGCCATTGACTAATCCCGCCTCGGCTAATAGGCTGATTGCTTGTTCGTATTCGGAAGAATCCATTCCTTGGCGCAGCCTGTTCTGTAAACTCTCCAGAGCTTCGGCAGTGTTTTCTACATAATATTGGACATAATAGGCAAGAAGCACTTGTTCTGTGGTTGAAAGTTTTTCCATCCTCATTTCTCCTCCCTTTCCTCCTCTATTTCGGCAACAAAACTTTTGATTCCTTCTTCTTTGTGATCTTTTTAAAAGATTTAAAATATTTACAATGAATTAAATATAAAAAGTTGGCTTAGTTGGTGAAAAAAAATGAAGAAAGTCCGATATTAAGCATAGATAGAGCAGATTTACTCAAGAAAATTACTAATATTGGATTAATGTAGGAAAGTGGGATTATTATGAGTTTTTTGGAGCTTCTTATGATGTTTGAAAATGTAAGCGCGTCGCAGCTGGCGAAGGATTTGCAGGTGTCTCACGTTACGGTCAAACGCTGGATGCGTGAAGGGGTCAGCCGGCAAAAGGTCAGTCAAGTAGCTGACTACTTTCATATTAACCCTGAATTGCTTATGTACAACAATCATCACCCTCAAGCAATCCGAGAGAAAATTCTGCTTTATCAAGAAATGATCAGCAGAGAGATTGGACAGAAGGTACAAATTTATCTCTTGCCTCAAGAGGATCAGCGGCAAGCAGAAGTAACATTTCTTGTAAAAGGGATAGAGATCAAAACGGTGGTCACGCTCCCCGAAAAAAGTGCCGGCAATGCCGAACAGATTATTAACAGCGCGGTGAAACAGATTAAAGAAACATCCGGAGTTGATGTAACGCAGCTGGATGTCAACTGGAGAAAATCCGCTAAAATTGAACGAATATAATGAAGCTGCAGCGTTTTCCTGCGGCTTTTTTGTTCAATCTCTACATTCCTATTATCCCTGCTATAGGCATAAATAGAAAAAACGGAAAAGACTCAAAAAAAAATTTAATGCAAATTATTTAAAAATATTGACAACGTGTTTTTTATTTGCTAATTTATTAATCAATCAATAGCAAATGAAAGTCTGTGACGAGAAAGAGTAAGAGAAGGTGCCTGTTCTCCAGAGAATCGGCGTATGGTGAGAGCCGACGTTCAGGTCTTGTCTGAAAATCATCTCCGAGACGCAAAGCTGAAATGAAGTAGGCTTTGACGGGTGATCCGCCGTTACCAAGGAGCACGTATGATTGTACGTTGACTAGAGTGCCGCATGTATTTTTTTAATACTTGCGGAAGATGGGTGGTAACGCGAGCGCAAACTCGTCCCTGCATACAGGGGCGGGTTTTTTGTTTTCTTGCGGATTAAGCTCATCCATTCAACAAAGCGAAAGACGATATTACAACAAGAAAAGGAGAGATTCCCGATGAAAAAATTTGATACTTTGTTTATTGGCTTAATGTTATTTTCGATGTTTTTTGGAGCGGGGAACTTGATTTTCCCGCCGCACTTAGGGGCGCAGTCGGGAACTTCCTACTGGCTTGCTATGGCAGGGTTTATCGTAACGAGCGTCGGCCTGCCGTTCGCTGTTCTGTTAGCTGTATCCCTTGTAAAAGACGGGGCTCCAGCTATCGCAAACCGAGTTCATCCCGTTTTTAGTGCCGTATTCATGTTTGGCGTGTATTTATCAATTGGTCCATTTCTCGGCATCCCGAGAAATGCTAACGTCGCTTATGAAATGGGTGTGAAGCCTTTTCTGCCTGAGGCTTGGAACCCGTCATTGATGCTGTTTTTATATACTTTTGTTTTCTTTGCTCTCGTTTACATCATCAGCTTAGATCCATCTAAAATGGAAAAATATTTAAGCCGGTGGATTACGCCGGTACTGCTCGTAGCAATGGTTGTTCTTTGTGCGATTGGATTCGCCAAGCTGGATGCACCGCTGCAAACGCCAGCGGAAGGCTATCAGAGCGGTGCTTTATTCAAAGGCTTTATTGAAGGGTACAACACGATGGATGCCCTCGCAGCGCTCGCTTACGGCATCGTCATCCTAACATCGATCCGGCAAAAGGGGATTTCTGACAGAAAGGCATTGACGAAGTATACATGGAAGGCGGCTATCATCGCAGGCTTCTTGCTATCGCTCGTTTACATCAGTCTCGGAGTTATCGGAGGAAGAATGGCGGCAAACGGCAGCTTTGCAGATGGCACGGATATTTTAAGCGCTGCTTCCATTCAGCTCTTAGGACAAAATGGAACCATCCTGCTAGGCTTGATTTTTACGTTAGCTTGTTTTACGACCGTCGTTGGCTTAACGACATCATGCAGTCAGTATTTTGCCAAGCTGTTCCCGAAAGCAGGCTACAAGACGCAAGTGTTCGTGCTGACACTGGTCGGTTTCACGCTTGCAAACATGGGGCTTGCGCAAATTCTGAAAGTGTCTGTGCCATTTCTCGTAACGGCCTACCCGCTAACGATTGTTCTGATCGCCTTAACCTTTTTCCATCGCTATTTCAAGCATGCTAAGAAGGTCTACGGCTGTACTGTATTATGCACAGGAGTATTTGCTGTATTGGGAGGTCTGCATACTGCGGGCGTTCACTTAGGACCGCTTCAAACTGTAAGAGAGCATTTGCCGCTTTCGGCTTACGGACTGGAATGGGCTGTGCCTGCTTTAGCCGGAGCAGCACTGGGGTTACTGTGGAGCCAGTTTGATAAGAAGCTGGTGCCTGAGCAGAAGCTGGATGCGACTTCGTAGAAGAGCAGGCGGCCTTGAGGTGTGGAGGAATCATCCAAGCTTTAAACAACAGGAGCTTCTGTACGCTGCCATTCATCAGATGAAACGGTAACCTGATTTGTAAGGTTGCCGTTTTTTGAATGTTCTTACTATCTGTTTGTGCCCAAAAGCAAAAAAGGAGGAGGGAGAAATCGTTTAAAATAATAGGAGGGTTATGCTAAAGTGGATGAGGAATCTATTTCGAAAGCCTAAACAAATGAGCAGTTTAATAGGAACGGAGGGAGCGTATGCGCCGCGAATACCGTTTGCGCTGGACTTTTTTTATCATGGGCTTGATCGTGCTGGCACTGGGGATTTCACTCACCATTAAGGGGAAAGTGCTGGGGATCGGACCGTGGGATGTATTTCACTATGGGCTTTATAAGCAGTTGGGATTAACGATCGGCACATGGTCAATCATTGCAGGAATTACGATTATTGCCGCTACTTGGGTCGGCACGCAAACCCCGCCAAAAATCGGCGCTATCATGAACATGCTGCTTCTGGGTGTGTTTATCGATATCTTTAATCTGTGGCTACCCAATCCGGAGACGATCCTCGTTCAAGTGCTATGCTTTACTGCCGGCGTCTTTATTCTCGGATTTGGTATCAGTCTCTATGTTTCCGCTGATTTAGGAGCCGGTCCGAGAGACAGCTTAATGCTCCTGATCGTGGAAAAAACCGGCTGGAGTATCACGCTTGTCCGAAATGGTATGGAAATAACCGTCTTTCTATTAGGGTGGCTGCTGGGAGGCCCGGTCGGCATCGGCACCATTTTGATCGCTTTGTTTTTAGGAAGAATCATCCAGATCACGCTGCCGCCATGCCAAAAGCGGCTAGAGCGGCTGATCGGTAAAGAACATCAGCCCGTGCCCGGCGCGGAAAAAAACTGAAAAAGCAGTAGCTTCTCCGATGAGGGCTACTGCTTTTTCAGTTGAATGGAAGATTTTCCTATAGGCTATTATTCGCCCAAGTCCACGTTATGATACACTTGCTGGACATCCTCCAGATCTTCTAGGGCATCGATCAGCTTTTCAAATTGGGCTTGATCTTCCTCGGATAAGTGAATGTCGTTTTGAGCAAGCATGGTCAGCTCAGCAACGGTGAATTCGCTGATGCCGGCTTGCTTGAAGGCTTCTTGTACTGCATGGAATTGATCGGGTTCGGCATAAATGATGACGGAGCCGTCTTCTTCTAAAATATCGCGCACATCCAGATCGGCCTCCATTAACAGCTCCAGTACTTCATCCGCTGTTTTCCCTTCTACGCCGATCACGGCAGTAGCTTCAAACATGTAGGAAACCGACCCGCTGACGCCCATGTTTCCGCCGTTTTTGCCAAAGGCAGCACGCACTTCGGAGGCGGTGCGATTAACGTTGTTCGATAGCGCATCCACAATGATCATGGACCCGTTCGGACCAAAGCCTTCGTAGCGAAGCTCATCATAATTTTCCTCTGAACCGCCCTTGGCCTTCTCAATGGCGCGGTCTACAATCGCTTTAGGCACATTATATGTTTTCGCGCGTTCGAGCACGACTTTTAACGCTTGGTTCGATTCCGGATCCGGTTCTCCCTGCTTGGCAGCTACGTAAATTTCACGTCCAAACTTTGCGTAAATCCGGCTCGTATTGGCATCTTTTGACGCTTTCTTTTCTTTAATGTTGTTCCATTTACGGCCCATGTTGTTCACTCTCTTTCAACTTTGAATCTCGTTAAACCATATATTCTCGAAGCTGTTTTTCTGCCACTGTACTTATTATACCGAATTGCCGCATGGGTTTCGAGTGTCTTCATCGAAAAAAAGCCGAGGACTTCACTGATCCTTTTGTTTGATATTTCAGAAAAAACTATCATTTTCACAAGATCCCCTTCCTCCAGTATAATTCTTTTATTCATTTTGCTGGCGAAAGAGGAGGGAAGACCATGAATATTTTGACCATTCTATTAGGGTCGATCATTGTTGGAGTGGCATATAATCTTTTTTTGATTCCGCATGGAATTTTGAGCAGCGGGCTGAGCGGTGTGGCGATCATGGTCGGACTGATTACCCCAATGAATACGGGGGTCATTAACTTTTTATTAAACCTTCCTTTGTTAGTGGTCGGTGTGAAAAAGCTGGGGAAACAGTTTATTGGGTACACGATTCTGTCTGTTGTTCTGATATCGGTCAGTTTGTATATGATCCCTATTTATCAAGTATCGACGGAACCGATTCTGTCTTCCTTGTTTGGCGGCGTGCTGACGGGACTCGGCATCGGATTAATCTTTCGGGCATCTGCTTCATCGGGAGGCTTCGATATCATCGCTATGCTGCTGACAAAGAAGAAGGACTTTCCGCTTGGGGCACTGCTTTCGGCGATGAACGGAGTAGTGGTCATTGCTTCAGGCTTCATTTTTAATTGGGATGCGGCGCTGAATACGATGATAGCTATTTATGCGACAGGTAAAGTGATTGATACGATTCACACGAACCATATTAAGCTAACGCTGATGATTATCACAGCCAAAGGAGAAGCTGTGAAAGAGAAGCTGATTTCAAATGTTTACCGCGGGGTAACCGTCATGAAGGGAGAAGGGGCGTATTCAGGTGAAGGCCGGTCGGTTCTGATCACCGTCATTACGCGCTATCAGCTGACGGATGTAAAGACAATGATTCATGAAGCTGATCCGGAAGCATTTGTAAATATCACCGAAACGGTCGAAGTCATAGGCTCATTTCATAAATCCTAAAGAATAGCCTGAGAATGCCGGTTTTCCTGCGTTCTTGGGTTTTATTCACTTAGGGGACCTGCATAAAAGATGAGGATTCTATCCAGCTGCCAAGAGAACGCACAGCTGGATATTTTTGTTAAGCTCTTACGATCAGTACGGAATAAGAAATAGACCTTTAGAACTAGTCAGATTGATGTGTATAGGGGTAAAATAGTTCTTGAGCTATAACTTATGCTTGGCTGTCATTCAGGAAATATAACGAAAGATTACCGTGAGAAAAGAGAGAGGAAAGTAATGTTTTCTACACCTTCTGCAGCATCCTTTAAAATTTTGCAAGGCGACTATGCAGGGTCCATCGTTCTTCTGTCGATTGCTATGGCCTGCGCCGCTTCCTATACGGCGATCATAATGAATGAGCGCGCTCAGCAAAACAGTTTCTTTCATCGGACTGTTTGGCTGATTCTTGCTTCCGTTTCTATGGGAATAGGGATTTGGTCGATGCATTTTATTGGGATGAGCGCTTTGATGCTTCCGGTCTCCATGCATTATGATCATTGGCTGACGTTAATTTCGATCGGGCCTGCGCTGATCGCTTCTTTTTTGGCGTTCTATTTTTCCAATCGGCCGAGCCTCACGATTTCTTCCTATGTAATGGCAGGTATCGTTATGGGAGCCGGGATATCTGTGATGCATTATATCGGCATGGCCGCGATGAAGATGAAGAATGTCGTGATCAGCTATGACATTCGTTTATTTATAGCCTCTATCGTTGTGGCGGTTGTCGTTTCGTTTATCGCGCTGTATATTTTAGCCAAGCACCAAAGAAAAGCACGCCGCCGTTTCGTGCGGCTGCTTGTCTCGGCTATTCTGGGCATGGCGGTTTCATGCATGCATTATACTGGTATGGCTGCGGTGCATTTCTATGTGCCTAAACAATTGCCGCTTAAGAATAGCGGACATCATCTGTCAGATATGGCTTTTTTAATTGGCAGTACAACAGCGGCCATAACAGTGCTGTTTGTTTTATTTCTGCTTTCGAGCCTGTTGGATCGTTATGTGGAGCATCGTTTTAGCTATTATGACTCGCTAACAAAGCTCCCGAACCGCAGGGAATTTGAAAAGAATGTAAACAGCAATGCTTATCCGGCGATGGCCGTGTGGCACTTCCACGATCTCGACCTGCTCCATCACTCGTACAGTTATGCCTTTTTGGATGATGTGATTCAGCAAACGAGCGAGCTGCTCGCTTCTGTCAAGCCGCCGCTAGCTGAGCTGTACCGGCTGGATGGACAGCGCTTTGCCTTTGCGGTAAGAGATGAAAAAGCTGTTTCGGAGTTAAGGCAGGCGATGACACGAGCGGCCTTTCTCATGAATCAGCCGCTCGTGATCGACGGTCATGTTGTGCGGCTGCAATCCCTCTGTGCTTTTGCGGACGCCGAGCAGAAGGTGCCGTCCGCTGAGCTGTACGGTCAAGCGCTAGCGGTGCTGAGCCATCCGGGGGCTGGGTTTCATAATGAAGTGATTGCTTATGATCCGGAGATTCACGCACATACCATGGAAAGAGAAATAATGGAAGGTATTGACCGGGCGCTGGCGGAGAATGAATTATACCTTGTTTATCAGCCGAAAGTAGCAACCGATCAGAAGGAAATGATTGGAGTGGAGGCACTGCTGCGCTGGAAGCATCCCAAGTATGGAATTCTATCGCCCGCGGTTTTTATTCCGGTATTGGAAAAATATCATCGAATGATGGATGTGACGGATTGGGTCATTGACCGGGTCTGCCAGCAGATCCTTGCTTGGCAAGTGGAGAATAGCCGCAGCTGGAGGGTGGCGATTAACATTCCCGGCCATTATGTGAGCTCTCCGCGGCTGCTGGAGTATTTGCTGAGTACAACCCGCCGGTACCAGATCGATCCTGAATTCCTGGAGCTGGAAATTACCGAAACGAGCTTCGTGAAAACGATTGATGGGGCGATTCAAGCGGTCGACCGTTTTCGAAAGGAAGGCTTTGAAGTGGCACTGGATGATTTCGGGACAGGTGTCTCCTCTTTATCTTATTTGAAGAAAATCCCTATCTCGACGCTGAAGATTGATAAATCGTTTATCGACGGGGGATTTCGTACGGAAAAGGATGCTTCCATTATCCAATCCATCATTTTATTAGGAAAATCTTTAAACTTGAAAGTGGTGGTAGAGGGGGTGGAAACGGAGGAGCAGGCCGCTTTTCTTGCGAAGTCATGTCATTATCCTATTATTCAAGGCTACTATTTTTCTAAACCGCTGCCGGCGGATGAATTAGTGGAATGGAATAAGCGGTTTATTGGACAAGCATAAAATGAGCAAAGAAAGCGGCCGCTTTCTTTGCTCATTTTTCAATGAATTTTCACATCTCCGCTTGCTAAGGAGACGTTGATTTGATAGGTGCCGGAGCCATGTGTGCCGGAAATTGTGCCGCTTTTCGATGTTTGATTTTTGAGAGGGAAATCACAAGTGATATCTCCGCTGACTGTATCACCTTTAAGCATAAAATCCGCATGATCCGGCAAATCAAGCTGAGCATTTCCGGAGTTTAAGTCCAGATTTATATCCCCCGCTAATTGATCCATCGCGACTTTCATGTGCCCCGAAGCTAAATCACCGTTGAGAGGACCGGCGTATCGGACGAGTCTCACATCCCCCGAATCGAGATCAAATCTGCCTTCTTTTGTCGTGAATGAATCAATGGTTAATTGACCTGAAGAGCCCTCATATTTGAATGCCGACGTCTCCAGATTTTGCAGCTTCACGTCTCCGGAGCTCATTTCTAAGCTCATCGTATCCAGCTTCATCGGCCGAGAAGGGGAATCTCCTGCGAATTGCAAGTGACCAGAGCCGACGCTGAGCTCAAGATCATGCTGATAATCCTTTGGAATGTAAATGGTTAAGGATGATTTTGGTGAGTTAAAAAAGGATATCCACTGATACCATCTTTGCTTCACTTCTACTTCAATTGTGCTGCCGTCTTCCTTCACAGAAAGCTTGTTCTTGCCTTTATAAACAGCTTTCACATCATGGCGGTCCTGCGGAATAATGGTCGTGTTTCCGCTGGTGATCTCCAGATCCATGCGGTCAATTCCGGATGTCACCTCAATGCTGTCTTCTTGGGCGGTTATCTTGTTTCCAAACAGTGAAGTGTAATCTTTCAAGGTGAGAAGAGCGATACCTAATAATGCCATTGTGACAATCGTTATCGCTATTTTTTTCATGATCTTCCTCCAGTCTTAATTTGAACTTCCAATCATTGATTTTATCTTATATAATTTTCCATAAGGAAACAATGAACGAGGGGTTTATTTTTAACTACAACCTGAGACGTAGAACCGTTTCATTGCATGGTTGCAAAGCTATTGTATGAGAGGCAGGAGAGAAGCAGAATGCCGGGGACGATTTTGTTAATAGAAGATGATCAGTCGATTCAAGAAATGGTGGCGAGCTATTTACATAAAGAAGGTTTCATGGTGGAGACCGCCTCGGATGGAGAGGAAGGAATAGCGAAATTCAGACAGGAGGCTTATGATTTCATCATTTTAGATATCATGCTGCCCAAGCTGGACGGGTTAGAAGTGATGAAATCAATACGCCAAAAAAGCGCAGTGCCTATTTTAATGATGTCGGCGAAGGATACGGATGTCGATAAAGCGATTGGATTAGGCTTGGGAGCCGATGATTATATAGGCAAACCGTTTTCCATGATTGAGCTGTCGGCGAGGGTAAAAGCAGGCATTCGTCGTTCAACCCAGTATGCCGCTCCTCAGCGGGAAGAAGAGGATATCGTTCAGATCGGGGATTTAAAAATAGATTTTACCAACTTTACCGTTTGGAAGAAGGGAAACGCTATTAAACTTACCTCAAAAGAGTTTGAAATTTTGCGATTGTTTGTCAAAAACCGCCATCGCGTGTTTACCAAAGCACAAATTTATCAATTGGTTTGGAATGAGGACTATCACGGAGTGGATAATGTCATTAATGTTCATATGAGAAGGCTGCGTGAGAAGATAGAAGATAACCCATCTTGTCCTGTCTATATTAAGACGCTATGGGGAATCGGTTATAAGTGGGAAGTGCTGTAGATGGAAGCATTCTTGACGGTGATGGCGGCGGTGTTACTGGGATTGAATGTCCTTCAATATTCCAGACGAAGAAAGCAGAACCGTGATTTGTGTTATATGTATGAAAAGCTGCAAGCTATTGTTGCAGAGAAGACAGGCGAAAAGCTGCTGCTGGCCACCGATCATCAAGAACTGCAAAAGCTGTTAGTAGAGATTAATCATTTATTGGAAGCGATCCAGCTTAGCAATGCCGAACACGCGAAGGTGGAGATGTCCATGCGGCGGATGCTTGCCAATATTTCACATGATTTAAATACGCCATTGACGGTGATCCTTGGCTACGCGGAAATCCTGCAAACCGATCACTCGCTGAGCGAAGCCGAGCGGCAAGCCTTAGTGCAAAATGTGCGGCTGAAAACAAATGAAGTGATGGAGCTTATCCGTAAATTTTTTGATTTGGCAAAATTGGAATCAGGCGATAAAGAAATTGAATTTGCCAGAATCAATGTAAATGAAATTTGCCGGAAAACCATTTTGTCTTTCTATGATTTGCTGACGGCGAAAGGTTTTTCCGTCCACATTGATATTTCTGAGGATCAGCTGTATGCCTGGGGAAATGAAGAAGTGTTAAGCAGGATTTTACATAACTTACTCTCCAATGCGATCGCCTATGGAGGAGAAGGAAAAACAGTAGGCATTGCTGTAAGAAACTCTGAAAATTTTTTGTATATTGACATATGGGACAAAGGGAAAGGGATTTCCGAGTCGCATATCGATAAAGTATTTGAACGGATGTATACGCTGGAAGACTCAAGAAACCGCAGCTATCAAGGAAGCGGTCTGGGCTTAACAATCACCAAGCGGCTTGTTGAAGTGCTGGGGGGAGAAATTCACCTCTCCAGCAAGCCCTATGAGAAAACGATGTTTACCGTCGCATTAAAAAAATGGGGTATTGGCTTGTAGAATGGCTATTCTGCAAGCTTTTTTTCTCGCTTCTGTCCCCGTCGCCCTGCGCTTTTCTGTGAGCGTAAGAAATTTGTAAGGATTGATTAAGAAAAAAGATAACTTCATTTCGTACAATGGATGCAGGAAGAGAAGGGAGAACATTGCATGTCTTATATACTTAAAACGAATCAATTGACAAAAGTGTTTGATGGGAAAGAGGCTGTTTCTTCGGTTAATATGCATGTGAAACAAGGAGAGATTTACGGGTTTTTAGGGCCGAATGGCGCTGGAAAAACAACATTAATGAAGATGGTGACGAACTTAATTAAACCAACTAGTGGAGAGATTGAAATTTTCGGAGAAAGGTTAACAAACACTTCCTATCAAGTATTCAAGCGGATAGGAATGATTATTGAATATCCGATTTTCTATGAGAAGCTTACAGCTAAGGAGAACCTGAGCTTGCACTGTGAGTACATGGGCTACTACGACAAAAGGGCTATTGACCGCGCATTGGATATGGTTCATTTACACAATGTCGATAACAAGAAAGTAAAAGACTTTTCCCTTGGGATGAAGCAGCGATTAGGAATTGCTAGAGCGATTACGACAAAGCCGGAGCTATTAATTTTAGATGAACCGATCAACGGTCTAGACCCAATCGGAATTAAAGAGATGCGGGAATTATTTAAAATGCTGTGTAAGGAATATGGCTTGACGCTATTAGTGTCCAGCCACATTTTAGCGGAGATGGAGCAGATGGCTGATACAATTGGGGTCATTCAAAACGGTAAGCTCATCAGGGAAGTATCGATGCAGAGTATTAGCGGCGAACAAACAGAATATATGGAAGTGACCGTTCAAGATGTCAAGAAAGCTGTTTATATTTTAGACAATCAATTGCGACTGAAAAATTATAAAATCATGAATGACAAAATGATTCGCATTTATGAAACAACAGCCACGCTGCAAGAAATTTCAAAAGTCCTGATTTTGAACGGGATTGAGATTGAAAGTATCAATAAAAAGCATAGTTCACTGGAAGAGTATTTTTTGAATGTAATGAATGAAGAAGGAACAGCCAAGTAAATCACCACTCTAGTTTCATGAAGGCAGTGAGGGATGTGTGCAGATGATTTCGCAGTGGGGATGAGCTTCAATGAAAAAATAAGGAGAGTGGTTAGAATGCTGCAACTAATAAGGCTGGAGTTGAAGAAATTTTCGCTTGGCTGGTATATCAGAGGGGCGCTAATCAGCAATTTAGCAATAGCGATTCTCACTTACTTCGTAATATATATCGAAAACAAGGAAGGAGATCTTATGTTTACCATGTATGAAGATGTCTTTGACATGATCGGTGGAATGGTAAGAGCAACGTTTATTGTATTTGCCGCTGTGCTGATTGCGAAAATGGTGATCGAAGAGTATCGGAATAAAACGATTTTGATTATGTTCTCTTATCCTGTTAACCGAAAGAAAATAATCGCCAGTAAACTAATTATCATCGCCATGCTGACGTTTATGACGATTCTATTATCTAATATGATTGTGGCAGGATCATTTTTTATTATCAATGCTTACTTTTCAATTGTTCCTTTTTCTGTTACTCCCCATCAGTTTTGGGAAGAGACGATCAAAATAATTTTCTTTGCCGCTGCTGCTGCCGGATCAAGCTTAATTGCATTGTACTTTGGCATGCGTAAATATTCGGTTCCGGCGACAATCGGTTCATCCTTGCTTATTGTTGTGATTGCTTACTCATCTAATCCAACCTTCTCCATGGTAACATTCATTCCGCTTCAATTAGGATTGGCCGCTATTGGAGTGCTGATTGCCTATTCAGCTATTCGAAACGTGGAAAGAGAAGATCTTTAGTGCCGTGCTCAGTAAGTTGAAAAAGCATAACAAACGCTTTAATGCAAGGCGGGAAGGAGGTTATCATGAAGGTAGACCGTTTATTAACGATGACGATGATCTTGCTGAATCGCAAGAACGTGAAAGCTCAAGAGCTGGCGGAGCTATTGAACGTATCCATTCGCACGGTGTATCGGGATGTTGAGACGCTTAGCCGGGCCGGCATCCCTGTTTTTAGTCAGCAAGGAGCCAATGGAGGCATTCGTCTTATCGATGGTTACCGGATGGATAAGCAAGTGTTAACAAAGGAGGAGCTTGCTTCTCTTTCTATTGCGCTTAACAGTGTGCTGACTTCTTATGAAGACCGGCATGCGGAGGCGGTGCTGGAGAAGCTGATAGGCGTGGCAGATGAAGCTGTCAAGAAGTCAGCCAATCAAGTGATGGTTGACTGGAGCTCATGGGGGAATGATGGAGTACAAAAAGAAAAGATGACGATCTGTAAACAGGCTATTGAAACGCAGCGCTGTTTGCGTTTCTCTTATTCAAGCAGCAGCGGTCATTTAACGAATCGGGTAATTGATCCGCATACACTTGTCTATAAGGAAAGGCGCTGGTATGTGTACGGCTTTTGCCGATTGAGAAACAAATTTCGAATATTTAAGCTTTCAAGAATGAAGGAATTGCAAACAGGGCTGGAGTCCTTTCAGCGCAAGCCGCTTAAATTAGCGGAACTCCCTTGGAAGAAAGAATGGAATCAGCCGGAAAACTTAGTCAAGCTCATCTTGGCATATGAACGGAATGTTTATCCGATGATGGCAGACGTCTTCGGGGAGGAACAGATTGATGCCAGTCAGTGCCTAATTCGCGTTTCTCTTCCTGAAAATGAATGGCTGTACGGCTTCCTGCTCAGCTTTGGACCTCGGCTCCAAGTTATAGAACCTCCCCATATCGTGGAGGTAATCAAGCAGCGTGCGGCAGAGATCGTCCGTCAGTATGAAAAATAGGATGAGCTTTTTTTTGTAAATATGACAGGCTGTTGTCAGGTTTGTCTTGATATAGTGAAGGCGAATAACAGAAAGGTGGAGATTGGAAAATGCAAACTTATTGTCAAAGCTGCGGAATGCCTCTCACTGATCAAGCCAAGCTGGGCACTGAAAAAAACGGTCAGTCTAGTCAAGATTATTGTTTTCATTGTTATCATGAGGGGGAGTATCGACAGCCGGATATCAGCATGGAAGAAATGGCGGCAGTTTGTGTGCCGCATTTTCAGAAGGAGGGCATGGAAGAGGCTGAAGCCCGTCAGCTGTTCCTCTCCTTGCTGCCCACTTTAAAGCGGTGGCAAAAACGGACAATCAAGGAGCCTGCTCTGGTAAAGAGAGGAGCTTTTCAAATAGCGGGCGTCACGGCTCGTACATGCAATGCAGATGAGATGACTTCACAGGGGAAGATTCCATTATTATGGACCAGGTTTCATGAGCAGGCAGCGCCGCTCTTGAAAACGGGAGTTACATACGGCTGCTACTCCAATTATGAGGATGGCATAAACGGCGAGTATACAATTACGGTCGGAGTGGAAGCGTCCTCTAATGATCAGCTTCCGGCAGGTCTCGAGCTTCAATCGATTCCCTCTGCAAAATATCTCGTGTTTACGTCTGTAAAAGGTCCGATCACAGCGGTCGTTCTGCAAGCATGGCAAACCATCTGGTCTTGGTTTCCCCATTCGGAATGGGAAAGAACGTATACGGGCGATTTTGAAGTATATGATGAAAGATGCGCGGATCCCGAGCATGCGGAAGTGGATATTTATATTGCGGTTCGATGAAAGAGTGATTTTTGCAAAAGGAAGATAAGAAAAACGGCTGCCATCAAAAGGATTGTTTGAGGCAGCCGTTTTTCTTCTATTCATTATCGCAAAACTTTTTTCATAAATGCTTTCATTTCAATGCTTAATTGGTTTAGCTGATCAATGATTTCACTGAAATCTTGTACGAGAGTGGCTTGTTCATTAGAAGCACTTTTGATTTGGAACATGCTTTCTTTTAAATTCTCCAAATTTTCTTTGACGCTTGCAAGAGAACTTTCAATTTGCTCCGTCGCTTTAGAGGTTTCCAGCGATAGCTTTCGCACTTCACCGGCAACAATATTAAAACCTGCTCCATGCTCTCCGGCACGTGCAGCTTCAATGGACGCATTTAAACCAAGCAAGTTCGTCTGCCGGGAAATGTCTTTAATTAGTTCCGTTATTACATTTGTTTTCTCCGAATCCTGCAGAGCATGGCCTGTCTGTTCGTTGATCTCATCACTTGTCGCCGCTAATTCTTCTGAATGAGAAGCGATTGTATGCACCTTATCCTGTAGACTAAAGGTAATGGAATTAATCGTTTCCATATACTCTTCCAGTTTTTCTTGATTATCTAATGGAAGACCAAAAGCCAAGGCGCCAACCACTTCTCGATTTTCGTAAATAGGAAAGGCAAAGGCACTAATGGCCACTCCGTATACTTCCTTCGGAATATAAATTTCCGTTTCTTTTCCTTGCAGGGCCCCTGTAATGTTCTGATCAGCTGTATTATATGTATCACCTGGATGGTTACCCGTATCGATTCGTTTGCCGGGCAAATAACTGATCATTGTTTTACTTTTTTTTTCTACGACAGTTACAATGGCTTCTTCTTTCAATGCTTTGTGAATATAAGGTGTTGCCTCTTTTAATGCTTGCAAAATGTTCATTTTGTTAACTCCTTTACCGATGGTATTAAAAGTATGACTTTTATTATAAAATTAATTTTTTTTGTTGAAGAAATTATATATATACATTTTGTGAATATTTTTCTTTCTCTGACGTTTAACAGCAAGCCAGATGACGTAATATGAACGCCCTTCAACTAAATGAAGAACTTCTTTGTGTAAAAGGCGAAAAAGAATTTGCATAATAGTGTAAAGGAATTGTTTTTTTTTATAGAATAGTTAGGGAAGGTGAAGAATTCAAGATCAACTGTCAGTAAGGAAGTGTAAAGGGAATGATGGAAAAGCGTTTAGAGAAAGCATATGAGTTTTCTTCTTATAACAGAAAAGAATTAGTGAAGGATGAGGTTTGCGGATGTTTTCATTGCTTAAAGATCTTTCATCCTTCAGAGATTGAGGACTGGTGGGACGAAGAAGAAACGGCGGTTTGTCCGCACTGCGGAATTGATTCGGTAATTGGAGAGCATGCCGGTGTTGCCATCACTAAAAAGTTGTTGAAGGAAATGAATGACCGGTATTTTTGAGGGCAAGTTGTGCTAGACAGGCTAATCCATCATGCGGCAACTGGTTTGTTTCAGAGGAGGAAAAAAGGACTGCTTCAAAGCGTCCTTTTTTTATTGACATTTTCAGAGAAGTTGTATAAATTAATATATGAACATATGCTCATATATTAATTAAATGGGAGGGATGATGATGCGTTGGGATGTAATAGTGATTGGAGCGGGGCAGGCGGGGCTTGCGATGGGATATTTTCTTCAGAAAGCAGGCAACTCATTTGTCATTTTGGACCGTTCTTTTGCAGTTGGAGATTCGTGGAGAGACAGATACGATTCGCTCACGTTATTTACTCCGCGTTCATACAGTTCGCTTCCTGGATTTAAAATGCCGGGTGATGAGAAGTTGTTTCCGCTTAAAGATGAAGTGGCGGCGTACTTGGCATCTTATGCGAAAAAATTTTCTTTACCTATTCAGCATCATACAGAAGTACTTAGAATGACCCAATCAAAGAAAGGCTTTCGCCTGCTGACAAATCAGGGAGAGTATATAGCCAGGCAAGTGGTTGTGGCAACGGGGGCTTTTCAGAAAGCGTTCCTGCCTCCCTTTTCTTCCTCCGTGGCTGAAAGTGCTGTCCAGCTTCATTCTTCTCACTATAAACATCCGAAGCAGCTACAGCCGGGACCGGCCGCTGTGATCGGCGGAGGAAATTCCGGTGCTCAGATTGCGGTTGAATTGGCGAAGGAACGAGAGGTGTATTTATCCGTGGGGCATAAGCTGTCCTATCTTCCCTTAAGCTTTGCAGGCAAAAGTATTTTCTGGTGGCTGAACCTGCTGGGACTTTATCGGGCTGATGTTCAGTCAAGGGTGGGCAGGTGGCTGAAGAAGCAGCCGGATCCCATTATGGGTTTTCAGTTGAAGCAGGCGATTAACAGTGAGAGAATTAAACTGAAGCCGAGAATGGTGAGTGTGGATCAGCACGATTTGATTTTTGCAGACGACAGCCGTGCGCAGGTTCCAAATATAATCTGGGCAACCGGCTTTCAAAGAGACGATCATTGGATACGTATTCCCGGAGTGTTGAATGATAAAGGAGCGCCGGTTCATCAGCGGGGAATAACTCCTATAGAAGGTTTATATTTTTTAGGATTGCCTTGGCAGCACAATCGAAGCTCCGCCTTGATTCAAGGGGTGGGAGAGGATGCGGAATATTTGTTGTCTTTTATTAAAAAGTGAACTTTAACTAAACAGCGGGGATTCCTTTCATCTCCCGCCGCTAGAATGAAGAACAAAGGCTGCCGCAGCAACGTTCTGCTGCAAAGCCTTTCTCCCTTGCATCGTGCAGCCCGAACGTTAGGGAACGTGATCTTTCCCTTGGACTTTTGCATCACCGCTTCATTCTTGAAGGGGAGCTTAAGGCAGCTCACATGCGGGATAAAAAGAAGAGATAAGGAGGAATAAGCATGGGGCATCATCACCATCACGGACATGATCATCATTTTGAAGAAGTGAGAGAGGGCAATAAAAAAGGCTTGATCATTGCTTTAGTGATCACCACGGGGATCATGCTGCTGGAGTTTTTCGGCGGCCTGATCACCAATAGTTTAGCGCTGCTGTCAGACAGCGGACATATGTTAAGCGATGCCAGTTCCTTGCTGCTAAGCTTGATTGCATTCTGGTTTGCTTCGCGCCCTGCTTCACCGAAAAAAACGTATGGCTATTATCGATTTGAAATTTTGGCTGCGCTATTTAACGGAGTGACCTTATTTGTGATTGCCGGGTTTATCATGAAAGAGGCCTATGATCGTTTTTGGGAACCGCCTACAGTGGCAAGCGGAACAATGATGATCATTGCCGGCATCGGCTTGGCTGCTAATCTGCTTAGCGCCTGGTCGCTCATGAGCAAAGGAGATGTGAAGGACAATGTCAATCTGCGAAGCGCCTATTTGCATGTGCTGGGAGATGCGCTCGGATCGGTAGGCGCCTTGGCAGCTGGCTTGCTGATGCTGCTGTTTGACTGGTATATTGCAGACCCGATTATTTCCGTTGTAGTTGCTTTACTCATTTTAAAAAGTGCCTGGGGGGTCGTGACGCATTCTGTTCATATTTTGATGGAGGGCACGCCTGTCACAGTGGATCAAGAAGCGGTGAAAAGAAGCTTGGAGGACATTGAAGGAGTTCTTAATGTTCATGATCTTCACATCTGGACCATCACCTCCGGATTGGACACTTTAACCTGCCATATCCTTGTGGATGACAAGGTGGACAGCCAAAAAATCTTGCAGCAGGCCATCGACATTATTCAGGATTCGTTCAAAATTGAGCATACAACCATTCAAATTGAAACCTCTGCAATTGAACACGGCAACATGCAAGTCTAGCGCAGCTGAACTGATTCAGGACAGGAAATTTATTTATTCAATCAAAAAACCGCCGAGAGGGATAACCTCATAGGCGGTTTTTTAGAGGAAAAGCAACAAAGAACCTGTAATAATGGAAAGCCGGCGAGATTCGCTGTCGCACTTGCTAAATAGCGTTGTCTCCAACGCGGGCAGCGAAACAGCGAAAGCCCATATACTGTTGAACAGCTTGCGCATCAGCCGCAAAAGCGTTGTCTTCTCAAAGTATGCAGGAGCAATTTTGTTCGGGCTGTTTGTTTGCGATGGGAAGCATGATGCTGATTCAAGCGGCGCTGAGCTTGGGGCTGGGATTATATGATCAGCCTTTGGCAAAATGGCATCGATTACTGCTGTCACTGCTTCTCATTCTATTTTTTGTGTTCATTTCCTTTCCTGCCCTTTATAAATTCGGTGAACGGTACACTGGAATCCTGCTGAGGTTCTTTCTGATCTTTTTCATTACATTGCGGCAAAGCACCCTGAAGGCTTTTAACGGAGAAATCACGGATATTCAAAGGTAGTTACGTGCGTACAGCCTGAATCAGCTGTTCCTAGCCGGGGGCTTGGTTATTGCGCTTTTATTTGGAACTTCCTGGATTGTCGCCATCAAAATATATGAATCAAAGGACATATAGTACCCAGACTTCCGGGCATATTAGTGGTAGGAGGTGATCAGCGTGGGAAATCCAAAGCGGAATCCGAAAGATTTTGCCCCAAATCAGCTCGGTACCCAGCAAAAAGCGGCCGGCGGCAATAAAGGGAAGAAAATGCAGGATACATCTGGAAAGCAGCCGGATGTAATTAATGGAACATGAGGCAAATAGGGAGGAAAAAGAAATGAACGACTCGAATAAACATCGCGAGAAAATAGCCAGGATGGAACAGATGCTGAGTCAAACACTGGAGCAGATAGAGCGGGCAGAAGCTTCTCTTAAGCACAGCGAAAGTGCAGCACAAATTGAAGAGATCAAAGAAAAAAACGGCCGCCGTTTAGAAAGTGCGGAAAACT
Source organism: Bacillus xiapuensis (assembly GCF_002797355.1). Taxonomy (GTDB): domain Bacteria; phylum Bacillota; class Bacilli; order Bacillales; family Domibacillaceae; genus Bacillus_CE; species Bacillus_CE xiapuensis. The sequence goes on along the minus strand of NZ_KZ454940.1, from coordinate 124,043 downwards.
TCCAAAGAGAAATGGCCGAAGAACGATCTTTTTTGTAGCCTCCCGTCCCACCGTTGATAAAAGCGGTGGGCTTTCCCTTAAACGGAAATGATTAACTGATTGGCTGTTTTGCGGATGAAAATGGAAAAACAGCAAAAGAGAGGCTGAGCAAAACCCAATTTATTGTGATTAAAGCTGAATAATGTATTGGAATAAAAACATAAAGAACAATAAAGCCGAACTATTACAAAACTCTAAATTAGAGTTTTAAATAATAGTTCGGCTTTTTTATTAGCTGAAGACCTCTTGTCCCAGCCTCAGGATAGGAGCCGGTTAGTTATTATCGCGGTTTTCGCTGCGGGCCCGGCCGCCTTTCTCACCAATTTCTTCGTAGAAATCTTCCCCGTGGCGTTCCGCGGTAGCGTTTCCGCCTTTTTCGCCGATTTCCTGGTAGAATTCTTTGCCGTGATTTTCGGCGGTAGTGTTTCCGCCTTTTTCACCGATCTCTTGATAGAAATCTCTGTCATGGTTTTCGGCAGTCGTTTCGCCGCCCTTTTGGCCGATTTCTTGGTAGAAATCTTTATCGTGGTTTTCAGCGGTAGCATTCCCGCCTTTTTCACCGATTTCTTGATAGAATTCCTTGTCGTGGTTGCGTGCTGTAGCATTTCCGCCTTTGCGTCCCGCCTCTTCCAGAGTCATTTTGCCGTCATTGCGATTCTTGCGATCATTGTTTGCCATTATATCCATCTCCTTTAATGTTTTATTGTTTTTATTGCAGTAAGAAAAGCAAGTGACTGTTATTGATCGTTACGTTGTCTGCTGCGGGCTTCTCCGCCCTTTTGGCCAATTTTTTCGTAGAATTCTCTATCGTGATTTTCCGCTGTGGCTTCTCCGCCTTTTTGACCGATTTCTTGGTAAAATTCTTTATCGTGATTGCGTGCTGTTGTTTCGCCGCCTTTTTGTCCTGCTTCTTCGACTGTCATCTTCTTGCGATCATTGTTTGCCATCTGTTTCCACTCCTTTGTGTGAATTTTGTGTTCGCTAATTGTTTATCCGCTGTACATTGATTAAAACACAAAACCCGTATAACAAGATAAAATAAAACTTTAGGCCTATTGATTTTTTTGGTGTAATGTAATTTTGAGAAAAAAAGAGCGCACCAGCATTGTGGCCCCTATAAGTTAGATTTTGATCTAACATTCGGACGGCAGCTCACATTGGCGCGCTTTTTTATATCAGGGATTTCGCATTTTTTCAGGCAGCGTTTGTATTGACTGGATAACACCGTCAAGCTTGGTTTCGATGCGATACAGTAAGTAGAATGTCACCGCAATAGGAAATCCGAGTTCCTGAATAAAGGGCAGAATGGATTCCACCGTCATTCCTCCTTGTCAGAAGCGAAAAAGCCGGCGGACCAGCTTTTTCGCTTCTGGATAGATTCTAATTTAAGCTAATATCTGTTACGGTGCGGTCGATCAGGCTAGCTCCTTTAATGGAGACTAACGCACCATTAGCGGAGTTAAAGGCTTGAGAATCGAGAATAGCTTCCATTGATTGCTTGACTATAGCAGGGTCAAGGGGCTCCTTCGGCTGATCGAGTGACAATGTGGACGTCTTTCCGGCTTCTGTCATGAATTGAAGCTGTAAGGTTTTTGTCAATGTTTATTCCTCCTATTCACTAATTTCGGATGCGTCATTGCGCATAATGGCGTTTAAGGGCTTGTCTGATAAAGCGGCTAGGGCTTGAGCCGCAGCTGCTAAATGATCCGCTGTGGCGGCTTCGTTGATGTTGGAGAATGTCTGGGATTTCAAAATCGGCTTTCCGCTGGCATCGGCACCGTGATCGAATACTAAGCGAAGCGTTGATTTTGTTAAGGTCGCTTGAGCCATTTGATCACCTCCTTTCACTTTCCATATAGAAGCAGAGGAAAGAAAAGGATACGCTGCAATAAAATATTACTAGTTGTAACTTTTTAGACTTTTTTGTAACACAATAGAAATATTTCGTGTATAATGAGGAAATGAATCAAATACATAATAGTTTAGTAGTTGCTAGAGGAAGGGATTTATGATGAAAACATTTTTTTCTGCTCTGTTGTTTAGTGTGCTGGTTTTCATGTTTGCAGGAACGGCGCATGGAGCTGGCCTAGAAAGGGGAGCATTTCTTGGGCTTTTTGATCAGCGGCTTTCCGCACTAAAAGGAGAAGTCTTTCAGGATTCTGCCGCACCAATGAGCCAGCTGAGCCGCTGTTTATATGTGAAACAGACCGTTAACCATGAGAACGGAACCTATTTGATGGAACAAAGCGGGGAGAAGCTGCCGTCTAACGAAGCGGTCAAAGCGGCGTACATAGACCGGCGGCAAATGGAGCCGGCGATAGTCTATAAGAAGAATAAGGACACGTATATCGGCATTCGCTGGGCAGCCAATCAACTCGTCTTTCAAACAGATTATCTGGGACAGAAGCAAATTGCCCGTTTTTATTCAGAGAGTGACATCAACATTTCAAATGAAACATTTCTGGAAGAAAATCAGCGGGAATTCAGCCGATTGAATCTCGGAGCGCAGGAGGAGCGGCCCATCGCGTACTTAACATTTGATGACGGTCCGAGCGTCTATTCATCCCGCATTTTAAAAACGCTGTCTGCTCATCGCGTGAAAGGAACCTTTTTTTATGTAGGACCGAATGTCCGGAATTTTGCCAAAGCGGCTAAAAAGACGGCAGCTGATGGGCATTACATCGGTTTGCACAGCGTAAGTCACAGCGTTAATCCGCTGTACAATTCACCGCAAAGCTTCCTAAATGAAATGATGAAAGCCAAAGAGATGGTCAAGGAAGTAACCGGCCGATCCACAGATTTAGTGCGAGCGCCGTTTGGAAGTGTTCCGTACTTGAAGCAGCCATATCGGGATGCGCTTGTAAGAAAAGGGTTTAAATTATGGGATTGGGATGTAGACAGTTTAGATTGGAAATACAGCTTGGGGACTAAAGCGCGTGTTCTTCAAAATATTCAGGATGGAGTGAAGAAGCAAAAGCAGCTTGGAGATAAGCATGTCGTGATTTTGATGCATGAAAAACAAGTGAGTGCTGAAATTCTGCCGGATGTTATAAGCTACTTAAAGAAGGAAGGTTTCGAACTTCGACCTTATCAGCCGGCGGCGCATATTACCCAAAACTTTTGGAAAGATGCTAGATTATAAGAGATATAAGCTTTTTTCAGCTGACAAAGGGGCTGTCCCAAAAGTCGGTGAAACCGACTTTTGAGGACGGCCCCTGTTTTTTTTCTATTTTTAAGCACAAAAAAATCGCTCTTTCTTGTAAAATGTAAGTAACCAAACCAACACATACAAAAGGAGCGATTTTTTTATGAGCAGCCAAAAGACTACTCCCACAAATTATAACACGGACCAGTTATCTTTACCACTAGAAACGGAAGAGGTGTCCACGCAAAAAAAGAACTTCCGTTCCAAACCTGTCTTTGTTTTCTATCAAACAGACCAGCTGATGCTTCCGATGGATCTCAGTGACTGGATTCCTGCACACCATGTCTCCCGTTTTATCCATGAGATGATTGAAAACATGCCCGATGAGCTGTTCATCAAGCCTTATAAAGGCGGCGGCCGAAGTGCCTATCACCCCAAAATGATGGTCAAAAGTCTTCTTTATGCGTACTCGCAAAAGGTCTATTCCTGCCGAGGAATCGCGAAGATGCTAGACGAAAACCTGCCGATGATTTGGCTCTCTGCCATGCAAAACCCAGATTTCCGTACGATTAACCGTTTCCGCAGCGGGCAGATGAAATCCATGATCGACACGCTGTTCGAGGAAATGATTCTCCTCTTGATTGAAAACCAATATATTTCCATGGGGAACTATTTTCTGGACGGCACAAAGATCGAGGCAAATGCCAATAAACACTCCTTCTCCTGGAAAAAAGCGACGATGAGATTTGAAGCGAAATTAAGAGAGAAGATCAAGGAGACCCTGCACCACATTCAAGAGATCGTGGAGGTAGATGAAGCTTCTATGATCGCGGAATGCCTGGAGGCGAAAAAAGTCAGCCCTGAACAAGTGGCGCAAGTGGAAACGGTTCTGGAAAAGAAAATGGAACAGATAGAGAAAGACGTGGCGCAAGAAGATAGGAAAGAACGCAAGGCTAAGCGCCAAAAGCGATCCTTTGTTCAAAAGCTGGCAAAATCCGTAAGCAGGGATTTTATTCCGCGCCTGGTGAAATATAAACCACAAATGGAGACATACGGCGACCGAAACAGCTTTTCCAAAACCGATACAGCTGCCACGTTTATGAGAATGAAAGAAGATCACATGAAAAACGGACAGCTAAAGCCTGGCTACAATGTGCAGAGGGCAACGGAAAACCAATTTGTTTTGTTCTATACCATTCACCAGCGCCCAACGGATACTCGCTGTTTCATTCCGCACATGGAGAAACTGAAAGGCTCTCGCCTGCCGTTTCCGAAAAAAGTGATCGCCGATGCCGGCTATGGAAGCGAAAGCAACTATGTATATGCGACGGAAGAAAAAATGGACTATTTGATTCCTTATAATACCTATCTGAAAGAACAAAAACGCAGGTATACAAAAGATCGTTTCCAGCCAAGGAACTGGACCTATATAGAAGAAGATGACGTATATATCTGTCCGAATGACCGCCGCATTCGCTTCAAACGTTATTCCACCCGTACGGATTCTTACGGGATGAAGAGAGATTTTAAAATTTATGAATGTGAGGTTTGTACAGACTGCCCGCTGAAAGCCCTATGCACAAAATCGAAAGGGAACCGGCAGATTCATTACAACCCCGTGTACGAAGAAATGAAAGCACAAGCCAAGAACAGCCTTTGGTCTGACGAGAACACACCGATTTATGCCCGGCGGAAAGTCGAGGTCGAAAGTGCGTTCGGTCATATCAAGGGCAATCGGGCGTTCCGCAGATTTTCCTTGCGGGGGATCGACAAGGTGCACACGGAATTTGGGGTTGTGGCGTTGGCCCACAACTTCCTGAAAATGGCGGGCCTAGCCCAAACATTTTCAGGAAACCCGCTTACAATGAAAGAACGCGGAGAGAAAAACGAGTTGTTTTTCTCTCCGCGTTCTTATTTTAGGGGCTTATGGGACAGCCCCTTTTTGGATGTCACATACTTTAAAGAGGGGAGACAGAGCGGGGGGAAACCACTCTGTCATTTCTTAAATGGTGAGACTAGACCAACAATGATAATGATTATCATTGTTGACTGATGTGACTATAATATCGAATCATCCTCTGGATGTCAACCACCCTCTTTTCAACATTCTTGGATTACTTCAACTGAAATCCGTTAAAAATAGAAAAAAAATTGCCTAATCATTCAAATGAAGCAGAGCTGAACATGATAAAAGAGTGATGGAAAGAACGAACAATGCCGCAGTTTTTTGCACACAAATCCTGTATTAAGAGAGGAAAATAAAAGGCGCTGCTGTTAGCCCCAGATCCTAGTCCTTAAAAAGGCATTCATCATTTCGCAAGCATGAAGAGGTGAAGGAGGCAGATTATTTACAAGCCATAACTCTTTAAACGAACAGACGAAACCAGACATAATAAGCCATGTATTTCCATGTTCCTCCACCCTCCAATTCCTCATGAAAGTGACCACCGCCCCCTATACAAAAGCTCAAAGAGTCAGGGGAAATAAAAAACCCGATTCGCTAAATAGAGAATCGGATTGTTCAGCTGCAGCGGCCAGACTCTTGGTCATAAGCCAGCCGAGTCTAGGCGGCCGCTTCCGCATTTCGTGATTGTTCAGCTTCGCCTCCTTGGGGCTCGAGGTCAGATGCCCGTCAGACTGCATGGCAAAAGAACGCCATTTCGTCTACCGTTCATCTGCTTGTCGCCCCAGGACAGTCGGCTCCGCATTTCGTTGTTGTCCAGCTGTAGGCGCTAGCGACTCGAGGTCACAAGCTCATCTGTCTTCAAGGTTCAAGAACAACCTTGCAATCAGCTGATCTTGTGCTGGTCGCCGCTGGACGAGCGCCTTTCGCATTTGGTTGTGTCCAGCTGCAGGGCCTAGCCCCTCGAGGTCACAAGTCAGCCCGCCCTGAAAGGCAAAGAACACCTTTCTATGCCGTTCCGTCTTGTGCTTGTCGGGGCTTTTCGAGGCCCTTTCGCATTTCGGTTATGGTACCATCCAGCTTAGGACGTTGGATTGGAGGAAGGTGATGATACCGACGATGATGACGAGTACAAAGCTGTGTTTGACTGTAAATCGAAATAGATCGGATTCTTTTCCGGCTAGTCCTACCGCTCCGCAGGCTACGGCAATGGATTGCGGAGAGATCATTTTTCCTGTTACCCCGCCTGAAGAGTTGGCGCCGACGGCAAGGAGCGGATCCATGCCGACAGATTCGGCGGTGACTTTTTGCAGGTTACCGAACAGCAAGTTTGCCGATGTGTCGGAGCCGGTGATGAATACGCCGAGCCAGCCGAGAAATGGTGAGAAGAACGGGAACCAAGATCCGGTTTTGGCGACTACAAGTCCAAGTGTGGTGGTCATACCGGAAGCATTTGTCACGTAAGCAAATGCAACCACGCTGGCGATTGTCACGATTGGGAATTTCAATTCATTCGTTGTCTCGGCCAATGTTTTGAACCATTCTTTCCAAGAAATTTTTACTATGAATTTACTAACTATGGCCGCTATTAAAATAGCTGTTCCGGCGGCGCCGAGAATTTCCAGTTTATAAATAGCGGGCAGTGCTTCCCCGCTGCCGTCGAAAATCTGATTGTGCAGAAACGGCACTTCCGGCGCAAATGTCAATTGTGATCCAACGTAGTTAATCGCTTTCAAAATGCTGTTTGTTCCTTCATAATGTCCGGTTAAAGCGGATTTTAAGACCGGAATTCCCCATACAGAAATAAAGGCTGTCAGTACGAGGAAAGGAGACCAAGCTTTAAAAATCGCTCCCGCTGAATGCTTAGCCACAGTGCCGGATTGTGCCTCTTGTTCTTCATGTTTAAAACGAAAAATTGTTTTCGGCTTCCAGAACTTCAAGAACACAGCTAAGGCAAATAATGAAACAAGTGCAGATAGAATATCCGGAAGCTCAGGACCAAGGAAGTTAGAGCTTAAATATTGTGTAATGGCAAAGGATAGACCGGATACTAAAATCGGCGGCAGCACTTCTAGGGCCCGCTTAAATCCCGCCATCATAACGACTAAATAAAAAGGAATAAAAGCAGATAAGAATGGCAATTGACGGCCGACCATTTTCGATACTTCCATGGCGGGAATGCCGGTTGGACCTTCCACTGCAATGATCGGGATTCCAACCGCTCCGAAGGCGACAGGAGCCGTATTGGCAATCAAGCAAAGTCCTGCAGCATAAAGCGGATTAAAGCCGAGTCCTACTAAAAGGGCGGCTGAAATGGCTACCGGTGCTCCAAATCCAGCTGCACCCTCTAGAAAAGCACCAAATGAAAAGGCAACGAGAAGGGCCTGCAGGCGGCGATCTTCTGTAATGGAAAGGACGGAGTCACGAATAATGTCAAAATGCCCGGTTTTAACGGTTAATTTGTAAAGAAAGACGGATGTAATAATGATCCATCCGATCGGGAGCAAGCCGTAGACAGCCCCTTGGCTGGCTGACAGCAAAGAAAGAGAGACCGGCATTTTGTAAGCGATTGCAGAAAGGACTAAAGAAATACCTAAAGTCCAGAGACCGGCTTTGTAGCCTTTCATGCGTTTAATAGCCAGTGCCCAAAAGAAAAATAGAATGGGAATGAGAGCAATGAGCGCAGAAAGCCCTAAGTTGTCCGCTATGGGAGTAAATTGTTGTTGATACTGCATGAAAAATTCCCCCTAACAATGTGAAGTAGCTGAAGGTCATGTCAAATGGTCGGTATATCATCTGATGACCTTGTGAAGTGATCACCCTGTTGCATAACAATTATATGTGCTTTTCAATTAAAAGACAATATAATTGTTAATGTTTTGTGAAAATAAAGTAAATTGTTTTAAAATGTTTTTTATAACGCTTTCACGAAAATTTCCAGAAAAGGGCGTTTATCGTATATAATAAAAATAAGGCAAGAGATAATAGAGGTGAAACCGTTGAATTATAAAAAAATTAAACCGAAAAAAATATATGAAGAAGTAGCGGATGCCCTGCTGGATTCCATTCGTTCAGGAAATTTGCGGCCGGGAGACAAGCTTGATTCGGTTCAGCAGCTGGCGGAAAACTTTCAAGTTGGGCGTTCAGCCATTCGAGAGGCGTTGACTTCCTTAAGAGCAATGGGATTGATTGAACTGCGGCAAGGAGAAGGCACCTATGTGAAAGGCTTTTCGCCGTCCGGAATCGCCTATCCGATTGAAAACGCTTTACTGATGAACACAAATGATAAATTGCATTTATTAGAGGTCCGGAAAATTCTTGAGGTGGGCGTGGCTTTCATAGCGGCTCAGAAACGAACAGAAGAGGATGTGGCCAGCATCCGTAAAGCGCTGGAAGAGATGAAGCTTCACTCGGGCGATATTGAGCTTGGGGAAGAAGCAGACTTTGCCTTTCATCTCTCCATCGCTAAAGCGACCGGCAATCCGCTTTTGTCGAGTTTGATGAATCATGTATCGGATCTGCTAGTGGAAACGATGAAAGAAACGCGAAGAATCTGTTTATATTCAGAATGGACAACGGTGGATAAATTAAATCAGGAGCACGAAGCCATTTGTCAAGCAATAGCGGAACAAAATCCAGAAAAAGCCCGTTTGGAAATGAGTGTTCATCTTCATAATGTCGAAACGATTCTAGTAGATTTCTTGAATGAAAACGAGAATGCGGGAAAATGAAAGGTTACTTTTCCATGATAACCTTTCATTTCAAAAAAATAAAAAAATGATAGAATAAGTAGTTTATTTTCGAAAAAAATCGGGTAAATTTTCATTTTTCTACTATAAACCTATATAAAACAGTGTTTTTGTAGTATTATGGAAGGTGCGAACAAAGGTCATCTGATGATCGGTTGTTTACACAGGTCATCCTTTATAAAACAGTGTTTTTGTAGTATTATGGAAGGTGCGAACAAAGGTCATCTGATGATCGGTTGTTTACACAGGTCATCCTTATCGGATTTTTGTGGTCATCATAATACTTATTCACACGATTTAAGGAAAACCTGTAACTTCTAAAAAAGAGGTGTTCAACATGAAAGTTGCTTTGTTTGCTACGTGTCTAGTAGATATGTTTCAGACGGACGTAGGGAAGGCGACGGTTGAAATTTTGGAGCGGCTGGGCTGCGACGTGGAGTTTCCCGAAGGTCAAGTATGTTGCGGACAGCCAGCTTACAATAGTGGCTATGTAGAAGATTCAAAAGGTGCGATGAAGAAAATGATCGCAACATTTGAGAATGCGGAGTATGTCGTTACCCCTTCAGGATCATGTGCGACGATGTTTAAGGAATATCCGCAAGTTTTTAAGGACGATCCTGTATGGGAAGCGCGCGCCCGAAAGCTGGCGGCAAAAACGTATGAATTTACTCAATTTATCGTCGATGTGCTGAAAGTGGAGGATCTTGGCGCTAAGCTTCCGGGAAAAGCAACTTATCACACATCTTGCCACATGACGCGTTTGCTAGGAGTGAAGGATGCTCCAATGAAGCTGCTGAAAAACGTGGAGGGACTGGAATTTATTCCGCTGCCTAACGCGCAGAATTGCTGCGGTTTCGGCGGTACGTTCTCTGTAAAAATGGGTCAGATTTCTGAGCAAATGGTGGATGAAAAAGTCGCCAGTGCTGAGCAAGTGGATGCTGACTATTTAATCGGGGCAGACTGCGGCTGCCTGATGAATATCGGCGGCCGGATCGAGCGTAAAGGGAAACCGATTCGCGTGATGCATATTGCAGAAGTATTAAATAGTCATTGAGAGTAAAAAAATGATTTTATATAGAGAAAGAGGTGGGGTTCGATGGCTATGAAGTTCGGAACGGAAGACTTCAAAGGACGGGTTAAAGAGAATCTGGACGACTCGTTTATGCGAGGAGCGGTAGCGGATGCTCAGGAGCGTTTGCGCACTCGCCGTCTTGATGCAGCCGAAGAACTTGGAAACTGGGAGGATTGGCGTTCCCACGGAGAAGAAATCCGTCAGCATGTGTTAGAAAATCTAGATTATTATTTGCATCAACTAAGTGAAAACGTGGCAAAACGCGGCGGTCATGTCTTCTTTGCTCAAACGGCTGAAGAAGCGAATGAATACATTAAAGACGTTGTTGCAAAGAAAAATGCCAAAAAAATCGTCAAATCCAAATCTATGGTTACAGAAGAAATCAATATGAACTACGCCTTGGAAGAAATGGGATGTGAAGTCCTTGAGACGGATCTTGGCGAATATATTCTGCAAGTGGACGATCATGATCCGCCATCCCATATCGTGACGCCCGCTCTTCATAAAAATAAAGAGCAGATTCGCGATGTGTTTGCTGAGAAGCTGGATTACAAAGCAACATCGAAGCCGGAAGAATTGGCGCTTCACGCCCGGAAAACTTTGCGCAAAGCATTCATGGCTGCTGATGTAGGAATCACTGGCTGTAACTTTGCCATTGCTGAATCCGGTTCCATCAGCTTCGTGACAAACGAAGGAAATGCCCGAATGGTCACAACAATCCCGAAAACTCAAATTACCGTGATGGGAATGGAGCGGATTGTTCCAACGTTTGAAGAATTTGAAGTGCTTGTCAGCCTGCTGACACGCAGTGCCGTTGGACAAAAGCTGACCAGTTATGTGACCGCTTTAACGGGACCGCGTGAAGAAGGAGATGTGGACGGGCCGGAAGAATTTCATTTAGTCATCGTCGACAACGGACGTTCAAAAATTTTGGGAACGGAATTTCAATCCGTGCTGCAATGCATCCGCTGTGCCGCTTGTATTAACGTATGTCCGGTTTACCGTCATATCGGCGGCCATTCTTACGGATCCATTTATTCAGGACCGATCGGCGCGGTGCTTACTCCGCTTCTTGGCGGCTATGACGACTTTAAAGAGCTTCCGTACGCTTCCACATTATGCGCCGCTTGCTCAGAGGCTTGTCCGGTGAAAATACCGCTTCATGAGCTGCTTCATAAGCACCGTCAAGTAATTGTGGAGAAGGAAGGACGGGCGCCTATATCTGAAAAGCTGGCCATGAAAGCATTTGGCCTCGGCGCTTCATCGAATCCGTTATATGGAATGGGTTCGAAAATGGCTTCAACGATGATGAAGCCGTTTACGAAAAACGACCGAATTTCTAAAGGGCCTGGTCCGCTGAAGGCTTGGACAGAGTTGCGTGAATTCCCGGCACCAAACAAAGAACGGCTGCGTGACTGGTTTAAGGATCATCAAAAAGAGAAAGACGGTGAGAAATAATGGAAGGAACCATTCATAACCGTGACGCCTTTTTAGCCAACATCGCTTCTAGTCTTGGAAGAGAAAGAAAAGAACAGGTGCATCGGCCGGCTTGGAAGTTTCAGCCGCAGCATGAAGTGCTGAAAGGGGCGACTTCCGATGAGCTGCTGCAGGTATTGCGTGATCAGTGCCGCTTAATTCACACGGAACTGATTGAAACGTCTTCTAAAGAGCTGGTGAAAGCGCTGCAAGAAACAGTCAATTCTTATGGCGGCGGCCCGATTTCCGTATGGAACGATGAGCGCTTTGAGGAGTATGGCTTGTCTGAATTGCTTAAGGATACCTGGCCATCAGGAAACGTTGAAGTGAATATGTGGGATCCGGCTTTAGGTGAAGAAAATATCCAAAAGGCTGAAAAAGCTAATATCGGCATTACCTTTAGCGATATGACTTTGGCTGAATCCGGCACAGTTGTTTTGCTCAGCAGCAAAGATAAGGGACGCTCAGTCAGTCTTTTGCCGCATAAGTATATTGCCATCATTCCTAAAAGCACGATTGTTCCGCGTATTACGCAAGCGGCACAGTCCATCAGCCAAAAAGTGCAGAAAGGCGAACTCGCTCCTTCCTGCATCAATTTCATTACGGGTCCCAGCAACTCGGCGGATATTGAAATGGATCTTGTCGTAGGTGTGCACGGACCGGTAAAAGCTGCTTATATTGTGGTCAATGATAAATAAAAAAACAGCCCCCGGGCTGTTTTTTTATTTATTTCTTAATATCGCGTAAGCTCGAAACATGGTTCCGATAAACATGGTCAGCGCTCCGCCAAGCAGCAATGTTATGAACAGGGGCTTTTCGATCACGTCTAGCGGATAAAGGATACCTCCCAAAATAAGAAGCATGCCCATTCCCGTTAAAATCCAGCTGAATTTTTTCATATATTCCTCACCTTCAATTGAATTACATTTATTATATCGGAAAAGGCCAAGCAATTCGATGAGTGAAGGTGCATGGCTGCCGGAAGGAAAAATATCCATAAAAATAAAGTTAGAAAATTTATAATTTTTGATCTTCCGTATTGCTTTGCTGCATAAATTTGGTTATAGTAAGATTAGAAATAATGAATGAATATTCATTCAAACAGACGAGGAGGAGAATTTATTGGTCCAGCCTATTCTGAAAGCGGCAGTAATTGGATCGGGCGTGATGGGGTCTGGCATAGCCGCTCATTTAGCAAACGTTGGCATTCCATCTGTTTTACTGGATATCGTTCCTAAGGAATTGACTAAGGAAGAAAAAGCGCAAGGGCTGACGCTGAGTGACCGGCCGGTTCGGAATCGTCTGGCGCAAGCCGCGCGAAGGAAACTGCTTAGACAGAAGCCGGCCCCGCTTACATCGGCCGCAAATCTTCAATTCATTGAAGCCGGAAATTTAGAGGATGATGCAGACCGATTGCGGGAAGCGGACTGGATCATTGAAGTCGTTGTAGAGAATCTCGCTGTCAAAAGAAGCATATTGGAAATGGTAGAAAAATGGCGCAAGCCGGGAAGCATCGTCAGTTCTAATACTTCCGGGATTTCCATCGAAGCGATGATCGCTGGACGCTCTGATGATTTTCGCAAGCATTTTCTCGGCACTCATTTCTTTAATCCGCCGCGCTATTTGAAATTGCTAGAAATTATACCTGCACAAGATACTGATCCGGAAGTGCTCAACTACATGAAAATGTTCGGTGAAGATGTGCTCGGTAAAGGTGTGGTGCTGGCGAAAGATACCCCTAATTTTATCGCCAATCGCATCGGCACGTACGGATTATTAAAAACCGTGCAGGAAATGCAGGCGTTTGGCTTTACGCCTGGTGAAGTCGACTCCATTACAGGTCCTTTGATCGGACGGCCGAAAAGCGCTACTTTTCGAACGCTGGATGTCGTTGGAATTGATACGTTTATTCATGTCGCGGCCAATGTATATGACAAAGTGGAGGGTGCTGAAAAACAAGTATTTGAAATCCCTGACTTTATGAAGAAAATGTGTAAAAACGGCTGGATCGGTGCTAAAAGCAGACAGGGCTTTTTCAAAAAAGAAGGGGAAGCCATTCTGGAAATCAATCCAGACACATTGGAATACAGCGAACGAAGAAAGCTGAAAGCCGCGTCAGTGGAAAGGGCTAAGCAGCAAAGAGGCACTTTAAATAAAATGAAAGCGCTTATGTATGCTGACGATCCAGCAGGACGATTTATTTGGAAGATCCTAGCGCCAGTCCTGGTGTATTCAGCTGAGCTGACAGGAGAAATCGCCGATGACCTGGCGGCGATTGATCAGGCGATGAAATGGGGATTTGGATGGGATTACGGGCCGTTTGAAATATGGGATGCGATCGGTGTGAAATCATCCGTTCAGAAGATGGAGGAAGAAGGGCTGAAGGTACCCGCATGGGTGAAAGAAATGATAGCCGGCGGTAAGCCTGCCTTCTATAAAGATAGCGGCTTTTACCATCAGGGAGAGTACAAGAAAGTGCCGGTGAACCCGAAAGTCATTGACTTGAAGAAGCTGAAAAAGCAGGGAAAGGTAATCAAGCAAAATAGCGGAGCCAGTTTAATAGATATCGGCGACGGCATAGCTCTGCTGGAATTCCACTCGCCAAACAACGCCATTGGACTTGATATTATACAAATGATCCATGATGCGGTCGGAGAAGTAGAAAGCCGCTACAAAGGGCTAGTCATTGGCAATCAGGGGAAGAACTTTTGCGTCGGTGCCAATCTGGCGATGATTCTAATGGAAGTGCAGGATGACAACCTTTGGGAAGTGGAGATGGTGATCAGAAGCTTCCAGGAGGCGATGATGAAAATTAAATACAGCAAGCGTCCGGTCGTGGCTGCACCGTTTGCGATGACGCTTGGCGGCGGGGCCGAAGTCTGTTTGCCGGCCGCTCACATACAGGCAAGCATGGAAACCTACATGGGTCTCGTAGAAACGGGCGTTGGCTTAATACCAGGTGGGGGAGGAAACAAAGAACTGTACATCCGATACCTTGAACAAATGCCAAGCGGCGTGCAAATGGATTTGCAAAACGTCGCCATAAAAGTATTCGAAACGATCGCTATGGCGAAAACATCTGCTTCAGGAGAGGAAGCGCGCGAACATCAATTTCTCAAGCAAACGGATGGCATCAGTGTCAATCAAGACCATCTGCTGTACGACGCCAAGCGGGCTGCGCTGTATTTGTACGAAAGCGGTTACCGAGCGCCAAAGCGCAAAAAGATTCCCGTCACAGGAGAAACAGGCTATGCGGCTATGCTGTTGGGAGCGCAAGCAATGCAGGCATCGGGATATATTTCTGAGCATGATATGACCATTGCCAAAAAGCTCGCTTATGTCATTGCCGGCGGAAAGCTTCCCTTTGGAACGGAAGTCGAGGAAGAATATTTGCTGAAATTAGAGCGCGAGGCCTTTATCAGTCTTTGCGCGGAACCGAAAACACAGAAGCGCATGCAGCATATGCTCATGAAGGGTAAGCCGCTGCGCAATTAAACGGCAAGGGGGAGAAGGAAGAATGAAGGAAGCGGTCATCGTAGCAGGAGCCAGAACGCCAGTCGGACGCGCGAAAAAGGGAACGCTTGCCACCCTGCGACCGGATGATCTCGGTGCGCTTGCGGTCAAAGAAAGCTTGCGGCGGGCAGGTCATTATGAAGGAGAAATTGATGATATCATTATTGGCTGTGCAACGCCGGAAGCAGAACAAGGGCTCAATATGGCAAGAAATATCGGGGCGCTGGCTGGCCTTCCTTATACCGTGCCGGCCATCACTATCAACCGCTACTGCTCCTCCGGCTTGCAGGCGATCGCTTATGCGGCTGAGCGCATTATGATCGGTCATGCCCAGACGATTATTGCCGGCGGAGTTGAATCGATGAGTAAGGTTCCAATGATGGGCCATATCGTCCGGCCGAATGTCCAGCTTGCTGAACAGGCTCCGGAATATTATATGAGCATGGGGCATACGGCCGAAGAAGTTGCCAAGAAATACGGAATTACGCGGGAAGAACAGGATGCGTTCGCGGTGCGCAGCCATCAGCGGGCGGCGAAAGCGCTCGCTGATGGAAAATTTGTCGATGAAATCGTTCCAGTGCCCGTCAAGCTGCATCGCATTGGATCAGATCATCAAATCATTGAAACAGAGATCAGCTTTGATCAGGATGAAGGAGTGCGCCCTGAGACTAATAAGGAAACATTGGCTAAGCTGCGCCCCGTTTTCTCTATTGCAGGCACAGTAACAGCGGGAAATGCTTCGCAAACAAGTGATGGCGCGGCAGCGGTAATGGTGATGGAGAGGGAAAGGGCAGATTCATTGGGATTAGCGCCGCTAGCTAAGTTTCGTTCCTTTGCTGTGGGAGGTGTGCCGCCGGAAATTATGGGAGTCGGCCCGGTCACAGCCGTTCCTAAAGCATTGAAGCTTGCTGGGTTGGAGCTGTCTGATATCGGGCTGATTGAACTGAATGAAGCTTTTGCCTCACAGGCGATTCAAGTCATTCGCGAGCTGAGATTAGATGAAGAAAGAGTGAATGTCAACGGCGGAGCTATCGCCCTTGGCCATCCGTTAGGCTGTACGGGGACGAAGCTGACTCTATCGTTAATTCACGAGATGAAGAGGCGCCAAGAGCAGTTTGGTCTAGTCACGATGTGTATCGGCGGCGGCATGGGGGCAGCCGGTGTATTCGAGCTAATATAATCGAACAAAGGGGAGGAAGAAGCATGGCCAATCAAACAGAAAATCAGGCGGTTAAAGGCGGAGCCTTTTTACTTGAAGATATGACGTATGAACAGATATTCACACCGGAGGATTTCACCGATGAACAGAAAATGATTGCGAAAACGACCGAAGAGTTTGTTATGAACAGCGTGCTTCCGCAAGTGCCTTATTTGGAAAAGCACGAATTTGACCGTTCGGTGAAGCTTTTGCAGGAAGCCGGGGAGCTAGGGCTATTGAGCGCAGATATCCCAGAAGAATATGGGGGATTAGGTTTGGACAAAGTCAGCTCCGCGCTGATTGCCGAAAGAATGGCGGCAGCCGGAGGATTTTCCGTCACGCATGGCGCGCATGTTGGGATCGGCTCCCTGCCCATCGTTTTATTCGGAAATGAAGAACAAAAGCAAGCATACCTGCCGCTTTTAAATACAGGAGAAAAAATCGCTGCCTACGCCTTGACAGAGCCGGGATCAGGGTCGGATGCGCTCGGTGCCAAAACATCGGCGAGGTTAAACGAAGCTGGCACGCATTATATCTTAAACGGCGAGAAACAATGGATTACGAATGCCGGATTTGCAGATCTATTTATTGTATATGCCAAAATAGACGGTGAGCACTTTTCCGCTTTTATCGTAGAGCGGCAGTTTCCGGGCGTTTCGACGGGATTAGAAGAAGACAAGATGGGCATCAAAAGCTCTTCTACGCGAACCTTAATTTTACAAGACGCAATCGTTCCGAAAGAAAACTTGCTTGGAGAAGCCGGCCGCGGTCATGTGATCGCCTTCAATATTTTAAATATCGGCCGTTACAAGCTCGGCGTCGGGTCGGTCGGCAGTTCCAAGCGCGCGCTGGATATCACCTTGGCATACGCCAATGAGCGCAAACAATTTAACACGCCGATCTCCTCTTTCAACTTAACGAAAGAGAAATTCGCGACGATGGGGGCGAAAATATACGCAAGCGAAAGCTCGATTTATCGGACAGTGGGCTATGTTGAAGAGCGTATGAGCCAGCTGTCTGCTGCAGAGCAGGCAGACGGTTTAGCAGTTGCTCGTTCCATTGCTGAGTACGCAATCGAGTGTTCCTTAGCGAAGGTGTTCGGAACGGAAGTGTTGGATTACGTGGTCGATGAAGGCGTGCAGCTCCACGGGGGGTACGGTTTCATGGAAGAATATGAGATCGCCCGCATGTATCGCGATTCCCGTATCA
This sequence comes from Bacillus xiapuensis, assembly GCF_002797355.1. Taxonomy (GTDB): domain Bacteria; phylum Bacillota; class Bacilli; order Bacillales; family Domibacillaceae; genus Bacillus_CE; species Bacillus_CE xiapuensis. Next base: position 106,739 of record NZ_KZ454940.1, on the reverse strand, counting down.
ACCGCATTTTTGAAGGAACGAACGAAATCAACCGCCTTCTCGTTCCTGGCACTTATGTCCGCAAAGCGTTTAAGGGGGAGCTGCCGCTGTTAGAAAAAGCTCAGGAACTGCAAAGCGAATTGATGATGCTCATGCCGCAAGAGGTGAGTTCAGAACCTTTAGCCCAAGAGAAGTATCTGGTGAAAAACGCCAAAAAAATCGGATTGCTCGCTGCGGGGCTCACCGTTCAGACCTATGGCAAACAGCTAGAAAAAGAACAGGAAGTCTTAGCTAATCTGGCGGATATGGTCAACCTTATTTATGCGATGGAATCGGCTGTTCTCCGCACAGAAAAAGCAATCGCCCGAACGGGGGAAGAGAAGAATATACAAAAGCGGCTCTACACAGAGATATTCTGTCAGGAGGCGTTCAGTGAAATTGAAGCCCATGCGAAAGAGACACTTCTCGCCGTCGAATCCGGCGACAATTTGCGCGTGATGCTCTCCGTCTTGCGCAAACTGATACGCTCGAACCCGCATAATCTTATCGCTAAAAAACGGGAAGCTGCTGAAAGACTCATCCGAGCGGAAAAATACATCATCTAACAAGGAAACGTCCGCCGAATGCGCGGACGTTTATATTTCGGCCGGAATTTATGAAAATACGGGCGGTACAGCTTTTATTACGGGCGTGAATGAGCAAAATACAATCGAATCCTCAGATCCAATCCCATGAAAAAGCAGGAGAAATGAAAACGGCGTCGAAATTCAAAGGTGAATAGTATAGGATTGGAGGCCGGCGATGTATGGCGTTGACATTTTATTGGTATCCTAAATGCGGAACCTGCCGCAAAGCTAAAAAGTGGCTGGAAGAAAACGGAGTGGACGTTCAAGACATAAATATTGTGGAACATCCGCCTTCTAAAGAGGAATTAAAGGAAATGTATCATAAAAGCGGACTGGAATTGAAGAAGTTTTTTAACACAAGCGGCCGCAAATATCGCGAGCTTGGCTTGAAGGACAAAGTAAAGACCGCTTCCGAGGAAGAACTCTTGGAAATTCTCGCCTCTGACGGCATGTTAATAAAGCGGCCGCTGACTGCGGACGGTCATAAAGTGACGGTTGGATTTAACGAAGAAACGTTTGAAAAAGAATGGCGGCCGCAATAAGAAAGATTGCTTGCTTTGTGTTGACAGAATAGGTAAAGTTTAAGTGAAATGAAGTAATGGAGGGATAATATGAATACGCCAAAAGAATTGCGTTATTCTGAAGAACATGAATGGGTGAAAACAGAAGGAAACAAAGTGCGCATCGGGATTACTGAGTTTGCACAATCTGAACTTGGCGATATCGTGTTTGTTGAACTGCCGTCTGTAGGAGATGAAATCACTGCGGACGAGCCATTCGGCAGCGTAGAATCCGTTAAAACCGTTTCAGAATTATATGCGCCGGTCAGCGGGAAAGTAGTAGAAGTCAATGAAGATTTGGACGATAACCCTGAGTTCGTCAATGAATCTCCATATGAAAAAGCATGGATGATCGTTGTGGAGTTAGCAGATTCTTCACAGCTTGATGATTTAATGACCGCTGAACAATACGAAGAAATGGTCAAAGAAGACTAATCATTAAAAAAACGCTTCCTGCTCGGGAAGTGTTTTTTTATCAGAATAGAGACTATCGGAGTACAAGGCAAAGGGTGATGTCAATGTGGCCGGATAAAGCGATAATTGTCGAAGGAACGTCTGATAAAAGAAAAGTTCAAACCATCATTAAGGAACCTGTCGACATTATTTGTACAAATGGAACGATCGGCATCAGCAAGCTTGATGAATTAATTGAAGAACTGATCGGGAGAGATGTGTATATTTTAGTGGATGCCGATGAAGCGGGAGAGAAGCTGCGCCGTCAATTTATTCGTGAATTGCCGGAAGCGCATCACCTTTATATAGACCGAATATATAAAGAGGTGGCAGCAGCCCCCTATCGTCATTTAGCGTCTGTGCTAATAAGCGCAAATATTGATATCCACGGAGAGTTTTTGTTAAAGGATGGATGAAGATGTCAACAGAGAAATTGCTGAAGGCTATACAACAAAAGGATAAAACAGCGATTTATGCATATGCACCCATGTGCGGCACATGCCAGATAGCGGGAAAAATGCTTGATGTGGTTGAGCAAATCGTAAAGAATTACAGTTGGTTTCGCATTGATTTAAACTACCATGAAGATTTTGCCGAGCGGTACAGCATTGAAAGTGTCCCGTGTCTGCTTATATTTAAAGAAGGACAGCTGAGAGAGAAGATTTACGCCTTTCAGTCCGTCCCGCATATATATGAAAAATTAACAAATGACGGATCATGATTCCTGCCCTTTTAGTGGGTAGGGATCTTTTTTATGGGGAAATTTGTCGCAGCAGCACCAGCCTCTTTCCGCTTTTCTTGAATTTTGTCGAGCGATTTTGGAAGGGAACGGGACGGAGGGAGGGAACTATGTAAGATAAAGAAGGAGCAGAGGAGGAGCGGCGATGAGAGAGTGTTTTTTGGCAATTCAGTCAGCGTGCCGGGAGCGGAGGCATATTCAAGCGATTTTGCCGGCAGAGCCTGTGGGCGTGCTTTTGGAAGGGGAAAAGCAAACATGGATTCTGATGGTGAATCAGCAGGGGGTGGACTTCAGTCCTGACGTTTCAGGAAAATGGCAGCTGCGCCTTCGCGGAAAGGAAGAGAGCCTCGCTGAGCTGTTGGCTGGAGAACAGCAGCTTCGTTTTCAGCTTCGCCTCGGTGAGGTAGAAATGACAGGTCTTTACCGGTTCCAGCTGTGGTTTGAATCTTTCGTTTGGCTGTGCCGCTCTTATAAAAACAGTGCATAAAAAATGTTGACAAAATTCAAACAAGAGTGATAAAATCGGTTCAATTACAAATTGCATATTAAAATACTCTTATCAAGAGAGGCGGAGGGATGTGCCCTATGATGCCCGGCAACCGTCAGCAAACGAAAGCTGAAAAGGTGCCAATTCACACAAAGCGCTATGCTTTGAGAGATGAGAGGAAGGACTTGGATTGTACACGCCTTTCTGCTCATTTTGCAGAAAGGCGTTTTTCATTTATCTGGCCAGTTGAAGGAGGAGTGAGGCATCATGATTTCGATTTCCAATGTGAAGAAGATCTTTTCAACAAGGAATGGAGACGTTACAGCTGTCGATCAGATCAATTTATCGATAGAAAAAGGCGAGATATTCGGAGTGATTGGGTACAGCGGAGCGGGGAAGAGTACGCTGATCCGCATGCTGAATGGCCTTGAGGCTCCGTCGGACGGATCGGTGGAAGTGGCCGGACGCAAAGTATCCCATATTCGGGGGACAGAATTGCGGCAGGCGCGTCAAGAGATAAGCATGATCTTTCAGCATTTTAACTTGCTGTGGTCAAGAACAGTCCGGGAAAATATCGCATTTCCGCTTGAAATTGCCGGAGTCGAGAAATCGAAACGGCAGCAGCGAGTCGATGAGCTAATAAAGCTTGTAGAGCTTGAAGGGCGGGAGGATGCCTATCCTTCCCAATTAAGCGGCGGGCAAAAGCAGCGGGTCGGCATCGCCCGGGCGCTGGCAAATAATCCGAAGGTGCTGTTGTGCGATGAAGCCACCTCGGCTCTTGATCCGCAAACAACGGATGCCATTTTGGAATTGCTTGTCGATATCAATCAGCGGCTGGGCTTAACCATTGTCTTAATCACCCATGAAATGCACGTGATCCGAAAAATCTGCCACCGCGTTGCTGTCATGGAATCCGGCCGCATCGTCGAGCTTGGTTCCGTGCTTGATGTATTCAGGAATCCGCAGCAGCCTATTACGCAGCGCTTTGTCCAGCAGGTTACCGAACCGGAGGAATCAAAAGAAACAATGGAGCATTTGCTGGAACAATTTCCTGAAGGGAAAGTGATCAAGCTGACTTTCATCGGCGAAACAGCCGAGCAGCCGGTCATTACCGAACTGATCCGCCGTTTCCATGTCACGGTTAATATCGTGCAGGGCAAAGTATCACAGACCCAGCATGGAGCTTACGGATCGCTGTTTGTGCATGTCACAGGACCGGCCGAAGAAGTGACAAGAGCCGTTCATTATTTAGAAGAACATCAAGTGGGCTCGGAGGTGATCTCAAATGCTTGAAAAGTGGTTTCCAAATGTGGAATGGCCGGATATTTGGGAAGCGACCGTTGAAACGCTGTATATGACAGGAGTATCCGTTGCGGCCACCTTTATTCTCGGGATCTTCCTTGGCTTGTTGTTATTTCTGACATCGAAAAGCCAAATTTGGGAGAACAAGCCGGTGTATGCTGTTGTAGCGGCTTTTGTGAATATCTTCCGTTCGATTCCTTTCATTATTTTAATCGTTTTATTAATTCCGTTTACAAAAGCGATGGTGGGGTCAATGATTGGCGAGAATGCGGCGCTGCCGGCGCTGATCATTGGAGCGGCCCCTTTCTATGCGCGAATGGTGGAAATCGGCTTGCGGGAAATTGACAAAGGTGTGATAGAGGCAGCGCGATCAATGGGAGCAAAAACAAGCACGATTATATTTAAAGTATTGCTGCCGGAATCTATGCCGGCGCTCGTTTCCGGCATTACGGTTACGGCGATTGCGTTAGTCGGCTACACCGCGATGGCGGGAGTAATCGGCGCTGGCGGGCTGGGCAATCTCGCTTATTTGGACGGATTCCAGCGCAGCCGCAATGACGTCACCATCATCGCTACGATTGTCATTCTTGTGATTGTATTTGTGATTCAGCTAATCGGTGACTTGCTCACCTCAAAATTAGATAAACGATAATATCAGGAGGGGAAACAAATGAAAAAATGGTTAGCCGCATTATTAACAGCTTCTGTCGTATTGGCTTTGGCCGCGTGCGGAGGCTCAGATGAAAAAGAAAAAGGAAAGTCAGAAGGCGGAAATGACAAGGAGCTGGTCGTTGGAGCCTCTAACGTGCCGCATGCCGCCATTCTAAAAGAAGCGCAGCCTTTAATGAAAGAAAAAGGATACGATCTGAAAATCGAAACATTCCAGGACTACATTTTGCCTAATAAAGCGCTGGATGAAGGCTCTTTAGATGCCAACTATTATCAGCATATTCCATTCTTGGAAAATCAAAAGAAGGAGCACGGCTATAAATTTGAGAACGCTGGCGGCATTCACATCGAACCAATCGGCGTCTATTCTAAGAAATACAAGAGCTTAGATGAACTTCCAAAAGGAGCGAAGATCTTACTGAGCAGCTCAGTTGCTGACCATGGGCGCGTGCTGACATTGCTTGAAAAAGAAGGATTAATCAAGCTCAAAGATGGCGTGAAAAAAGAAGAAGCTACAATTGAAGACATTGCAGAAAATAAAAAAGACTTAGCGTTTGACTATAATTTTGAACCATCCTTCTTACCGCAAGCTTATAACAATGGTGAAGGGGATGCGGTTGTGATCAACTCCAATTTCGCCATCGACAACGGCTTGGATCCAATGAAGGATTCCATTGTCATTGAAGATAAAGAATCACCTTACGTCAATGTGGTCGCTGTCCGCAGCGGTGATGAATCATCCGATAAGATTAAAGCGCTGATCGAAGTTTTACGCTCCAAAGAGATTCAAGATTTTATTAAGAAAGAATGGAATGGCGCCGTTGTTCCAGTATCAGAATAATATAGAAGAAAAGCTTGCGAAAAGAATTCTTTTCGCAAGCTTTTTTCGGTGCGCCTGTTTTTAAGGAAAGAATAAGAAGAAATTGTCCGGTGCATATTATAGGAAGATTAATGGAAGGAGGGACGAAGAATGGAGGAAGAAGAGTATTCTTTCATTGAGGAAGCACTGCTGGAATACAAAGAAGGGCTGGGTGTGTTTGCGGAGAAGATGCCAAAGCTGGCTCATCAATATAATCAGTTTACGGCCACTTGTTTCCAGGAAGGGGAAGTTAGTCAAAAGGAAAAACAATTAATTGCACTTGGGATCAGTGTATTTGCCCAAGATGAATATTGCATCATCTATCATGTAAAGGGATGTTTGGAACAGGGATGCAGCGAGAAAGAGATGTATGAGGCGCTGGGCGTAGCGGCTGCCTTTGGTGCAGGAGCCGTCATGAGTCAAAGTGTCACGCTCGTGCAAGAAGCGATTCGCGAATGGAGCGGGAAATAGGGATCTGTTAATAGAAGGGAAGAATAATCTCACAATAGTTAGAATTCGGGAGAAAAGGGTTTATATTTTAAGAATGCGGTTATATAAAGAGTGTCACTGCTTGAGATCACCCTTGATCAGTTGATAAGCAGTCAAATGCCTTTTGTAGAATAAAGGCAAAACTGTTACGATCAATAGTGTAAATCAATATGATTTAAAAACTGAAAGGATTGATTCCCTATTAACTCGTTACACTCACTCAATTTACAGTACACAGAAGGCATGGAGAAGGCTATGCATGGAGCCCGCGGGGTCGGATATGAGGTGTACAGTCGAAAGCATGAAGTGAGGATGGATGTAGAACGCCAGCGCGAAGAAGAATACGTGGAAAGCCGCCGAATGGTTGCCGATTTCAATCGGAAATTTATCAACCATTTATCATAACCAGCTTGAAGAATGAGAAAAAGCCAGCGACTGCCGCTGGCTTTTGGCATTTATATTGATTCCGGAAATTACCATAAGCCTGCTGGTTTTTCGCGCTTCTTAGGGGAAAGAATAAGGAGAAAACAAGGAGCCGTTTTTTCAGTTTTTTGTTATAATCAAATATCGTATCAAATCGATTCCATCGGTTGAATATAGTTTTAATTTGTTATAATATTGTAATGAGAATAAATTGAGAATGGCAGCGTTCATCGGACATTTTCGATAATAACGGAGGTATAGACATGGCATCTACATTAACGGTTAAAGATTTACACGTAGCAATTGACGGAAAAGAGATTTTAAAAGGTGTGAACCTTGAGATAAAAGGCGGGGAATTCCACGCGATTATGGGACCAAACGGAACAGGTAAATCCACTTTATCTTCCGCTATCATGGGACATCCAAAATACGAAGTCACTCAAGGAAGCATTGAGCTGGACGGCCAAAATGTGCTGGAGATGGACGTGGACGAGCGCGCTCGTGCAGGACTGTTCTTAGCGATGCAATATCCAAGCGAAATCAGCGGCGTAACGAACGCGGATTTCCTTCGCTCTGCAATTAACAGCCGCCGGGAAGAAGGCGATGAAATTTCTCTTATGAAGTTCATCCGCAAAATGGATGAAAAAATGGAATACCTTGAAATGGATCAAGACATGGCGCAGCGCTATTTAAACGAAGGCTTCTCCGGCGGAGAGAAAAAACGGAACGAAATTCTTCAGTTAATGATGATTGAGCCGAAAATCGCAATTCTTGATGAAATCGACTCCGGTCTGGACATCGACGCATTGAAAGTCGTGTCGAAAGGAATCAACGCTATGCGCGGTGAAGATTTCGGCTGCTTAATGATCACTCACTATCAGCGTCTTCTAAACTACATTACCCCGGATCAAGTGCATGTCATGATGCAGGGACGCATAGTAAAATCAGGCGGACCTGAGCTGGCGCAGCGCTTAGAAGCGGAAGGTTATGACTGGATCAAGCAAGAGCTTGGCATCGAAGACGAAACAGTTAGTCAATAACAGCCATTAGACGAAAGCTGGATCATTAGGAGGATGAACATGACTGTAGAAATAAATTTACCAGTAGACCAAGAGTACGTTCGCTCTTTTTCAGCGCAAAAAGGCGAAGCCCAATGGCTGACTGATTTGCGTCTGGCTGCTCTTGAAAAAGCGGAAGAACTGCCGCTTCCAAAAGCGGACAAAACCAAAATTGACAAATGGAACTTCACTCAATTTTCCACTCATGAGGTAAAGAGCGAACCTTTCACGGCTCTTGAAGAGCTTCCGGAAGAAGTCAAAGCATTAGTGGATATCGAAAAAGCGGATAAGAACCTGTACATTCAGCGCAACCAAACGCCTTCCTTCCTTTCTCTGTCAGAGGAGCTGAAAGCGCAAGGAGTGATCTTTACAGATATTTTTACAGCGGTGAAGGAGCATAGTGAGCTCGTTGAAAAGTATTTGATGACAGAAGCGGTGAAGCCATCCGAGCATAAGCTGACTGCTTTGCATGCCGCATTAATCAACGGCGGGGTGTTCTTATATGTTCCGAAGAATATACAAGTCGCTGAGCCAATTCAAGCTGTGTATGTGCACGATAATCCAGATGCTGTTCTTTTCAACCATGTGTTGGTCGTTGCGGAGGAAAACAGCTCTGTCACTTACGTAGAAAACTACGTATCCACAGTGGAAACAGGTGAAGGAATCGCGAACATTATTTCCGAAGTAGTTGCCGGACAGAATGCGGAGGTTGTGTACGGAGCGGTGGATCATCTGTCCAGCGGCATTACTGCTTACGTAAACCGCCGTGCTGTGACCGCTCGTGATGCCCGGGTGGAATGGGCTCTCGGTTTAATGAATGACGGCGACACTGTATCAGAAAATACAACCAACTTAATCGGCGATGGATCTTATGCCGATACGAAAACGGTCGTGGTTGGCCGCGGCAAGCAATCTCAAAACTTTACAACAAAAGTAGTACACTTCGGCAAAAACACAGAAGGATATATCTTAAAGCACGGTGTTATGAAGGACGAAGCAAAATCGATCTTCAACGGCATCGGAAAAATTGAGCATGGCGCCTCTAAATCCAATGCCGAACAGGAATCACGCGTATTGATGCTGAGTGAAAAAGCGCGCGGTGATGCTAACCCGATTCTGCTCATCGATGAAGATGATGTAACAGCCGGCCATGCCGCTTCTGTCGGACGCGTGGATCCTGTGCAGCTGTATTATTTAATGAGCCGGGGAATTACTCGCCAAGAAGCCGAGCGATTAGTCATCCATGGATTCTTAGCACCAGTTGTGGATAAGCTGCCAATTGAAGGAGTTAAAAAGCAATTAACTGAAGTGATCGAAAGGAAAGTTCGCTAATGAATGCGAAAGAAATCAAACAATACTTTCCCATTCTCGATCAAGAAGTCAATGGTCAGCCGCTCGTTTATTTAGATAGCGCTGCGACTTCACAAAAGCCGGTGCAAGTCATAGAAGCGCTGAATAAGTATTATCGGGAGGATAACTCCAATGTTCACCGCGGCGTGCACACGCTTGGCACCCGCGCGACGGATGCTTATGAAGGCACCCGCGATAAGGTGCGCAAGTTCATTAACGCTAAAGCTCGTGAGGAAATTATTTTCACGCGCGGCACGACGACGTCCATCAACACGATTGCGGCAAGCTATGGCCGGGCGAATGTCAAGGAAGGCGATGAAATTGTCATCACCTACATGGAGCACCACAGCAACATCATTCCTTGGCAGCAGCTTGCCAAAGCAACGGGAGCGGCTTTGAAGTATATTCCGCTTCAAGAAAATGGAACGATCTTGCTCGATGATGCGAAGGCAGCCATCACGGATAAGACTAAAATTGTATCAGTGGCGATGGTATCTAACGTGCTGGGCACGGTTAACCCTATTAAAGAAATCGCCGCGATCGCTCACCAGCATGGGGCAGTAATGGTTGTGGACGGCGCTCAAGCTGCTCCGCATATGAAGATCGACGTGCAGGCGATTGATTGCGACTTCCTTGCTTTCTCCGGCCATAAAATGTGCGGTCCTACCGGCATCGGTGTGATGTACGGCAAGAAGGATTTGCTTGAGAAGATGGAACCGATTGAGTTCGGCGGAGAAATGATTGATTTTGTCGGTTTGTATGAATCCACTTGGAAAGAGCTTCCGTGGAAGTTTGAAGGCGGCACTCCGATTATTGCCGGAGCGATTGGATTAGGAGCAGCGATCGACTTTCTTGAGGAAATCGGCCTTGATGAAATTGAGCGCTATGAGCATCGTCTGGCCGCTTATGCGATGGAAAAGATGAGCGAGATCAAAGGTATGGAGATTTATGGCCCTCGCATAGGCGAGGAGCGCGCCGGATTGGTGACATTCAACTTAGCCGATGTTCATCCGCATGATGTGGCAACGGTTCTGGATGCTGAAGGGATCGCTGTCCGCGCTGGACACCATTGCGCCCAGCCGCTGATGAAATGGCTGGATGTCTCCGCAACAGCCAGAGCCAGCTTTTATTTATACAATACCGAAGAAGAGGTTGATAAGCTCGTTCAAGGGCTTCTCAAAACAAAGGAGTATTTTAGCGATGTCTTTTAATAATTTAGACCAGCTGTACCGGCAAGTGATCATGGATCATTACAAAAATCCACGCAACAAGGGACAGCTTGAAGACGGCAGCTTAACGGTAGATATGAACAATCCGACTTGCGGTGACCGCATTCATTTAACCTTGAATGTAGAAGACGGAAAAGTAAAGGAAGCGAAATTCGAAGGCGAAGGCTGCTCCATTTCCATGGCCTCCGCTTCGATGATGACGCAGGCCATTAAAGGAAAAGATATTGAAACAGCGTTAAAGCTCTCTCAGGTGTTTTCTGATATGATGCAGGGAAATGACTACCCGGAAGATATAGATTTAGGTGATATTGAAGCGCTGCAGGGAGTGGCGAAATTCCCCGCTCGAATTAAATGTGCGACTTTGTCATGGAAGGCCATGGAAAAAGGCTTAAAAGAGAACGAGCAATAACCATTACGACAGGAGGAATGTAACATGGCAAAAAAAATGCCGGAAATCGGGGATTACAAGTACGGTTTTAGAGATAAAGATGTGTCCGTTTATCGTTCAGAGCGCGGCTTAACTCGCGAAATCGTAGAAGAAATCTCTAAAATGAAAGAAGAACCCCAATGGATGCTGGACTTCCGCTTGAAGTCGCTTGAACACTTTTATGAAATGCCGATGCCGCAATGGGGAGGAGATCTTTCCTCTTTAAGCTTCGATGAAATTACTTATTACGTCAAGCCATCGGAGAAATCAGAGCGTTCTTGGGATGAAGTGCCTGAAGAGATCAAACAAACTTTTGATAAGCTCGGGATTCCAGAAGCGGAACAAAAATACCTTGCCGGTGTCTCTGCCCAATATGAATCGGAAGTTGTTTACCACAATATGAAAGAGGACTTGGAAGAAATGGGCATCGTCTTTAAAGACACGGATTCTGCCCTTAAAGAAAATGAAGATATTTTCCGCCAATACTGGGCCAAGGTGATTCCGCCGACAGACAATAAATTTGCCGCATTAAATTCAGCTGTATGGTCAGGAGGTTCCTTCATCTATGTTCCCCCTGGCGTGAAAGTCGATACACCGCTGCAAGCATACTTCCGCATTAATTCAGAGAATATGGGACAATTTGAACGCACGCTGATCATTGTCGACGAAGGCGCGAGCGTCCATTACGTGGAGGGCTGTACTGCGCCGGTATACACCACGAACTCGCTGCACAGTGCGGTCGTAGAAATTTTTGTCAACAAAGACGCCTACTGCCGTTATACCACCATCCAAAACTGGGCCAACAACGTATACAACCTGGTAACCAAGCGCGCGGTCTGTGAAGCGAATGCGACAATGGAATGGATCGACGGCAATATCGGTTCGAAATTAACGATGAAATATCCAGCCGTGATCTTAAAAGGCGAAGGCGCCCGCGGCATGACCCTTTCCATCGCCATCGCCGGCAAAGGCCAGCATCAGGATGCAGGAGCGAAAATGATTCACCTGGCGCCAAACACTTCTTCCACGATCGTATCCAAATCGATTTCTAAACACGGAGGGAAAGTGACGTACCGCGGAATCGTTCACTTTGGACGCAAAGCGGAAGGTGCCCGCGCTAACATCGAATGTGACACTTTAATTATGGATAATCAATCAACTTCTGATACAATTCCATACAACGAAATTTTAAACGACAACATCTCTTTAGAGCATGAAGCAAAGGTATCGAAAGTATCAGAAGAACAGCTATTCTACTTGATGAGCCGCGGCGTTTCCGAAGCCGAAGCCACAGAAATGATCGTCATGGGCTTCATCGAGCCATTCACAAAAGAACTTCCAATGGAATACGCGGTCGAAATGAACCGCTTAATCAAGTTCGAGATGGAAGGTTCTATCGGTTAATATCAAAAAAACCTTGGTGTAATAGGGATTACACCAAGGTTTTTATTATGCGAAATTTGAGTCGTGCCGATTTTGTGCCGATTCAGATTTTTCTTGCGTATATGCAGCGAATTTATTGAGTTCATCTTCTTCTATTTTATCTGTGATATCGAGATACGGATCGGCTGTCGTTTTAATCATGTCATCTTCGAGTCGTCTGGATGGTTTGCGCCTGCTTTTAGGGATAAAACAGCGTGTGTAGACCTAAAAGCATTTGCGCTTTTATATTCATCAAGTCATGCTTGTAGGCAATAGCCTGTGAATATTTCACGCACGGTTGAGGGAGTCATGTAGTTGCCTTTGTTACGAATGAATTTATCGTACTTTAGAATCCATTCATTTTGCAGCTTCCTGAACAAGCTAAGCATTTCCGCAGCACCATCAAGTTTACGTTTCGATAAGATAAAGGAGTTTTAAGTGCAGTAATCTTTAAAGTGTTCATATCGTCACGAGATGTTTTTATTATTACTTGACATGGGGGGAGTTCAATATGCCCAGCTTCACGCTTTACATATCTTCTGAGTCCATCTCCCTATACATCGGAATATGTCTCAAGAACTTTTCTAGATCAATTTCAAAATATTCTTCAATAGCTTTTTTTAATGAAGATTCTAGAGCCATGAATTTATCCTTTATATATGAAATATCAAATACATTATAAAGGTCTTCTTGTGACCAAATAGATTTTAATTTTGCTTTATCTCCTCCAAAAAGGATTAGAGATAAAATTGCTCCGTCTTCATAATCGTCATATTCAATCGTGTAGTAATGAAACTCTTGCACTTTATTTAAAGCATCTGTTCTTTCTTTCCATTCATAAAGGTACTTATAGAATTCTAAAATGGGGAATTCCTCTTCATCAAAATAGCAGTCGGCATCTATAAAAATACTAAAATTAGCAGTGATATCCAAAATTGAGGAGACATCTTTTCTTTGTTTATTTGAGATGTCACCTGCGTCACTGGTAAAGTTATAGTGAAACTTTACTTGGCTGAATGTGCTGTCCGTATTTTTCCCTCCGTAATCACAGACGACTTTTATTTTCGTTTTCCCTGTAGTTCCTGCATTTGAGCAATGTTGAAATGTATGGTAAATGACAATTTCACGCGTGTGGATTAACCGAATTTATCCAGATCTTTCCCATCATGATCAAGATAATAGAACAGAAATAAGACCATCTGATTCCGCCATGACAAGGTACTGGATCAACGTTTTCACATTCAGTTTTCGTGCGGTGTCCTCATAACCAACGAGTTCAATCAATGGCTGTAGTTCTTCATCAGAAATAAACTTTTGAATCAAATTCGGGAACATGGTATTCGGTTTCATAGGGGACATTTCTTCTCGATTATGTTCCGTCGTACTTACATTTTACAAGAAGGTGCCCTTTTTGGCGTCTTTGTATTGGGTTTAATAGCTGAAGAAAAGTTATTGTTTTTCTCATCATTTTTTTTGGCTGTCTCACATAGTATCTTTAATTTCTGATGATGGAAAAAATGTAAAAAAAGGAATGGTGGATTTGATTAGAAAGAGGAGAATAACGGTATGACTATTATGGGACGTTCAATGTTAGTATTTTTTATAACCTTTATTATTGGTTTTTGCGCCGTGCAACTGGTGATGATTACCATCGACTTAGAGCCAGGTGAAAAAATAGGAGAAGACTGGTATTTGATTAAGAGTTATGAAGAACGGGAGCTTAAAGAAGGCGATGAAGTGTATATTGAAACAAGTGTAAAGCATGGAACAGGAACTATCTATTTACCTTTAATAGCCGGAGTGGGTGTTGCACTGCTGTACTTCATAACCAGGATACTAAAAAAGTAGTTAGAGGAGAGCAGATTGTGATATAGACAAAGCATGTTTTCTACACGATAAGACGGCTATAGATGGAAAAAACTTAGTTTTCCCTTTTTTTTGAAGGCAAAATCATTCATTCCCGAGAAAGGGAGACGGCTTCCTTTCCGGTATATCCATGTTTTTTATAAGCCGAAGCAGCGTGTCATGGCTGACAGGAATAGAAAGAGCTTTACATGATATTTCTGCGGCCAAGCTGTTTGTAGAATGAGTCAACTTCTTGGTCTGCTTTCTAGATACGCTTCATTCACTAATTGGTGGATAGCGTGAGTAATGAGCGCGGATGCTGAGATTTTTTGGCACATTTTATCTATACAAAATAATTTAGGTGAAACGATATCATTTGGAATAATGAGGTTTATAAAATAAAAATCATATCGGGCCAAACATTGAATAAATGTTAGAAGTAATAGTGATTATACAAAGATTCTTTTGATTAGCATGAGCAACGCATTAAGGCTGCATGTATTAAGGAAAAAATACAAAATGCAAGACGTGATTACTTGCATAAAGTCTCTACTGATATGCTCAAAAACACAAAGTAGCCAAAGCCATAAGCGCAGAATCATGGTCACAGTTCAGAAACATGCCGGAGTACATAGCTAACCGTACGGAAAACAAGTGGTGGCTGTATCCAAAGTATTTGCTTCTTCTCCACTTTGTTCGGGCTGTGGTTACCGCCTTAAAGACGTTAAGAATCTCGCATTGCGTGAATGGACTTATCCATCTTGTGAAAGCCGTCACGATAGAGATCGCAATGCAAGTATAGATCTTGAAAATGAAGAGATAAGACTTCCGGGGATGGCCGAATCAATAACTGGCGATTACGCTGATGTTCTTAATAATCCCCCACTTTAAATAGCTCGTAAGAGTATTAAGTGGGGGGAGTTCAAAGGGGTGGCTTAGTCGCAATCTTTCGGACAGCCGGGAGCAAAACCTTCGTTGTACAAGCTTAGCGGCGATTGAATTTCCGCTGCTTTGGATGATCCTTCTTCAGGGGATTCGGCAAGAAACGTGTGAGCGGCTTCGATGGCTTCTTCTGCAAAGGAACACTTGGCGCCATTTAGCCCATTCAGCTGAGCTGTCAGAAGCTGTGCGTATAATAGCTGGTACTGCTGGGCTAAAGGCTGAGTGACTGGGGCAGGCGGAGAAGTTGTGCGGAATGATAAGACAGCTTCGGCATTTGCTGGCGTCACGATCAGGCTCAGGCCGTGCCCTTCCTTTCCTAATATCAGTTCCCCTCCGGCTTTGGCGATTAAGGCTAGTGTTACGCCCATGTTTTCTCGATAAAAGCTAATTGGCTGTGTGCATCCACCATGAGTCCGGCATTCTCCCATACCGGGTCTTCCGCAAATGACGCCTGTTTGGCCGGTGGATGGCACTGCATCGAAAGTAACATCAAACTGGGCGCATAGATCCTGCGCCACGATAAAGGAGCACTTCTCCTTAATGGAAGGAAGCCGATCGAGAAATCGCGGGTTGCCAATGCAGGTTGTTTTGGTCTCACCGGGAGTGACAACTGGGGCAATGATCAGCTCGGCTACCTCCGTCACTGTTTCGTTGAAAGTTCTCGTACATCCGTTCTCTGGCTTAGGGGGCTTTGAATTTTGCAGCGCAGAAGCTGAGGCTTCTTTATCGCTTGGTTTATGGCTGTTTGCCGCCATTTTTAGGCACATCCTTTCTCTTGTTCTGCTATAGTAGATGAACAAAAGCTGAATATGTCCTATGACGGTTCCCTCATTTTAAGCGAAATGAGCATTTCGCTGTTACCGATTGTCGGTTTGGCTCTTGTCTTCCCGATGATCGGCATCTATGCGGCAAAGGATGCCTTGCTGATCAATTTCCACTTCCGCATCAAAGTGAAGCGGAATGCGCAGGCAGAGCTCTTGCTCAACGACAAACTTGCATTGGCTTTTTTCCGCAGCTTTTTTCTTATGATGATGCTTTTTCGTATGAGGCAATTCTTGTCGCTCCTGCGGCTTGCAGCACTCAATTTCCGGATCTGACATATATACGCGGGGCTGGACCGTCACGAACGCTTCGACCACGATCTTCTTATCCACAAACTGAGTGCATTCCTCGTTTGGTGTTCGTTTCCTCTGTTCCATGAGGTCTTTCCTTTCTTGATTGTCCGTCATTGCTTCATTCCTCCTCATAGATAAATCCTTTTATTATTACATTCCCTCCTTTCGCAGATGGTGCTGGGCTGCTTTGTCATATTTGATCATCATCCTGAATGTTCGGTTGAGTGCGGGATGGGGTAAAAATGCAGCAGAAAAGAGAAAATATGATAAAATGGTACAAGAGGTGAGAACGTTGTTATATATTGGCGTAACAGGCTGGGGCGATCATGATTCCCTGTACCCGGATGGAACCGCTCCTCGCGATAAGCTGCAGGAATATGCCGCGCATTTTCCTATTGTGGAGCTGGATGCCAGCTTTTATGCTGTGCAGCCGCTGAGGAATATGCAAAAATGGGTGAGTGAGACGCCGGATCGCTTTCAATTTATCGTCAAGGCGTACCAAGGAATGACGGGGCATGAGCGCGGTGAAATTCCGTTTGAGTCGAAAGAGCAGATGTTTCAAGCGTTCAAGAGTTCCTTAGAGCCAATGAAAGCAGCGGGCAAGCTCGCGATGGTACTGTTCCAATTCCCTCCATGGTTTGATTGCCAGAGAAAGAATGTCCATTATTTGCGCTATTGTAAAGAGGAAATGGGAGATTTGCCGCTGGCTGTTGAGTTTCGCCATCAATCGTGGTACTCATCCGCTTATATGGAGCAAACGCTTCACATTATTGAGAAGGAAGGATGGATTCACACCGTATGTGATGAACCTCAAGCGGGTGAAGGCTCTGTTCCGATTATATTACAGGCTACGGATTCGAAGAAAACGCTCGTTCGCTTGCACGGCCGCAATCAGCACGGCTGGATGAAACAAAGCAATAAAGATTGGCGCAAAGTGCGATACCTGTATCGGTACAGTGATAATGAGTTAAAGCAGTGGACCTCATTCGCTGCCGAGCTGCAGAAACAAAGCGAGGATGTCTATATATTATTCAATAATAATTCAGGCGGGGATGCGGCGGATAATGCTAAACGCATGATCGAATTGGCCGAAGTGAAGTATGATCATTTGGCTTCGCGCCAGCTTGGTTTATTTTAAAGGAGTGATCTAGAGCATGGAATGGTTCGTGTTGATTGCGATCGGATTGGCTGCCGGATCGCTCGGAGCGCTTGTAGGGCTTGGCGGAGGCATCATCATTGTGCCCGCTTTATTATTTTTCGCGACATCGACAAGCCTGCTGATGAACCTGTCGCCGCAGCAGGCTGTCGGCACATCGCTCGTCATTATGATCTTCACAGGCCTGTCCTCGACGCTTGCCTATATGAAGCATAAGACGGTGGATTATAAAAGCGGATTGATTTTCTTTGCTGGCAGCGGACCGGGGGGGATTGCCGGTGCCTATGTAAATAAAATGCTGGACATGGACTCATTCAATATTTATTTTGGCTTTTTTATGATTCTAATGGCGTTCGTGTTAATGATCCGTTCGAAGGTTAAGCCGCTGCCTTCCAGACAAAGAGGAGGCATATTGCGGGAATTTACTGAGCCGGACGGGGATGTTTATACATATAGTTTTCAGCCGGGAACGGCCTTGATCATTGCGTTTATCGTAGGATTCTGTTCAGGAATCTTCGGAATAGGCGGCGGCTCGTTAATGGTGCCAGCGATGATTTTGTTATTTTCGTTCCCTCCCCATGTTGCAGTAGCGACATCAATGTTTATGATTTTTTTGTCGGCGCTTGTCAGTTCAGTCACTCATGTGGCGCTGGGAAACGTGGTCTGGCTCTATGCCGCTGCATTAATTCCAGGCGCTTGGTTTGGCGCGAAGTTTGGCGCCTATTTAAATTCAAGGCTGAAATCCAATACGCTCGTCTTGGTGCTGCGAGTCATTCTGATCATGGTCGGCATCCGCTTGATTTATCAAGGGCTTGTTTGACGCCGGAAACGGGGTGGAACTTTGAGGAAAACAATTCATATTTATCATACAAACGATCTCCATAGCCATTTTGAGAACTGGCCGCGTATTCGCCGCTTTTTACAAGAAAGAAAAAGCTGGCATCAGGAAGCAGGGGAAGAAGTATTTTTATTTGATCTCGGTGATCATGTCGACCGTTCCCATCCGCTGACAGAGGGCACGCTTGGTCAAGCTAACGTCGAGCTGCTGAATCAGGCGCAAGTGAACGCTGGGACGATCGGCAATAATGAAGGAATTACTTTGCCGAAGGAAGCGCTTGATCGGCTGTATCAGCGGGCGGACTTTCCAGTTGTTGTGGCTAATCTGTACGATTCGGATGGCGGCCGTCCTTCCTGGGCTCGCCCGTCTTATCTGTTTGAAATGGCAAATGGAATGAAATTGGGCGTGACAGGGGTGACGGCTTTTTTTCAAGCATCCTATGAGGAACTGGGCTGGAAGCTTTCTCATCCGCATGATGAGCTGAAGCAGCAGGTGGTTCAATTGAAGCAGCAAGCGGATATGATCATTGTCCTGTCCCACTTAGGCATTCATGATGATGAAAAAATCGCCGCGGACCATGCAGATGTGGATGTCGTGCTGGGTGCTCATACCCATCATTTGCTTCATGAAGGCAAAGATATACACGGTACATTGCTGGCGGCTGCCGGGAAATTTGGCTATTATGTCGGTCATGTGGAGCTGGAGATCGACTTGGAAACGAAAAGCATCGTCTCTAAAAAAGCAAGCGTTTATCGAACGAGTGAAGAGCTGGAGGCGCCTCCAGGAGAGAAGGAGCAAATTGAGCAATTCTATGAGCAGGGCAAAAAATCGCTGCAGCAGCCAGTCGTTCAATTGCCGAGCCCGCTTAGCTGCTGCTGGTTTGAGCCTTCTGAGCTTCCGTCCATTCTTTGTGAGGCGCTTACGGAATGGTGCGAAGCCGATTGCGGATTTTTAAATGCCGGCGTCGTGCTTGATGGGCTGGAGGCCGGAATGGTTACGAGATATGATCTTCACCGCATTCTGCCCCATCCGATAAATCCATGCGCCGTGGAGCTGACCGGCGCGGAGCTAAAAGAAGTGATGAAGCAGACATTTAATGAAGAATGGCCGCACTTAACAGTGAAAGGGCTTGGCTTTCGCGGGAAAGTCATGGGACAATTTGTCTTTGACCGCATGGAAGCGGATATGAAGCGCTACTTGTTTCGAGTCAACGGACGCGACATCGTTGCCGGCAGAACCTACCGGCTAGCAACATTGGATATGTTTACGTACGGCTATTTCTTTCCGCAGCTGCAGCGGGCGGCTAGTAAAAAGTATTTTATGCCTGAATTTTTGCGCGACGTCTTGGAATGGAAGCTGCTCCAGCTGAATTCTCAATCAAAATGAAAATATCTCTCCTTTGAAAAGCATACATATGCTTAGTAAAGGAGGGATTTTTTTGGCTGCAGCGAGAAAATGGAAGGCTAAAAGAGGGCCGCTCCCTCTTCCGTACGTACTGCTGATCACATTGATCTTGTTCTCGTTTTCTACGGCGGTAAGTTTATGGCTGATCAATAAGAATGTCAAGCCAACGCTGATTGGGTATGCGCAAACGGAAACGAGAAAAATAGCGGCGATGGTAATCAGCAAAGCCATTAATAAAAAGGTTGCTCATGTGATGGACATTAACGATATTATCGAAACTGTGCCAGGCGATACGACCACGACCAAATTCAATACGAAAATTATTAACCGTGTGATGGCCGAGACGACAAATCTCGTACAATTAAATTTAAAAGAAGCGGAAAGAGGAAACCTGCAGGCGCTTGAGCTCGTGTCAGATGTGGAAATTGAAAATGAAGAAACGGAAAATTCGGAAGGAATCGTGTATTCCGTACCGCTCGGGCAAGTAACGAACAACGCGTTATTAGGAAACCTCGGACCCCGCATCCCAGTGCGATTTCATGCGATTGGCGATGTGAAATCCAACGTAAAGACCCAAGTCAAGCCGTATGGGATTAATAATGCATTTGTGGAAGTCTTCATTGAGATAGAAGTAGGTGTGCAAATTATCGTACCGTTTGCCACGGAATTAACAACCGTCAAACAAGATATTCCAGTGGCGATGGGCATGATTCATGGTGAAGTGCCAGAATTTTATAACGGCAGCGGCCAAGGAGGCAATCCGTCTATTCAGCTGCCCGCCAACTAAAAAGGTCTTGGCAAGTGGCCGAATAACTGTTACTATAGTAATAATTAAATAATAACCTTATCAAAATCCGATGGGGTAGAGGCTGCAGAATTGATGAGTATATCGCGCGAGGATGACAACGTTGACCGCGATGGAAAGGTGATTTTGCCGAAGCGTCAAAGAAGGGTCAGGGTCTTTGATGTTGGGGTTACCTTGAATAAGGGTAACACTCTCATTAGCAGCGAAAGGCTGCGATGGGGAGCTACAGATCAGGATGGAGGAATAACTTGCATTACAAAGGTAATGATAGATTTCTCTATCATTACCTTTTTTTATATTCTTCGTCTGTTCACAGCGTTTCCTCTGCCATTCATCGGTAGGAGGAGAAAGATGGAAAATACTGTTTATTCATTGCTGCCGCCGCTACTGGCGATTTTGATGGTCGTGCTGACCCGGCGAGTGCTGCTTTCTTTAGGGATAGGAATTCTCGCATCCGCGTTCTTGCTGGCCGACTTTCATTTGGGCAAAACGCTTAGCATTATGTGGGAAGCGGCATCAGGCAATATTTATACGAAAGAAGAAGGCTGGAGTACGTGGAATATTTATATTATCCTATTCTTGTTTATTTTAGGAGTTATCACGGCTTTCATTAATATTTCCGGGGGCAGCCGCGCGTTTGGCGAGTGGGCAACTAAGCGGGTCAAAACAAGAGCTGGCGCGCAAATGATGTCTGCTGTTCTAGGTATTATCATTTTTATTGATGATTATTTTAACGCGCTGGCCGTCGGGCAAATCTCCCGTCCGATTACGGACAGACACCGCATTTCCCGGGCCAAGCTCGCTTATATTATTGACTCTACTTCCGCCCCGGTGTGTGTCGTTTCACCGATTTCCAGCTGGGGAGCCTATATCATTGGAATTGTCGGAACTGTGCTTGCGTCTCACCAAGTGACGGAAGTGAGCGCGTTTTCTGGCTTTATTCAAATGATACCGATGAACTTGTATGTATGGGTGGCGATCGGGCTTGTATTCTTTTCAGCTGTTTTGCAATTTGACTTTGGAGCGATGCGCAAGCATGAAGAGCGTGCTCTAAAAACGGGTAAGGTTCTTCCGGAAGGCAAACAGGCGCCGGGTGCATTGAAAGACGATCTGCCAGTCAGCTCAAACGGACGCATCAGCGACTTGATGGTACCAATTATCGCCTTAATCATCGGCACGATTTCCGCTATGATGTGGACTGGCTCCCAAGCAGTTGAGGGAGACATGACCTTGCTGAAAATATTTGAAAGCACGGATGTAGCGAAATCCCTGCTGTATGGCGGCTTGTTTGGACTTATTATCGCCGTTGCCTTGTTTGCCCGCCAGCGCATGGGAAAAGGCATTTTTCTGACTGGCGTCTGGGAAGGGATTAAATCCATGCTGCCGGCTGTGTATATTTTATTTTTTGCTTGGACGATTGTGACATTGATTGGCCAACTGGAAACGGGAACGTATTTAGCCGGCTTAGTTGAACGATCCAATTTAAATATTGCTTTTCTGCCGGTGATCTTATTTTTAGTTGCCGGGATTATGGCCTTTTCTACAGGAACATCATGGGGGTCGTTCGGTATCCTGCTTCCTATTGCCGGGGAAATAGCGGCAGCAACGGATGCTTCGCTGATTCTGCCTGCTATGGCATCGGTGTTAGCTGGCGCAGTTTTTGGAGACCATTGTTCACCTATTTCTGATACGACCATTTTGTCAGCTACGGGAGCAGGAAGCAATCATATTGATCATGTGATGACGCAAATTCCATATGCGCTTTTATCAGCGGTCATTTCCGCCATCGGCTATCTTGTTCTGGGTTTTACTGGAAGTGTGTGGTTGGCCTTAGCGGTTTCCCTTGGATTACTAGTCATCGTATCGCTTGTGTTGAAAGGAAAGCAAGCGATGAACCCCGCTTTAGAATCTTAAATAAAGGTTTGGTTGAGAGTCTTCTCCGCAATAGCTCGGATGCTTTTGCGGAGAAGTTTTTTTATGGATCGCTGATTGTATAAGGCCGATAGCCACAGCTCCCAGAGAAAATGAAAAAATTTTAAAAAGTACTTACTAAATTGCCGGAGGTTGTATATACTATAATTAATTATTTAAATTATCAGAAAATATAATCTTTTCAAATAATTGTGAGGAGGGGTAGTATGGATCAGCAACGGCCAATATGGGGTACGAGGACTGGATTTATTTTGGCAGCAGTGGGTTCGGCGATTGGTTTAGGAAATATTTGGAGGTTTCCGGCAGTCGCATATGAGAATGGAGGAGGCGCTTTCTTTCTGCCTTATTTATTTGCATTGCTGACAGCGGGGATTCCATTGCTCATTATGGAATTTACAATGGGGCATAAGTATCGCGGATCAAGCCCGCTGACATTTGCGCGCATGAATAAGAAAGCTGAATGGCTCGGCTGGTGGCAGGTGGCGATTTCTTTTGTGGTAGCAACATTCTATTCCGTGATCATCGGCTGGGCTTTATCGTACACTATATTTTCTTTTAATCTTTCATGGGGAGAAGATCCTAAGACGTTTTTGTTAACGGATTATTTGCAAGTGGGAAGCGCCGGATCCTTCGGCGGGTTTGTCCCTCAAGTGCTGATTTCTTTAGTGGTTGTCTGGGTGATCGTGCTGGGGGTTTTGATAGCCGGGGTGAAGAAGGGGATTGAAGTGGCCACGAAGGTAATGATTCCCTTGCTTGTCGTGATGTTCTTAATCGTCGTCGTTCGGGCATTAACGCTGGAGGGAGCGGCAGAAGGATTAAACACCTTCTTTAAACCGGATTGGTCTAAGCTTGCTGACGGAAAAGTATGGATTGCTGCTTACGGCCAAATCTTCTTTAGCTTATCGATTGGCTTTGCTATTATGCTGACATACTCCAGCTATCTTCCAAAAAAGTCGGACATTACAAACAATGCTTTTATTACAGGTTTCAGCAACTCAGCCTTTGAATTGCTTGCCGGTTTCGGCGTATTTTCCGCCTTAGGTTTTATGGCGGCGCAGCAAGGAGTTGGGGTAGAGGAAGTGGTGGACAGCGGCGTTATACTCGCTTTTGCCGTTTTCCCGCAAATCATTAACGAATTTCCATTTGCAAACGAATGGTTTGGCGTTTTATTCTTCGGCTCATTAGTGTTGGCGGGCTTAACTTCGCTGATCTCCATCGTGGAAACATTTGTTGCCGGCGTTCAGGAGAAGTTCAATGTTTCCCGTACGAAATCGGTGCTGGTAGGCGGCGGGCTGGCCTCTCTGGTTTCTTTGCTGTACGCGACAAGAGGCGGATTGAATTTCCTTGATGTGATTGACTATTTCATTAATAACTTCGGCGTAGCGCTGGCCGGATTGGTGGAAGTGATTCTTGTAGCTTGGGTGTTTAAGCAGCTGGATTCTTTAAAGAGTCATGCTGATGCCGTATCGGATATAAAGCTGGGCGCTTGGTGGAAAATTTGTTTGAGCATTATTACTCCTATCGTGCTTGGTTATATGATGTTCGATAATTTCCGCCAAAATTTGACCGGCCCTTATGGTGATTACCCTCAAAGCTTTATCAACAAATATGGCTGGACGGCGGCAACCGGAGCGATCCTTATTGGCTTTGCCTTTATGTATATGAAGCCATGGAAGAAAGAAATGCTGAAGACGCCGGCTTCGATTTCAACGACTAAGAAGGAGGTCTCCTAAAGATGGATGGAAGCGCAGTGGTAATGATGATTACGGGTGTCGCGATTATTTGGGGAGGGCTTGCCGCAAGCATCGTCCACGCGATGATGCAAGCAAAGAAAGCCGAATAATACAAGGAGGCATAAAAGGGAAGCGCTTCTTGAAATTAGCCGCTTCGTTCAGTCCTGCCTTATGCAGGAAGCAAAGGCGTTGCAACAGGACGCTGGCAGTCTTTGTTCTCTTTTCAAAAACGGAGATTGAAATGGAAGCAAACTCCCGCTGTTTGGAGGTTCCCTTTGCCTTAGTCCATACCAAGCAAGGCCTGAGACCGGTTCCGCACCGGAATCAGGCCTTGTTTCTTTCATATAAATAAGTTTTCGTCCCTTCCCTAATTTTCAATAGAGCGAGCCCGCGGGTCACAAGCTCATCTGTCTTCAAGGTTCAAGAACAACCTTGCAGTCAGCTGATCTTGAGCTGGTCGCCGCTGAACGAGCGCCTTCCGCTTTTCGTGATCCAGCCGCAGGCGCTAGCGGCTCGAGGTCACAAGCTCATCTGTCTTCAAGGTTCAAGAACAACCTTGCAGTCAGCTGATCTTGAGCTGGTCGCCGCTGAACGAGCACCTTCCGCTTTTCGTGATCCAGCTGCAGGCGCTAGCGGCTCGAGGTCACAAGCTCATCTGTCTTCAAGGTTCAAGAACAACCTTGCAGTCAGCTGATCTTGAGCTGGTCGCCGCTGAACGAGCGCCTTCCGCTTTTCTATTTTTCCCAGTTTTTTAGGTGGGGGTAGGGGTCGAATGACCATTCGGTTCGGCCGTTGTCTTTGTACATTCCAAAATGAAGATGGGGCGGGAATTTTCCGGATGTTCCGGGCGGTCCGTATCCGGTGCTGCCGACGCTGCCGATCAATGTGCCTGGCTGAACGGTTTGGCCCAGTTTTAAGTCTTTGGCAAAGCCGTTTAAATGGGCGTAATAGTGATAGGTGTTGTTAATATCGCGGATGCCGATTCTCCAGCCTCCATATCGGTTCCAGCCCTTCATTTCGACAATTCCATAGCTGGTCGAGCGCACAGGAACTCCGTGGTCGGCAAAGATATCCGTTCCTTCGTGGATTCGTCTGCCCCCCCAGCCGCGGGCGGCCCCCCAGGTGTTTTTGTAGGTGTAGTTGTAATTGGATGGCAGTGGGAATACCTTTTTCTGTAAATCCAACTTATTGAAAGCTTTGTACATTTTGGCGTTTCCAATGATTAGACTTACGGCTTTATCACGCTTATAATAGCGCCATAAAGCGATTTTAATGCTGTCGTGATCCGTGCCGTAAGACAGCAGGTAACGGCCGACCGCTGCTATTATATCTTCGCTGTTCATCCGCTCGGCCAAACCATCGCCATTGCCATCCGCTCCGATCCCTTGAAAGGCGGCGATAGTAAGCGGGCTGGTATCCTCCTTGTTCGGATTCAATAGCCCTGTCCATTTTTCTTTTGGTATGTAGATGGAGATGCCATCTTTGGGCTTGGGTAAATCCTTGCGAACGAAGCGCAAATTTCTTTCATATTGATCTATGCCGGCGTAATAATACCAAGGGATGGAAGTGACGGCCTCCATCTTTTTAAACAGCTGCATGCGCTGCTGGTACATTTGCTGATCGCGGTTCGTTTCCTCTGCTGCGGCAGGAACCGCCAGCAAGGGAAAGCACAGGAAAAACAGGACAGCCAATTTGAGCAACAATACTCCCTCCCAAGTTAAGCTTTTGCTGTTTATTCTGTGAAAACTTGCTTTTTTCATTCATGTTAAATTGAGGAAATTTATGAAAGCGCCATCGGTTGTGTTAACAATTGTACTGTGATAAAGTGACATCAGAGCAAGATTCTTACGAAAAGGTCTGTTTTAGCGGCAGAATTCTTTCGCCTATAACAGAATGATTGGAGATGAAGAGAGTGGGGAATAAAGAGGAATATTTACGTAAACCGGATTGGTTGAAAATAAAGCTGAACACGAATGAAAATTATACCGGCCTGAAGAAAATGATGCGTGAGAAACAATTACATACGGTTTGTGAAGAAGCGAAATGTCCGAATATTCATGAATGCTGGGCGGTTCGCCGTACGGCTACCTTTATGATCCTTGGTGATATCTGCACGCGCGCTTGCCGCTTCTGTGCCGTTAAAACTGGTCTTCCAACGGAGCTTGATTGGAAAGAGCCAGAGCGAGTGGCGGATTCTGTCCAATTAATGAATTTAAAGCACGTTGTGGTGACAGCGGTGGCACGCGATGATTTAAAAGACGGTGGCGCAGCGGTATTCGCGGAGACGGTGCGGGCGATTCGCCGGAAAAATCCATTTACATCAATTGAAGTGTTGCCTTCCGATATGGGAGGAGTCGAAGAGAATCTGCAAACGCTGATGGATGCTCGTCCGGATATTTTAAACCACAATATTGAAACGGTCAGACGCATGACTCCGAGAGTTCGTGCGCGTGCGACATATGAGCGTTCTCTTGAGTTTTTGCGCCGCGCGAAAGAAATGCAGCCGGATATACCGACCAAATCCAGCATTATGATTGGCGTTGGTGAGACAAAGGAAGAAATCATTGAAGCGATGGATGATCTGCGGGCCAATCACGTGGATATTCTAACTATTGGTCAGTATTTGCAGCCTTCGAAAAAGCATTTGAAAGTGCAAAAGTATTATCATCCCGATGAGTTTGCTGAACTGCGTGAAATCGCCATGTCCAAAGGGTTCAGCCACTGTGAAGCGGGGCCGCTCGTACGTTCCTCTTATCATGCGGATGAGCAGGTGAATTCTGCTGCTAAGGCGAAACAGGAGCAAGGGGAAGTTAGAGCATAGAAATAAAGTGCCCAGCAGCCATGAAAAGGCGCCGGGCACTTTTTTCCGCTTTACAAAAGTACAGTAGCCATGCCAGCGTATGCAAGCGGTTTCTGTCTATAAGTTATGCGGACTCCAGTTATTTCATCTTGTTCGTATTGCCGTCAGAGATCGTATACCCTTGAGGGGAGCTTTTTTTCATTAAATCAACGGTGCGCTTGATCGTATCTTCTGAGCCCTTGCCGTTCGTCCCCATTGGAGCGATGTTTTCAATATCACGGCGAAGGCCGGTATCGTCTGTCACATACACATTATACCAGCGTGGAACTACACTCATGGCTGTTCTTTTCACTTGGTCCGCTGCTTCTTTTCGTTCTTTTGCCGTTTTGGCGTCAGTATCATAAGCGATTAATACTTCCTCGTCTGTCACGAGCACAGAGCTATCATTGACCGTTGGAAGAGCTGCGCTTAGTTTACTGATCGCATCAGCGGTCCGTTCGCGGTCCATTGTATACAAACTGTCATACGATACGGTTTCTCCTTGAATCGGGCTCTTTTGCTGGCGAACATAACCAAACCTGTCGTCTGAGCGGTTATCCGTCATAATATTGCGGGTGTTATCCCGGTCGCCATTCATATTATAAAGATCTGATCGGTCGCGGACGTTAATGGTGTTGCCGTTTTCTTTATATAATCCTTCGGCCGCCCGGTTTTGATCGTTTAAATTACAAGCGCTTAACAGCATGAAGCTCGCAAGTCCTGCCGCTAATAATGATTTTTTCAAAACTACACCCCCTCGAGAACTAGCTTGCCCTGCGGGGGTGAATTTTTTTCTTAGTAATTAATGGCTGATCCGCTATAATGAAAAAGGAAGGAGGGCTCATTATGGTTTGTATTCATAATCACTGCTATGAAATCATTGACCAGCATAACAACGGGTTTAATGAAGAGGTGTTTCGTGAACGGTACAGTGAAATTTTAACGAAGTATGATTATATTGTGGGGGATTGGGGCTACGGCCAGCTCCGGCTGAAAGGGTTTTATGAGGATAAAAATCCGAAGGCTGCCTTTGATTCCAAAATCAGCACAGTGAAGGAGTATTTATATGAGTACTGCAATTTCGGCTGCGCCTATTTTGTCGCAAAAAAAGTGAATAAATAGAGAGGCTGACATGAAAGAATCCAGATTGCCGCGCCAAAGGCTATATTCAAGAAAGGCTCCCTGTTATTGAATATAGCGACGGAATCTGTTCTTCTGTCAGCCTTTTTCTTACGTATTCGGCGGAATGTCCTGAGCGGATGGTTCCTGGCGTTCATCGGGATTGTCATGAGGCGGGTGAGCCCCGTCGATTTGTCGAGGCAAATCCTGATGCAATGATTTATTCTCGTAATTAAAGGCGCTGTAATACCGCTGGCCCTTTCTCCAAGGTGTCGATTTATTTTCAACGGGCTCATCTTTATTGCGCGGCGATCCATAAGGACCTTCCGGCATTTGTTCTGGCACTAAATAGTTGCGGCTCGCTTCCACGTTTGAAAAATCGCTGTACGGCTCATCCTTTTCTCTGTGATCGCTCCACGTCATATCGGGCACCTCCCAAGCAAGTTTCTTTTAGGATATCCGGCTGTGCCGGTTTTATGCCTACAGGACTTCATAAAGAAAGGCGCGCAATTCTTCCGCTTCCTCTGCGGGCATCTTGAAGGCCTCCTCCACATAGCCCGGTTCTTCTAAATCATCATGGCCGATAATGGCAAAACGTCCGCCTTGGATGTCGAGCACCAGCCGTTTCCCGTAATACCTTTCCGTCTGTATGAGAGCGAGATCGTAACGCTGATGCTCCCCCATAAAGCTGACAAATCTCGTTTTCGTTTGTTCCGTATCATCATAAAGAAAAAATCTTTCAGTCACGGTTTTTCCTCCTGTTCATTTTTCATGATTGTATCATGTTTGCCTGCGTTCGGCAGGTATGTTTTCTCAAAGGATTCATGGTAAAATGGAAAGGAAGAAAAAGAAAGCAATGGAAGGGTGCTCGCTGTGTATTTCGTGGATCGTCAGAAGATCGAAGAGACATTGAAATTTATGGAAGAACAGCTGTCTTTGTTTGCGCAACAGTCAAACTTTGAAACAGCGCTGGAGCAGGCGGCGTTGGAACGCATTGCCCATACAGTTATTGAATCTATGCTGGATGTAGGCAACGCGATGATTGACGGATTCATTATGAGAGATCCGGGCAGCTATGAGGATATTATCACCATCCTGGATGATGAGAACGTTATTTCCCATGAGATGACGGCTTCGCTTAAAGAGATCGTGAGCCTGCGAAAAATGATTATTCAGCAATATAAGAATATTGAGCATAAAGAAGTGGAACGATTATTCCGCCAACATTTCACTTCTTTGCAGCGTTTTCCGGAAAAGGTAAGAGCGTATTTGACTGATGAATTGGGACCGGTTTCAGCCTTTATACCTTAATCTTCTGCACTTTCTTTAGAGGAAAGTGTTTTTTGGGGCAGCTGGCAGGCTATTGCTCAATTACGAGGTGTTTTTTTACATATAACGGAGGTGAGCATTCGTGAAGGAATACAAAGGATATTTAATTGATTTAGATGGAACGATGTACCGGGGAACGGAGAAAATTGAACAAGCGGGGGACTTTATCACGCGGTTAATTGCTCATAAAATCCCTTATTTATTTGTGACCAATAATTCTTCCCGCACGCCCGAGCAAGTAGCGGAGAAATTGATGAAATTCGATATCCCGGCAACGCCAGAACAGGTGTTTACGACGTCGATGGCGACCGCTAATTTCATTGCAGAGAGGAAAGAAAAGGCCTCTGTGTATGTGATCGGCGAAGAGGGCATCCGCTCTGCTTTGACCCAAAGAGGGCATGCAGTTGTCGATCATGAGAATTCGGATTTTGTCGTCGTGGGGATTGACCGAAACATCAATTATGAGAAGCTGGCGACTGCTTGTTTAGCTGTGCGCAACGGGGCGATATTTATATCCACCAATGGCGATGTTGCTATCCCGACGGAAAGAGGCTTATTGCCAGGAAACGGCTCCATCACAGCTGTCGTGTCTGTTTCAACGGGTACGGAACCGATTTTCATCGGCAAGCCGGAATCCGTTATTATGGAACAGGCTCTTAAAGTGCTTGGTACGAAAAAAGAAGAAACGCTCATGGTGGGCGACAATTATGATACCGACATTTTGGCAGGCATTCGAGCGGGAATGGACACGCTGCTTGTACATACAGGTGTTACTCAAGCTGAGCACTTGCAAAAAGTCAAGGTGCAGCCGACCTACACCGTCCGCACGCTTGACGAATGGCTGCTCTAAAAGGAAAATCTCGAAAAGGCTGTTCCCGAACCATTAACCGGGAACAGCCTTTTTGCCTTTACTCCGTATTAGCGGCTCGGTGAGCTAGCCGGCTTGAAGCTGCTGCGGCAATGGCACCGACGATATCATCAAGGAAGGTATGAACTTTCCCATGAGATTTATCATTTAAATATTGCAAAATGCCAGGCTTCTCTTTATCGATATATCCGTAGTTCGTGAAGCCGATGGAGCCGTAAACGTTGATGATGGCCAAAGCCAGCGTCTCATCAATGCCATATAGGCTTTCATCTGTGGCGATGATAGATTGCAGCGGGTCATCTAGCAATCCTTTTTCCGCTAGCATATCTAGCTGAATGCCGGTTATAATGGCATTTTGCACCTCGCGTTTTCTCAGCACATGTTCAATATTCTCCTTGCATTCATCGAGCGTTAAATCGGGATAATATTTCTTTTGCAAAAACAGCACCAGCTCGGCGATGTCCTCCATCGTTACGCCCCTCTCTTTCAGCCAGCGCCGCGCTGTTTTTTCTGACATGCTCATTACTTGTTTTTTATTGACAGTCATATAATCACCTTTTTCTCTAATATGTTAGTAACAGATATTCCCGCAGTCTTATAATTCCAGATTAAGAAGTGAATATCCTTCATTTCACAAAATGCTAGGCACCGATTTCCGCGTCAACCCGCCATCTAAACTAAAAGGAGGGGTGCAGGATGGATGGAAAGGAATTGCTAGAGCGGCGGTTTCATATTCAGACGGACAGAGGAGTCCGTTCCTCGCAAGGCATGCATTATGAAAGTGAGGGATTACTTTATACTATTGTCGATGTAACGAACAAAGAACCGCAATATTTATACGAGCTGCACCAGATGTCACAGCATATCATTCGGCAGGGAGACCGCAAAGTAGCCGCTTTCGTGCCGGCAGCGGGCGGCCACTTCCTAGTGACGGAAGAAGAGAAGGATTACGCCGTTCTCGTCAGTAAGCCGCGGACATCCCGCTACTCTTTCTCCGCTTCCAGCCTGTTCAAATTTCACAGCAGGGGAAAAACACTTCCTCTTGAAATAAAGAAAGCGAGTGAATTCGCCCAGTGGAAGAACATATGGGAGAAGCAGCTTGAGACATTAGAAAAATCGGTGAGCAAGATGATGGAAAAACAGCCTGATGAACCGTTTGCTTCTTTAGTAATTGAAAGCTACCCTTATTATATGGGCATGGCAGAAAATGCTATTCAATATGTGGCTGATACGGAAATGGATGCACGCCCAGAGTCCAGTGATTATGGTACAATTTGCCATAAAT
Source organism: Bacillus xiapuensis (assembly GCF_002797355.1). Classification (GTDB taxonomy): domain Bacteria; phylum Bacillota; class Bacilli; order Bacillales; family Domibacillaceae; genus Bacillus_CE; species Bacillus_CE xiapuensis. The sequence goes on along the minus strand of NZ_KZ454940.1, from coordinate 75,457 downwards.
CCTTTCGTCCTCAGGTTTGGGAGAAGGCTCCGATAATGCGGAATCCGTTCGACTGGGCGTATGATCATCGCGTACGGGATGTGTCCGAATGGCTGCGTTCTTCTTATTGGGAAGGCACTCTTCTTTATCGTTCCCGTTTTGAAAGCTTTCTACACGAATATCAGCAAGCGGAGCCATTCTCCGCGTTTTCCTGGCGCATGATCTATGCCCGTCTGCTGTTTCCTCAGCATTATTTTGACTGTGCGGCGATTCACGCTTCGACTTCTTCTCTCCATGTCAAAAAAGAAAAAGAGGAAGAGTTGAAAAAGTATATCAAGCACTCGCGGGAATATGAACAGTTTTTAGCGTCCTTTTACGAAAGGGCGGGCGTGCGGGTGAGCGCCATGCAAATTCCTGAGATCGCTTGGTTAAAGTAAGGAAAGCTGTGGTAATATGGAAGTGCAAAGGGATGCGGAAAGAAGGTGGAATAGTGAAACCGTATGTGTATGTCACTAGAAAATTGCCGGATATAATCATTTCACGATTAAGGAAAAGGTATGAAGTTGAAATATGGCCCGAAGAGGAGATTCCAGTGCCGAGAAAGCTGCTGCTGGAAAAGGTGAAAACGGCCGATGCCCTGATATCCGTTATTTCAGACAAGCTTGACGAGGAGCTGTTTTCCCATGCTACTCAGTTAAGGGTGGCGGCAAACATGGCGGTTGGCTATGACAATATTGATTTGGCTGCAGCGAGCCGGCATCAAATTGCGGTTTGCAATACGCCGGATGTCTTGACTGACACGACGGCCGATCTAACGTTTGCTCTGCTTTTGGCCACCGCTCGCCGGATGATTGAGGCGGCGGATTTTGTTAAACAGAATCAGTGGAAAAGCTGGTCTCCGATGCAGTTAGTCGGGGTGGATGTGCATCATAAAACGATCGGTATTGTCGGCATGGGCAAGATTGGAACCGCCGTAGCCAAACGAGCTGCTGGCTTTGATATGGATATCATTTATCATAATCGCAGCCGTCATGAAGTGGCTGAAGAAATGCTGGGCGCCCGCTACTGCACCTTTGATGAATTGCTGGAACAAGCGGACTTCGTTATCTGCTTGGCTCCGCTAACTGAGCAAACAAAAGGCCTATTCCAGCGCGAGCATTTTCAAAAAATGAAAAAAGACGCCATCTTCATCAACGCCAGCCGCGGACCGATCATTAATGAACGGGCCCTGCTAGAGGCGCTGCAGGCGGGAGAGATCGCAGCCGCCGGATTGGATGTATTCGAACAGGAACCGATCGCTGCCAATCATCCGCTCCTAGCCTTGGACAACATCGTGGCGCTTCCGCATATTGGCAGCGCTACGAAAGAAACACGCCTGGCGATGATGGAAGTGTGCTGCGATAACCTTGATGCCATCTTTGACGGACGTCCTCCGAAAACGCTAGTCAATAAAGATCTTTTGAGCTTTCGATCGTAAGCTGTGCCGGAGCGGTCTTATGCTCGGGCCTTTTTTCTGAGCAGTTTGAATCGTTGAGCCATTTGTACCCGGGGAGGGCATTCAGATTCTTCTATTCAGCCGCCAGCTTTTAAGCGCAGCTCTAATCTCCATAATAAAACACCCCGAAAGCCAGGTTTTGACTCTAACTTCCGGGGTGCGCTTCAACGAGACGAGCATAATTCTTTAGAATACCTGTTCTACTTCAACAACGCCAGGAACTTCTTCAAGCAGAGCGCGTTCAATGCCGGCTTTTAATGTGATGGTGGAGCTTGGGCAGCTGCCGCAAGCGCCGAGCAAGCGCAGCTTAACGATGCCATCCTCCACATCTACAAGTTCACAATCTCCGCCGTCGCGAAGTAAAAACGGGCGCAATTTATCTAAGACTTCTTTTACTTGTTCAACTATTTGCTGATCTGCCATTTATATCGACTCCTTTCTTGTTCCTATTATAATGACTATAAATAAAAAAATCCATGATTAATCAAGTGAACGATCAAACAGTCGGGATTTTCGTTCACCCCCGCAGCTGAATAGAAGCATAATGGCTAATATGGCAGCGTCTATATCACCTGCTTCGTGCAGGCTTGAACGAACGGCAACTTACATGCGGGATATACATTCTCAACATGGCCATCTTTCTATATCGGATCCGTTTAATTTTCGATACAATAAGGAGAAAGAGTTGCAAAGTGGGGGAGAGAATGAACAAACAAGTTGAGATTATTGTCTACGGTACGGAGCAGCTTTGTCCCAGCTGTGTGAATTTGCCTTCTTCAAAAGAGACATATGAGTGGCTGGAAGCAGCTATCTCCAGAAAGTTTCCGAAGCAGCCGTTTCTGATTAGCTATGTGGATATTTTTGCGCCGCCTGAAGATGAAGAGAAAAAAAGCTTTGCCAAGCGCGTCATTGAAGAAGAGCTGTTTTATCCGGTTGTGCTTCTTGAAGGCAGGATCGTTGGGGAAGGAAACCCAAAGTTAAAAGTGATATATAGGGAAATGGAGAAGTACGGCTATCGAGCTGAACTCATTCCAGAAGAGTAGGCGCTGCCTGCTCTTCTTTTTAACTTTCTTAAGTCAAAATTGACTTAATCAAGTCAATTTTGACTTAAGAAAGCTTTAGATCGATGATGTTTAGTGTGATTTTTATCACGTTTTCTGAATTGGCACAGTATTTGCATTATTTGTTATGCAAATACTTTGGGGAAGAAGGGGAATGAACATGACTAGAAAATTTGCGAAAGTTACAGGAAGCCTGCCGGGAGAAAAAGCGAAGAAATTATTAGAAAGAAGACAAGCGGCTGTCGTCAAAGGTGTGTCCAATGGCGTTCCGACATTTGCGGAAAAAGCAGAGGGCGCTTTAATCACCGATGTAGACGGCAATACCTTTATCGACTTCGTTGGAGCAATCGGTACGATGAATGTCGGCCACTGCCATCCGAAAGTAGTTGAAGCGCTGCATAAACAAATTGACCAATATATTCATCCGGGGTTCAATGTCATGATGTATGAACCGTATATTGAGCTTTGTGAGAAGTTAGCCGAACTTGTGCCGGGAAAACATGCTAAACAAGCTATCCTATTAAACAGCGGGGCAGAAGCCGTTGAAAACGCGGTGAAAATTGCGCGCAAATATACAAAGCGCAGCGGAGTTATTTCCTTCTCCCGCGCTTATCATGGACGCACTTTACTCACGATGACGATGACCAGTAAAGTGAAGCCTTATAAATTCGAGTTTGGACCGTTTGCACCAGAAGTATATAAAGCGCCGTTTCCGTACACATACCGCCGTCCTGATGGCGTAACGGAAGAACAGTATATCGATATGATCATAGATCAATTCAAAGACTTCTTCGTCAATGATGTGGCGCCTGAAGGGATTGCGGCGGCCATTATCGAGCCGGTGCAAGGAGAAGGCGGTTTCATTCCAGCTCCTAAGCGCTTTATTCAAGCGGTGTATGACATTTGCCGGCAGCATGGCATTGTATTTATTGCGGATGAAATTCAAACGGGATTTGGTCGGACAGGCAAACAATTTGCAATTGAACATTTTGGCATTGAGCCAGATTTAATGACCGTGTCTAAATCAATGGCTGCCGGTGTGCCGATTAGCGCGGTCGTAGGGCGCAAAGAAATAATGGAGGTCGCCAATGCTGGAGAACTGGGTGGAACATATTCTGGAAGCCCGCTTGGATGTGCGGCAGCTTTAGCGGTGATCGATATTATGAAAGAAGAGCGCTTGAACGAGCGCGGAGAAGAGCTGGGAAAATGGGTGGCGGAACATTTTCGCCAATTAGCCGAGAAGCATCAGGAAATTGGCGATATCCGGGGCCTCGGCTCAATGGTGGCAATAGAAATTGTCAAGGATCGCCAAACGAAGCAACCGTATAAAGAACTAACGAATGCCATTATTGTCGAAGCGAATAACCGCGGGCTGCTAGTTATTAGTGCGGGCGCTTATGGCAATGTTCTGCGCTTCTTAATGCCGCTTGTGATCACCGATGAACAAGTAGCAGAAGGATTGGCTATTTTAGACGACGCTTTCGAAGCAGCTGTATCCCAATTATCTGTACAGGCTTAAGGAAGCAGCTAATCTCCTGAAAAACCTTTTTTGTTATAATGAAGGGAAAGACGATCGGGAGGTAGCTGATTATGATGAGGAATCAGGATTTAGTGCGTGACGAATTATTTGATATTTTTGAATCGTCTTTCGATGAAATTCTGATGACGGATGCGGAAGGAGTCATCATTCGAGTGAATTCAACCTGCCAAAACAATTATCCTGAAGCAGGGGATCTGGTGGGCAAGCACGTACAGGACTTGGAAAAGATGGGTCTTTTCTATCCTTCTGCTACCTTAAAGGTCATTGAAAGCAAGCAGCCGATGGAATTGTTTCAGGTGACGAATAACGGCCGCTATTTCCATGTGCGTACGAAACCGGTATTTAATCCAGACGGGTCTTTAAAGAGCGTCATCAGCTATTCGCGTGATTTAACGGAAATTATGCAGCTGAGAAATAAGCTGGAAGAGCTGGAGGGTCAGCTGGCCACGTATAAAAAAGAAGTGAATGAACCGCATGAATTAGACGGTCTCATTTCCAAAAGCAAACAAATGGGGAAAGTCATGACGCTCGTCAGAAAAATTTCGAAAGTCAATTCGACTGTTCTGCTGCTGGGAGAAACAGGGGTTGGAAAAAGCAGAATTGTCCGCTCAATTCATCAGCTGAGCAACAGGAGGAATGGAGTGCTGAACGAAATCAATTGTGCGGCGCTTCCTGAACAATTAGTTGAATCTGAGCTATTTGGCTATGAAGGCGGCACGTTTACCGGAGCGTTTCGTGAAGGAAAAAAGGGCCTGATCGAATTATCCCATAACGGCACGCTATTCTTAGACGAGGTCGGGGAATTGCCGCTAGCCGTGCAGGGAAAGCTGCTGCACGTCCTTCAGGAAAAGACAATCCGGCCTGTAGGAGCGGCAAGGCCGATCTCACTGGATGTAAGAATCATTGCCGCGACGAATAAAGATCTGAAAAAAATGGCGGAGCAGGGGAGCTTTCGCCGGGATTTATATTACCGGCTGAATGTCATTCCCATTCATATTCCGCCTCTGCGGGAGCGGAAGGAAGATATCATTCCGTTAACCTATCATTTTCTCGATTATTTCAATCAGCAATACAACAGCCAAATCCGTTTTTCTCCACAGGTTCTCCACGCTTTTTTACACCACGAGTGGGCAGGAAATATCCGGGAGCTGGAAAACATGGTGGAAAGATTAGTTGTGACCAGTGATGAAATCGTTACCATTCATGATTTGCCGCTGGAGATGTTTCCGCAGGAGCTTTCCGAAACAGCAGGGAAGACCCTTCCGAAAATGGTAGAAGAAGTTGAGCGGAAAATGATCGTTCAGGCTTATGGACAATTTTCATCCACCTACAAAGTCGCCAAAGCTCTTGGCATCAGTCAATCCTCAGCAGCGAGGAAAGTTCGAAAATATATTGAGGGGACTGAAGGAGATGGAGACAAAAAGCCGCGAGGTGAAAAAAGTTTTATCTAAAATCGATGTCTTATTTTTAGCAATGGGCGCCATGCTCGGCTGGGGATGGGTAGTTCTTTCGGGCAATTGGATTGTGCAGGCCGGCTCAATCGGCTCCTTGATTGCCTTTATTGTTGGCGGCTTGCTCGTCATCTTTGTTGGCTTAACCTATGCAGAGCTTTCTGCTGCCATGCCCTCAGGGGGAATCAATCACCATGTCAGCCGCGGGCTGGGCAGAAAAGCCTCCTTTATTGCCTCCTGGGCATTGACGCTGGGATATGTGTCGGTCGTTGCATTTGAAGCGGTGGCTTTGCCGACCGTAATAGAATATCTTATCCCTAATTATCAAGCAGGCTATTTATGGACCATTGCCGGCTGGGATGTTTATATTAACTGGGTGCTGATTGGAACAGCAGGAGCTGTTTTGCTGACCTTGATCAACTTTGTTGGCATTAAGGAAGCGGCTATTGCGCAGGTGGTGCTGACCAGTGCGATTATTCTCATTGGACTTATGCTGATTTTCGGTTCAGCTGTAAATGGGGACCCGCGGAACTTGCAGCCGTTTTTTGCCGATGGGGCGGCTGGAATAATGGCCGTCTTAATCATGATCCCCTTTCTGTTTGTTGGATTTGATGTTATTCCTCAAGTGGCTCGCGAAGCCCATATTCCATTTAGAGATATAGGGAAAATAGTGATTCTCTCTGTTAGCTGTGCCGTTGTTTTTTACTTAGCGATTGCTTTTGGTGTATCATTAGCATTGGATAAAGAAGCTCTGGCTGTATCTCAATTAGCGACAGCCGATGCGATGGCCGCTGTTTTTGGATCAGAAGTTTTCGCAAAAATCTTAATATTGGGCGGGATTTGCGGAATTGTCACAAGCTGGAACGCCTTTATTATCGGCGGCAGCCGAGTGCTGTATACGATGACGCAAAATGGAATGCTGCCCCCGTGGTTTGGACGGCTCCATCCGAGATTTAAAACTCCTTCTAATGCGATTCTCTTCCTTGGCACAATCGCCGCGCTCTCTCCTTTGTTAGGCCGACCGGCGCTTCAGTGGATCGTTAATGCCGGCGGACTTGGAATCGTCTCCGCCTATTTTTTAGTCGCTTTGGCATTTGTCCGGCTGCGTAGAAAGGAGCCCGAAATGGTTCGTCCGTTTCGTGCAGGGAAAAGGAATACAGCAGGCTATATGGCGATCGCGCTTAGCATCTGCTTTATTGCTTTATATATGCCCGGCATGCCCGCTGCGCTCCTGTGGCCGCATGAATGGTTAATGATCGCCGGATGGATGGGGATGGGCTTGTTCTTCTTTGTGCAAATGCAGCGAAATCGATACGAGATGTGGAATCAGACAAGTATAAAGGAGGAAAATGAGCATGAAGAATTGGAAAATGTATATTAACGGCGCATGGGTAGATACCGAAAAGAAAATTGAAGTAGTCAATCCAGCACTTAACGAAGTGATTGCAGCTGTGCCGGAGGGCGGAAAAGAGGAAGCCGAGCAGGCAGCGGATGCCGCTTACGTTGCCTTTAAGCAATGGTCAAAGCTGACAGCTGGCGAACGTGCGGCTTATTTAAATGAGTGGTACCGCTTAATTGATGAAAATAAAGAAGAAATTGGCAGGATTATGACGGAAGAGCAAGGAAAGCCGCTGCCGGAAGCAATCGGTGAAGTTAGCTACGCCAACAGTTTCATTTCTTGGTATGCAGAGGAAGGGAAACGGATTTACGGGGAGACAATTCCATCCTCTCATCCGCGTAAACGGCTGTTTGTGCAAAAAGAGCCGGTGGGTGTAATAGCAGCGATAACTCCTTGGAATTTTCCTGCCGCAATGATTACGAGAAAAGTAGCGCCGGCTTTAGCAGCAGGCTGCACAGCAGTGATTAAGCCAGCAGAACAAACGCCCTTAACAGCGATTCGGCTTATGGAGCTGGCGGAGGAAGCCGGCATTCCAAAAGGGGTGTTGAACTTGGTGACGGGAGATGCGCAAGCCATTGGCGAAGCGTGGCTGAAAGATGGCCGAGTGCGCAAAATTTCTTTCACGGGCTCCACTGAAGTTGGGAAACTATTAATGCGCGGCGCAGCTGATACGATGAAGAAAGTCTCCTTCGAACTGGGCGGGCATGCTCCGTTTATCGTCACCGCTCACGCCAATATTGAAAAAGCGGCGCAGAACCTGATCGCCTCCAAGTTCCGCAACGCCGGCCAAACATGCGTCTGCGCCAATCGCATTTATGTTCATGAATCAATGGAAGCTGAGTTTGCTGAAGCCTTTCGAACAGAAGTGGGCAAACTTAAAATGGGCAATGGTTTGGAGGAAGGCATCACCGTCGGCCCGCTGATTGATGAGCAAGCGGTGGCAAAGGTCATCAGCCAGCTTGAGGATGCCAAGCAAAAAGGGGCCGAAATTCTCATCGGCGGCCACCAGGCAAAAGATCAGAAAGGTTATTTTGTCGAGCCGACCGTATTAACCCGTGTCACAGATGATATGATGTGCATGAACGAGGAAACTTTCGGCCCATTGGCCCCGGTGACCACTTACCAAACAAATGAAGAAGTCATTGAACGCGCCAATCGTTCACCATACGGTCTAGCCGCCTATGTATTTAGCGAGAATATTTCAGAAGCCGTTGAAATCGCCGAAGGATTAGAATACGGCATTATTGGCTTAAATGACGGCTTGCCGTCTGTGGCTCAGGCTCCGTTCGGCGGTTATAAAGAAAGCGGTCTTGGTCGTGAAGGCGGTCATTACGGCATTGAGGAATTTTTGGAGATTAAATACATTTCTTTAGGATTTTAATAAAGCAGCAATTTCAACATTGCCAAATAAAAAGCAGCTTTAGCCTTTGCTGATGCATTGGCTAAGGCTGCTTTGCTCTAAGCGAGATAAAAAGCTTGCAGAAGCAACCGTCATCAAGATTCTTGATCTCTTCTTAAACTGCCGGAGAACTCCCATTTCAAAAATGGAGCGGAGCCCAAACAGTCTAAGCGGGCGATCTGATTCGTTCGGGCCAGCACGATGCAGGTGACAAAGGCGCTGCAGCAGGATATTGCGACGCTACCCTTTTTTCTTCTTTTGAGCGGCGGGGATGTCTTTGCTTCGATTTGTCAATCATGCCATTCGAATGGAAAAGATGTGCCTTTTCTGGACAATCGGAAAAGAAAGACTCTACTCAACAATACCGGTATCGATCGTCCTCACCTTCACACTTATGCTGATTGGAACAGTGGGGTAGAGACTTTCCCATTCTGCCATCCTGAACTGCCGCTGACGGCTTCTGACCTTTTCTCCGATTCCTAAAGGATCGATTTTTAGCTCCTGAAATTTCTGAACTAATTTTTCTGCATTTTTTTTCGTTTCTTTCCTCCATTGTTCTTCCACTTTCTTCATTCTTTCCTTTTGATGAAGAGATTTACCGGAGGCATCTTTAATTTCTCCCAAGAGTGATAAGCGAATTTCCACTTTTGGTTGTTTTTTCGTGCCATGCACATTGTACTTCACTTTTGTTCTAACGTTTTCAATCGTCAGATAACTTCCATCATCCATCCGAATATTGTATAAGCCCTCCCGTGATTTCTCGTACAGGAGTTTAAATAAATAGCTTTCTTTGTAAGAAATAGAATCGACATACTGATCATTCTTAAATAAAGCGAGCCCTTCAAAGTGAATATGCTCTTCACGCAAATCTAACAAAGGAAGAAACGGATCCTGTCCCATTCCGTCATACTGCGAAAGGAAAGAATGAAGGTTCGTTTTAGGGATGATGTCCTGCAGTCCCTGATCCAGCAAATCATCGAGATAACGCGAAGATAGAACAGCGTTGGGATACTTATATTTCAGAATTTCCTCAGATGTGTCTTTGATGATGGCAAGGTGAACATCTCTGCCGATAAAAGGATCACGGCTGAAAGAATCGACAATATGCAGAATGCCTTCCTTCGCCAACTTTCGGTTGATCACTACACTGTTTATGCGTCCAGCTTCTATTTCCTTTTGCGCCTCTGTCTGAAACAATTGTCTCACGCTTTTACTTGTATGGCCTTCAACGGTATAGGAGACGTTAATCGGATTCACATTTTCACCGGCCGGATAAAAAGGCACAGCTGCGGTGGCTTTTACGCGGTGATCTCCTGCATGGTCATAGCCAATAGCGGAAATATGCTGTGTGTCTTCCAATATGGATGGCGTCAGCTGGTAATTAAATATCAAGATGAGAGCGAATAGGAGTCCAATCCAAAAATTCTTCATAGCGACTTCCTCATTCTTATACGGATTTTTTGGAAAACGAAAAGAAACGGAATATAAGCATAGAATATATATAAGCTGATGGTACCGGTCCATGTCGTGACTTGATTAATCGTCTGGCGATCGGTCAGGAGAACCATAATGATAAAAGTCAGAATGAGAAGGAGAACGAGTCCTTTTTTTTGTTTGATGCCGAATAATTGTTTCATTCCTCTTGTAGCTCCCCAGGTATATAAGCAGAGATTAGGGAGGATGACAAAAAGCCAGAGAGCAATTCCCGCGTATTCAAATCTCTCAATGAAAGGAAAATCGACGATTTTCCACAAAGTTAACGTCGCCCAAATCGTATGAATCAATTGTCCGTGACTGAAATATAAGAAGGTAACAATCGCCGTGATCATATAGGTCAAGGTGCTGTACGCTACCCCGTATTGTGCCCACTTATGGGAGCTGGGGGCATTTTTAATAAATGGATACAGAAAGAAAAGCGTTTCGAATCCGGCGTAATTAAAGGCCATGGTCTTTGCACCCGCCAGTATTTCAGAGACGGAATGATCCATCACCGGCAGTAAATAAGAAAATTTCGCTTCTTTTAAAGGAAACCCGTACATTAAAAACAGCGGAAATGTAAAGAGAAAGGTCAGAAAGCAAAGCCCGACAATAACCCGGAAGCCGCTGGTAACGTAGATGTAAATCAGCACTAAAAGGATAAGCGCCATATACCACGTTTCCAGCTGAGGAAATATCCATATCTGAATAATTTCGATATAGGAACGGCAGACAGTCATGAGAAGAATCACCAGGTAGATAATTAAAGCTGCACTGAAAAGACCGCCGAGCCACTTTCCAAATAATTCTTTATGAATGACGGTGATATCGTTGTTTCCTTTATTTAATATTTGATAGGCCATCCACATAACGAAGTGCAGGGACAGTCCGGCAACTATGATCGAAATCCACGCATCGTGTCCGGCTGACTTGGCGATATAGCGCTGAAAGCCGAGAATGCCCATGCCAATTTGCATAGAAACAATGATATAGAAAATAAAATAAGGGGAGACTTTCCGGTCTTCTGTTGGCGGTGGCAGCATTGAAATAACCTCCCATTATGATTCCTCGATATCCCAATCATTTTTTGAGCGAGGCTGGCGCTGAAAACGGACTTTATCTTCAGCTCTTGTGATAAGCGGACGGTAATTTTGTCTGTCGAAGGGCAGACGGAACAAAGCGTCCTTTAAATCGCGAGTTCTCAAGGGATAGACAGGCGTAAGAAACGGCCTTCCAATAGAAGAGAGCTTGAGCAGGTGAACGAGAACAAAAGCAAAGCAAACCGCTATGCCCACTAATCCCAGCAATTGAGCAAAAACCAAAAAAGGAAAGCGCAGCAGCCGAATGACGTTGCTGATCTGAAAAACAGGTGTAGTAAAAGAAGCCAGCGCGCTTAAAGCGACAACTATTAACAGCACATTGCTTGTTAGGCCCGCTTGTACAGCCGCTGTTCCGATCACGATCCCTCCGACGATCCCGATCGTTTGTCCGACCTTCGTCGGCAACCTGGCCCCGGCTTCCCGCAGCAGCTCGATCGTCAGCTCGAGTATCAGAGCTTCCAAAATCGGGGGAAATGGAATTCCGCTTCGCGAGGAGACTAAAGTATTTAATAGATCCTGCGGAATCATTTCATAATGATACGTTAATACGGCCACGTAGGCAGGAGTGGAAATAACAGAGAACGTGACGGCAAATAATCGAATTAACCTGAACACTGAAGCGATATTCCAAGTGTAAAAGTAGTCATCATAAGCGGAAAAAAATTCAGTCAGTGTCGTTGGGGCTGTCAATACATGCGGCGATCCGTCTACAAAAACAGCGATCTTTCCTTCCGCCAGAGAGCTGGCTACGCGGTCTGGGCGTTCAGTATCTATAATTTGCGGGAATGGAGAGTTTCTATTATCCACAATCATTTGCGAAATAAACGAGCTGTCAGGAATGTGATCATATTCGATAGACTGAATTCTTTGGATGATCGTATTGACATTTTCTTGACTGGCAATCCCCGCAATATAAGCGACCTTGACGCGTGTTTTTGAAAGTCTTCCAGCTTTTATTTCTTTCATGTGCAGTTCTGGGATGGGCAAGCGTTTGCGGACGAGATTGATGTTCGTATCCAGTGATTCGACGAAAGCTTCTTTCGGACCGAGAACCGAGTATTCGGTTTCAGGCACATTCACTTGCCGCTTCTCCAGAGCCGGGGCAGGAATCAGCAAGCCGTCTTTCGGGGCTTTTTTTTGATGAATCATCGCACAGCCAGTCATCAATTTATCTTGAATTTCTGAAACATTATCTAAAATGGATAAATCCTCAATTGGCAGCTGTTCCTTTATTGTTGGCAAATCCGGCAGTTTTTTATCAGAAAGAGCGGATAAGATTTCTTGATTTACAGTATCCGGATTCACTAAACTCTTATAATAGGATATGACAAAGGCTGGGTTATCGCGGAGCTGGAATGTAAGAAAGTCACTAGATTCACGGCAAGCAGCCAATAATTGATCCAGCTGATCCTTATTGGCTGCTGGCTGCTTCCCTTTAAAAAAATTTCGCAGGTCATATCCCTCCCTTTGCTTATATCATCATAGTCAGCTTTTAGTATGGCCCAAGAGAGGAAACGATATAACAAAAAAACGACCAACTCCGCTAGAGTCAGCCGTTTCATTCAAGATTATCCGTTATGATATTTATATAGCCAGAGAACGCCCGACTTCAAAAAGCGGGCTACGCGTCCGGTAATGGCGCGGTCGGCCACGAATCCGAAGCCTTGTTTTTTTCCAAGGGATCCCAGTATCCCTTTTAACTTCATCTCTGGCATTTCAGCAGGAAGCGGTTCGTGATTCCAGCGTTTGGCTAAAACTTGGACAATCTGTTCCGCTTGTTCTTCCGCTAGTTGGGCGCTCGGTGCGTGAGGCAGGCTAGCGCAATCGCCGACCACATATACATGTTCGTTGTTTGGCAGGTTATGATACGGAGTCAGCTTGACGCGTCCGGAGCGGTCCTTCTCGACGTCCAATTCCCGCACAATCCGGTTTGGCTGAATGCCTGCCGTCCAGACGACAGCATCCATCGGGAAGGCATCCTCATGGTTATAAATCGTTTGCGGCTCCACTTTCGTCACATTGGCGTTATTAATGACCTCCACGCCATGTTCGACAAACCATTTATGTATATATTGACTCAGCCGTTCAGGGAAATCTTTTAAAATCCGCGGTCCGCGGTCAAACAACTTTATGTCAAGATCCGGCCGGCTCTCCCGCAATTCGCTTGCCAGTTCAATGCCGCTCAGCCCTGCCCCGACAATTCCAATTTTTGAATGAGCGGGCAGATTGGAAAGCGTCTGATACGTATGACGAGCTTTCTCAATGGACTGAATGCTGTGCGTATATTGATCGGCCCCGGGGACGCTATGGTATTTATCTTCACATCCGAGTCCGATGACCAGATCATCATAAGAGATCGATTCTTGATTTTCCAGGTGTACCTGCTTATTCTGTAAATCAATGCCTGTGACTTCTCCAAACACAAGATTTAAACGAGAATGCTCAGGAAACGCAACCCGAACCTCATGATCGGATATTGTGCCGGCCGCTAAGGCATAATATTCCGTTTTCAAGCAATGATAAGGAACCTTATCGACTAAGGTAATCGTGACATCATCCGGCAGCTGATTGGGCAGCAATCTCAGCAATATGCGCATATTCCCGTAGCCGCCGCCAAGCAATACTAAATGTTTCATATAAATATCCCCTTTTGTGCTTTATGTAATTTCGCTTTGACATCCCCCAGGATTTTGTCAAAAAAAGTTCATTTTTGTTCAGACACTACGAGTATATCGAAATATGGCTGTTTTCACAACTGGCAAGCAGGAATTTGCCAATGAGATGAAGCGCCCATTAACCGGGGTTTTTCACCCCTTACAGCCTGCCTTGTGCCTGCAGGATCTAGAATTCCGCTTTCTTCTAAGTGGAAGGGATAGTAGAATAGAAAGAGAGGTGAGAGCTTAAATGAACCCAATTATTGAGTTTTGTATCAGCAATTTAGCAAGCGGTGCGCAAAAAGCGCTTGAAATATTAGAACGTGATCCTAATCTGGATGTGATAGAATACGGCTGTCTCAGCCACTGCACAAGATGTGCAGAAGGGCTATTTGCGCTTGTGAACGGCGAGCCCGTTGGCGGAGATACGCCTGAAGAGCTGGTGGATAACATTTATCAGTACTTAGAAGAAAATCCAATGTTTTAACAGTGAGGCCGGAAGCCTGACCGTCTTTTTTGCGGAGAGCAAGAAAGCGGCCAGATTTGCTGGATGGTCAAATCTGACCGCTTTCTAGCCGCTCAAGCGCTCACTTCACTATGCTTGTTTTCTTCCCGCAATTCATACCAGCGATCCTTGGCCATTTCAATGATTTTCTTGTCATTGGCCATTCGCTGTTTTTCAATGACTTTAGAGAAGTAGAATACCGCAGTCTCGATATGATGGGTGCGGCGGTTTAATTCGGCGATTAAATACAAAACCTTTACATCGGACATTGCTGTGGCGGTCAAGTCCTCCTTGGAGTAGGCCTCTTCATATTGCTTAGCGGCGAGCCGGAGAAAGCGCTGCTCCTGCCCGCTGTTTTGAAGATCGCGATAAATCCAGGCGATACGCAAAGCAAGGCCGGCTAAAGTTAAATGCTTTTCTCTTTTGATTACTCCGCTGTATAGAGCAAGCTTGTAACTGTTGATGGCCATTTGAGCGTCTCTTTCTTTTCCATAATCCTGAGGTGTCCAATTGGCGCTGATTTTTTGTTTTAGCTCCTCTCTGACGCCGGGAGCGAAATAGGGGGAAAAATCATCTGTGAATGAATAGCCGCAGTGGCAGCATACTTTGACGTTATAGAATAGAGGATTCAAGCCGGATTGTTTATATATAGGCTTTAAGTCTGATTCATGATCTGCCACTTTTACAAAGCGGGTTCTCATTTTCGTGGAATGAAACACTTGCCCGCATAAAGGGCAATTTTCTTGTTTTTGGTAAAATGGAGAGATTGTTTCCATCGGCTTTACCTCCTATAGTCCATTCGGGAATTAGGTATATATTCTTAATTCTTAATCTGATTATACTCTTTTTGTGTGAGAAAATAATCAGGAATTAAGAACTTTTTTATGGCGGTTTATTGAAGAGGAAAAAGCAGTTTGGTTGAGAAGAAGACAATTGGTGTATATACTAATAAGAAGACATATTGAATGGAGGGGTTCCATTGCAAGAAAAAGAAGTAGTCACTATTACTGAAGCAGCTGCTTTTCAAATAAAGGAAATGATGAAGCAAAACGAGGAAGAAGGAGCTAGCCTGCGCGTCACAGTGCACGGCGGCGGCTGCAGCGGATTATCCTACGGCATGGGGTTTGACCATGAAGTGAAAGAAGATGATATCGAGCTCCATCAGCACGGCATTCATATCGTAGTCGATCAAGAAAGCGCTCCGGTATTAAAAGGTACAGTGGTGGATTATAAAGAATCGCTGATGGGCGGCGGATTCACGATTGATAATCCGAATGCCATCGCTTCCTGCGGCTGCGGCTCCTCTTTCCGCACAGCAACCAATGCCGGCAAGCCAGAGAATTGCTGATAATTGAATGTCCGGCAAGTTAGGCGGCGGGGATGGTGTATTCACTTCACGGTGGATCACCTATTTCACCGCACACTTTAGTGTAATAAATTTGTATATAGCGTCTCTTAGCGTATTGAATGATACCGTTAAGTGGCGCTTTTTTTTGGGCGTTAAGAAAAAGCACAAACATGTTGCGAGAATGTGGTGACCCCTAATTTATATCAAGCAGTCAATTGGCTGGTGTAAAGACGGTATTGAAGCGGACTCATGTCAGCCAGTTTTTGCTTGATGCGTTTAGTATTATAGTAATTGAATGATTTATTGCGGATGTTTTTTAATTGAAGGTAATTCCGGTTAAGGAAGCGATGCAATCAATAAGCTGAAATAATATTTTATGGACTGATCAAAAAAACAGCTCCTCAAGACTGTTATCATACAAGCCTTAAGAGCTGTTTATTAAGCTTTTTTAGCGGGTGACATTTTTCAATGCTTTCTCTATTGGAGTGTCGCCGCTGACGATTTCAAAGACTTGATGTTCTGTCTCTTTCAACAATAAAGAATCAACGAGTACCCTCGCAACGTCATCCCGGGAGATGGTACGGCTGTCCAAGGCGGTAAAGTGGCGGGAAAGCGCGATTTTTCCTGTGCCCGGTTCATTGGTTAGAGTGCCGGGGCGGACGATGGTGTAATTCAATCCGCTGTTTTGTAAATGGAGATCCGCTGCTTTTTTGGCTTCTAAGTAAGGACGCAGTTCGGCAGGACCGGCCGCTGGATTTTCCGTGCCGATTGAGCTGAGCATAATGAAACGCTCAATTCCTTTTTTCTTAGCGAAGTCCGCCGCTTTCTTGGCTCCTTCTTGGTCAACGGCGATCGTTTTATCATGGCCGGTAGCCGACCCGGAGCCGGCAGCAAATATTACAGCATTGACATCATTCATGGCGAAGCTGAAGTCCTGTTCAAGATTAGCCAAAATAGCTTTGGCTCCCAGCGTCTCCATCTCGTCGGTTTGTTCGGCTTTTCTTACCATTGCACGGACCAAGTGCTGGCTGCTGTCTGCTAGATGCTTGACGACGCGCTTGCCGGTCAGTCCGGCAGCTCCTATCACTAATACATTCACACGAATCACCCTTTAAAAAGAAATTATAGATCATTTACCCTGTCTGGCGGCTGAATAACGGCAATTGGCTATTGATTAAATAATGATGTACTGTGCATGGGCTGAACGCGGGCCTTCGGATCGAGATACGCTTTGGCATTATTGACAGCTGTCGGCGCTTCTCCAAAGCCTGAAGCGATCAGTTTCACCTTGCCCTCATACGTGCAAACATCTCCTGCTGCATATACTGCTTCGATGTTCGTCTCCATTTTAGAGTTGACGATGATGCTGTTTTTTTCGATGGTCAGTCCCCAGTCCTTAAGCGGACCAAGTGATGAAACAAATCCAAAGTTGACGATTAAATCATCAACGGGTAAGGTGAGTTGTTTGTCCCCCTTCACTTCTGATAATTGAATGGCACTGATTCTCCCGTTTTGATCGATCAATCCGTTCGGCATGAAAGGAGTCAGGATATTGACGCGGGAAGTACGGAGCTTTTCGACGCCATGCTCATGGGCGCGAAACTGATCCCGGCGATGGATGAGTGTCACTTCCTTCGCGATCGGCTCAAGCATCAGAGCCCAGTCAACAGCTGAATCACCGCCGCCGCAAATGGCCACTCTTTTATTTCTGAACGGCTCAAGCTCCGTGACAAAATAGTGCAAATTTGTTTGCTCGTAGGCCTCTGCATTCGGAAGCTGAAGCTTGCGCGGCTGGAAAGCCCCGTTTCCGGCCGTGATAATCAGCGTTTTGGAGAAATGAACCTCTCGATCAGTCGTGAGCTTTAACGTTCCATCTGCCAGCTTTTCAAGGCTTTGCGCCGATTGCTCAAGACAGATGGCAGGAGAAAAAGGCTTCATTTGCTCGGTTAAGCGGTCCACCAGCTCCTGCGCCTTTACTTTTGGAAACCCAGCTACATCGTAAATATATTTCTCAGGGTACAAGGTGGATAATTGGCCGCCAAGCTGCGGCAGGCTTTCGATGATCTTGACGGAAGCTTGGCGCATACCGCCGTAGAAAGCGGTAAATAACCCAACAGGCCCACCGCCGATGACCGTTATGTCGTATATTTGCTCATTTACTTGCATCCAACCCCTCCTTTTAATTGAAATTCCTCTCTCTTCTATTATCATACCGGATTTCTTATTCTTAAACACGTGAGAGGCTTTTTGAAAGGGTTATCATTGTAATGGTGAAAGAGGTTTGGCAGGCGAAATATTTTAGTCAAATGTCTTGAAAAAGGAGGTGAAAAGACATATCATTGTGTTAGATATGCATATGTTAAGGTCTTATATTTTTTAGAGTATTTTTTTATACTTATTCGTGAAGAACATCACATTCTTAATTCGTAACTGCAAAGCCGTTTATACATTCATGTGATTTGCTCGCGAAAATATGGACAAAAGGTGGAAGTGATTATTGTGAGAAAGCCAAAGATTGTAGTGTTGGGTGCAGGCTATGGTGGTTTGATGACGGTCACACGTCTTCAAAAAATGCTGGGTCAAGACGAAGCGGATATTGTATTGGTCAACAAAAATGACTATCATTATGAAACAACTTGGCTGCATGAAGCATCAGCGGGTACGATGCATCATGACCGAGTTCGTTATGATATTGACAGCGTGATCAACCGCAGCAAGGTCGAATTTATTTGTGCAGAAGTCCAAGATGTGAAAACAGCGGATAAGAAAGTTATTTTAAATACAGGGGAAATCGACTACGATTATCTTGTATTTGCCTTAGGCGGAGAACCAGAAACTTTCGGAATTCAAGGACTGAAAGAGTATGCGTTTACAATCTCCAACGTAAACACAGCTCGGCAAATTCGCGAGCATATTGATTATCAATTTGCTACATATGCAACAGAAACGGACAAGAAAGAAGAGCGTTTGGCAATTGTAGTCGGCGGAGCAGGTTTCACCGGCATCGAGTTTCTTGGCGAGCTTACTAACCGCGTCCCTGAGCTTTGCCGCGAGTATGATATCGACTACTCTAAAGTTCGCATTTACTGCGTGGAAGCAGCACCTACTGTACTTCCGGGCTTTGATCCTGAACTAGTGAAATACGCCGTTGCGCAATTAGAGAAGAAAGGCGTCGAATTTAAAATTGGCACAGCGATTAAAGAGGTAACGCCAGAGGGCATTAAAGCAGCGAAGGGCGAGGAAGAGCTGGAAGAAATTAAAGCCGGTACCGTCATCTGGGCAGCCGGTGTCCGCGGAAGCTCTATTATTGAGAAAGCGGAAATTGAAAATATGCGCGCCCGTGTGAAAGTAAATCCTGATTTGCGTGCGCCTGGCCATGATGACATTTTTGTGATTGGTGATTCTTCATTAATCATTAACGAAGAAATTAATCGCCCTTATCCGCCAACTGCTCAAATTGCGATGCAGCAAGGGGAAGTATGCGCCCGCAACGTAGTCAAGCTAGTCAAAGGCAGTGCAGAAGAGCTCGAATCCTTCAAACCGGATATTAAAGGTACGGTTTGCTCTTTAGGAGACGATGACGCGATCGGTGTGGCGTTCGGCAAAAAGATGACTGGAACAAAAGCTTCCTTCATGAAAAAAATGATCGATAACCGCGCCCTATTTATGATCGGCGGTCCAGCGCTTGTGCTGAAAAAAGGCAAATTCAATATTTTTTAAATAAGAAGTAGCAGGAGGCCGCCCTTTTTGGGCGGCCTCTTTCGGCTTTTTACATGAACGGAGCGCAGACGTAGCCGTTGCTGCAACAGAATGTGGCGTAGTCCGTCTTAGCTTTTTTTTTCAGACTGGTAGGGAAAGAAGACAAATATCCCTAAAAAAGGGCAGCGATTCTTCTCGAAAATAAATGAAAATAAGCGAAAAAGGAGATTGAAAGCTTCTGAATTTTTTGATATATTATCAGAAAATTCAGAAAGGAGAAGTTGATATGAAAGAAAAAGGGACAAAAACGACCTGCAGCTATTGCAGCGGCAAGGGTTATTTTCAACTGCTGCTCGGCGGGTCTGAAACATGCCGAAACTGTGAGGGGAAAGGAAGAACAGATTAGGAAAGCGGGCATTCCCCGCTTTCTTGACGTTTCTCTCCTTATTAAGTACACTAATATTTAGTAATTAAGGGGGAGACGAAATGCATATTGCTATTGTACTTGTTTCAATGCTTCTCTTTTTCGTACTGTTTTTCGGAATCGGCTTCCTGCTAAATATGCTGCTTCGAATGACGTGGATTATGGCTGTTCTTTATCCGATTGTTACGATTGTTATGGTGGATAAAGTAAGCACCTTTGATTATGTTTTCAAAGCAGGAGAAACGTTTTCGGCTTTGGGAACAAGGATTGCCTCCCTGCAGCCTGCTGATGTTGTCATTTTATCATGCGGGTTTCTCGGGGCTATTGCTTCAGGAATGACGATGCGAATTCTTCGTCAAAAGGGCTATCAAATGTTTTAACGGCTTTGGGATAAGGAGCCGTTTTTTCGTGCTTAAAAAGCGAGTGTCACCAAGGCGGCACTCGCTTTTTTTTAGGCAAAGACCGGGTCCAGCTCGATCGATTTTCCGACAGCGGGATGGATCATTTTCACCAGCTTATCAAGACCCGCTAACACGCGCGGGGAAGGCCGGCAGTATAAATATTCTTCCATAACAGCCACTCTTCCGTTTTGAATCGCTGGCAGTTCAGCCCAGCCGGGCCGCTTGTTTACAACCGCCGGCTGAATCTTTTCCGTTTGGACGCCTACCCAGGCGAGAAAGATATAGTCGGGCTTTCTTATTCGAATTTCTTCCCAATTCGTCTGATAGCTGGCCGTCTCCTGATCGGAAAATACATTCCGCGCCCCGGCTATTTCACTGATCTCTGTCAGCCAATTGACTTTGCCAGGGGTGAAGACCGGCTTAGGCCACCATTCCCAATATAGGGAGGGACGCGAAGTTAGCTTGCTTGTGGCCTGCTGGAGAAGCTTTAGCTGGGCAAAGTAGCGGCTGGCCATCTTTTCTGCCTGAGCGGAAGCCCCGCATTGTTTGCCAACTTCCAGCAGCGAGTGGCCGATGTCTGTTAATGATTGGGGATTGGTGACAATGAAGGGGATACGCCGCTTTTTTAATTCCTCAATATTTCTTTCCATTCCGGGCACGCTTAAGGAAGCAATAACAAGGTCGGGCTGAAGCTTCTCGACTTGATCCATGTCAATTTTCAGATCCGGCCCCAATTGCGGCAAGGTCTTTACTTTTTGCGGCCAATCCGAATAATTATCCACTCCGACAAGTTGGTCCGTGAGACCAAGATAAGCCAGTATCTCCGTATTACTTGGACAGATAGAAATCAAACGCATACAGCTTCTCCTCTTTCCTGCAGATTTTCTTCATTGTAGCATGGATTTTGTTCGAAAGGCGAAATTCCTTTTTGTATAATGAGGGAGGAGGTGGAAATATGTTCAAGGTGAGTAATCAATCATTTATCCAGCAAGAGGAATCCTGTCTGATCATTGGTCTGTATGACCGCCCGCTTAAATTTGAAAGACTGGAAGAGCTGGATCAGGCATTTGACGGCCAGTTAACGGAGCTGGTGAAAGAAGGCGATCTTTCCGCTAAAAGAAATGACGTAGCTCTAGTTCCTTCCTTCGGGAACGTCCCGGCAAAACGGCTGCTGTTTGTCGGACTCGGAAAGGAGAAGCAGGCTGATGTTCATGAATTGAAGGAAGCTCTGGGGTATGCGTTTAAGCGCAGCCGGAAGCTGGGGCTTACTTCTCTCGCGGTGGCGCTTGACAGCTTTGTCTGCGAACAGCTGCCGGCAGAGACTGCCGCTCATGCCTTCAGTGAGGCCTTTGCACTTGCTACGTATGAATTTAAAGGGTACAAGCAAGCATCCAATGAGCCGGAAAAGCAGATAGAACAGATAACGGTATATACGGAGGCGGATGCAAAGGAAACGGCGGCTGCTTTGCAAGTAGGCTATGTGATGGGACAAGGAACTAATTCCGCCCGCACGCTTGTCAATACGCCAGGGAATATGCTGACCGCTGCAGACCTTGCGGCTTATGCGGAGCTGCTGGCCGAGAAGTATGGGTTTGAAGTGGAAATTCTTGAGAAAGAAGAGATGGAAAAGCTCGGCATGGGGGCGCTGTTAGCCGTGAATCAAGGCTCGGCTCAGCCGCCGAAAATGATCACGCTGAAATATCAGCCAAAAGAGGAATGGACGAATGTTATCGGGCTGGTCGGTAAGGGCATCACTTTTGATACCGGCGGATATTCGCTTAAGACGAAAAGCGGGATTGTCGGCATGAAGACGGATATGGGCGGAGCAGCAGCGGTTTTGGGCGCCATGGAAATCATCGGCGAATTAAAGCCGGATCAGAATGTTGTCGCTGTAATTCCAGCGACTGACAACATGATAAGCGGTCACGCCTTTAAGCCGGATGATGTCATCACGTCTATGAGCGGAAAAACGATTGAGGTGCTCAATACGGATGCCGAAGGGCGGCTCGTGCTGGCAGATGCAGTCACATATGCCAAGCATCACGGCGCCAGCTGTTTGATTGATGTAGCCACATTGACAGGCGGTGTGATCGTGGCGCTTGGCACGGATAAAACAGGCGCGCTTACTAATAATGAAGAGCTGTTTGAAGAAGTATTGGAAGCGTCGTTTGAAGCAGGAGAATTTATTTGGCGTTTGCCGTTAACCGAAAAAGATAAACAGCGAATCCGCAGCAGTGCGATTGCGGATTTGAATAATTCACCCGGACGCGAGGGCCATGCCATTATGGGCGGAGGGTTCATTGGCGAATTTGCTGAAGGAACGCCTTGGGTTCATCTTGACATTGCCGGAACGGCTGATACAAATCAAGCTGGCGCGCTTGGTCCTGCCGGAGCGACAGGTGCGATGGTGCGCACACTGGCCACATTTGTACTCAGCAGAAATGAATAATAAACTCTTAAGAAAGCAGAAGCTGCCGTTCAAAATGACCGCAGAAGAAAAAAGAGATTTACAATAATTTACTGTCGGAAATTCAATGAATATGGGCAAAGTTCGTTCGTTTTCGGACGGACTTTGTCAGTTTTCGGGCGGAGCAGCACGAAATACGGGCGGTAGCCATGAAAGAGTCCAATTTCGACGAATAAGCATCCAAAATACATGGATAAAAAAACCATTGACAAGGACGGCAAAGGTTTGCTATTTTTATTTTAGTTCTCTACCAATTTAGCAAACTAAAGCGAAAGGGGCATTTCAGATGAATGCTGTTGTAGTAGCTGTCATCGTCATGCTTCTCCTCAGTTTATTACGTGTCAATGTTGTTTTTTCATTAATTACGGGTGCACTGATCGGGGGAGCCATTGGCGGTTTAGGAATAGATGGAACGATTGAAGCGTTTACGGAAGGAGTGGGCGGCGGTGCTAATGTGGCGTTAAGCTATGCCATGCTTGGCGGCTTTGCGGTCGCCATTTCCAGCACAGGGCTTCCGAATGCGCTAGTGGAATTTGTGTTGAAGTATGTCGGTAAACAAGGGGATACGCGGGCTAAAAAGCTGTCACGGGCACTGATTATCTTTTTTATTTTACTTATGGCTTGTTTCTCGCAAAACTTGATTCCGATTCACATTGCTTTCATTCCGCTTTTGATTCCGCCGCTGCTAAAAATTCTAAATGAACTGCAGGTGGATCGGCGTTTGGTGGCAACGGTTCTTACCTTTGGATTAGTCACGCCGTATATGCTGCTTCCAGTGGGTTTCGGGCAAATTTTTCATGAAATTATCGCCTCGAATATTACGGCGAGCGGCTTGAAAGTGGAAATGCACCAAATTCCGACAGCCATGCTGTTTCCAGCGAGCGGCATGGTTGTCGGATTGCTCATCGCCGTGTTCTTTTCTTACCGAAAACCGCGAACTTACAATAAACCGATCGTGCCGGTTACTTTAGAAGGAAATAAAGGGTACTCTGTGAAAGGAATTATTTGGTCGGTCGTGGCAATTATCGCGGCGCTTGCTGCACAAATATGGACTGAATCGATGGTGTTTGGCGCACTGGCCGGTATCGTCGTTCTCTATGCGTCCAAGTCGATCAGCTGGAATGAGGCGGATCGGCTGCTTACAGATGGCATGCGGATGATGGCCTTTATCGGCTTTGTGATGATTGCCGCGTCCGGTTTTGCCAAAGTGATGAGCGAAACAGGGGACGTTGAACAGCTGGTGAAGCAGGCGGCCAGCGCAATCGGCGGCAACCAAGTGCTGGGTGCTTTGCTGATGCTGATTGTTGGATTGCTCGTTACATTGGGCATCGGTTCTTCCTTTTCAACCATTCCAATTATCGCAACGATCTATGTTCCGCTTGCATTAGAGCTCGGCTTTAGCCCAATGGCAACGATCGTTCTTGTTGGAACGGCCGGAGCGCTTGGAGATGCGGGATCGCCGGCTTCCGACAGCACGCTTGGACCGACATCCGGTTTAAATGTTGACGGACAGCATAATCATATTTGGGACTCATGTGTGCCGACTTTCTTGCATTTCAACATCCCGGTCATTCTCATTGGCTGGCTGGCAGCAATTATGCTGTAAGGAAAAGAAGGAAAACCTTTAAAGCTTTGGACGAAAGCTTTAAAGGTTTTTTTATTGCTGAAAACTTGGCGCCCATGCCAAAAGCCCGTTTGCTGCATACAACATAGTAAGCAAGAAAAGAAGGAGGTCAGTACACATGTATTATCGCGACAGTCGATTTCTCCCTTTTTTTGGCGCTCCTTTTGTAGGAGGGCTGTTAGGCGGTTTTCTCGGAGGAGCTCTTCTTCGTCCGCCGTATCCGCCATACCCGCCATATCCGTATTATCCGCCGTTCCGCCCGCCATTTGGCTATTTTTGAGAAAGCAAACGGCCCCCAATAGTCGATGAACGAATTGGGGGCTTCGCTTTGTTTTCTTTTTTTAGGAAAAATGAGATGCATGCGCATTGGGCTTTACAGAGCGTCAAAGGTACGCGGCAGCTTTTCTTCATGAGCGACTTGAGAAGTGCCGTTTTTCCGCTCTTCGGCTTCCATTGCTGCCATCTCTTCATCCGAAAGTCTAGTAATGTTAAAGCCGGTGAATCCATAAAGGAGAGCGATCAATGGACTGATCAGGCATAGAAACGCATACGGTGCATATTGAAAGGTCGAAACGCCAAGTGTCGCCGTCATGAAGGCTCCGCATGTGTTCCAAGGAACGAGGGGAGAGGTCATCGTGCCGGCATCTTCCAGTGTGCGCGATAAATTTTTCGGATGAAGCTTTCGCTTGCGGTAAGCGCTAATATACATGCGGCCGGGGAGAAGAATGGATAAATATTGATCGCAAGCAACAATATTTGCTGTAATGCAAGTGGCCGCTGTTGTTGCGATTAAGCTGCCCGTGGATTTGGCGAGCTTTAATAAGTGATGGACGAGCGTCTCTAGTATGCCGCTCACTTCCAGAATGCCTCCAAAGCTCATCGCAATCATCACCAATGAAATGGTGTACATCATAGCTTCGGTACCGCCGTTATTTAATAAGCTGTCCAGCATTTCGTGGCCGGTTTCCAGCTGAAACCCGTTAACCATTACGCCGAGAACCTCGCCGATGCTCGTCCCTTGAATCAGCACAGCGACAAATGCCCCTGTAATAGAGCCGATAACCAGCCCGGGAAGTGCCGGAATCTTCGCAATAATCAATAGAAGAACAACAGCCGGAACAAGCAGGAGCCAAGGGCTAATGATAAAAATTTCGCTTAAATTTCGCTGCAAAGCTGCAATTTCTTCTAGGCCGGCCGCTTTTTCTTTCAAAGACAGGCCGATAAAGAAATACAGGATCACGGAAATAAGCAATGCGGGGATCGTCGTGTAAAGCATATGTTTAATATGATCGAACAAATCGACGCCTGTAATGCCAGGAGCCATATTGGTAGTCTCGGATAAGGGAGAGATTTTATCACCGAAATAGCATCCGGAAATGACAGCTCCCGCCACCATTGCGGGATCGATGCCGAGACCCGTGCCAATTCCCATGATCGCGATGCCGATTGTTCCAGCAGCCGTCCAGGCATTGCCTGAAGCAATGGCAACAATGCTGCAAATAACGGCCGCTGCCGGAAGAAAATAAGCGGCGGATAAAAGATCAAGCCCATAATAGATCATCGTTGGCACAATCCCGCCAGCCAGCCAAGTGGCCATGATAGTTCCAATGACGAGTAAAATCAGCAGCGCCTGCAAGGATAGCGACACGGCGCGGATGATTCCTTTTTCAATTTCCAGCCATGTGTGCCCCAAATACATCGCTATAAAGGCAGCAATGATGGCGCTGAACAGAAGGGGAATATGAGGATCTGCTTCAAATACAAAAATACCGATAAATAACAATGTGATCATCGCCAGGATTGGAATCAAAGCGATGGCTAAAGAGGGTGTTTTCTTTTTTTTCATCTGTCAGCCTTCTTTCTTTAGTGGGTGTTGTAAGAGTAATATGCAAGAAATGTTCCATTTTGAAAAAATTCAGAATTCTATTTATTTCTTTTTTTAATCGGTCCTTTCAGCGCGGATTGTATTCACCTGCTTCGTGCAGGAACGAGCAAATCGAGCATTTAGGTGCTGTCCTCTTCCACTTAAAATTCTTTGTTCCTCACTTTATCTTTCATATGAGGAATAAAGGATGCATACATTATTCATCATTGCATATAATGTTGAAGTTCTGCTAAGTTTAACTTAATACATAGAAACAAAGCTTGAGTGAAAGGGAAGTATACTCGCGAGGAAGGAGCTTACAGATGGAACAGAACAAGACGCTGATATCCGCTCTAGGCATGGAGTATAAGGAAATCGGGGAGGGCCAAGTTGTGATGACGATGCCTGTTGATGACCGAACGCGGCAGCCGTTTGGTTTTCTCCATGGCGGAGCTTCTGTTGCTTTAGCCGAAACTGCAGCCAGCGTGGGGACCGCTCATTTGATTGATCAGGAAAAAGAGATATGCTTCGGACTTGAAATCAATGCGAATCATGTGAAAGCCAAAAGGGAAGGAACGGTGACAGCGATCGCAAAAGTCGTTCATCGCGGCCGCTCCACTATGGTATGGGACATTCGTATTCAAGACGAACAGGAGCAGCTCATTTGCCTTTCACGCTGCACGATGGCGGTCCTTCCGAAGAAAAGCTAGTTTGTTGTCTAAACAATCGGGGAAAAGAAGGCATAGACAGCGACAGGAGGAGAGGCCGATGCCTTGGAACCAAAAGGATTATCCTGATTCGATGAAGAATTTGCCTTTAAAGGTGAGGAATAAAGCGATTGAAATTGCCAATGCCCTGCTTGATGAAGGATATGACGAGGGCCGGTCGATTGCTATTGCGATTGATCGGGCTCGCAGTGCGGTCGGAAAAGGGCATGGAAGCGATGGCGGCCGCCCGGTGTATCATGTGCAGCCTGACGATGAAGGCAGAGGCTGGCGCCTGATGAAGGAAGACGGGCACAAGCCGCTGGCAAAAGCGGATGCGAAGGAAGAGCTGACAGCTCTTGCCAAACAGTATGCGAAGAAGCATGAGGGCATTCTTGTGATTCACCGGGCGGATGGCAGTGAAGCAGAAACCCTCTATGATCATTAAAGAACAGCAGCTGGAATTTTTCTCGGGCACGCGAAAGCAGTTTGTCCGGAAAGGATGATCTCAGCTCAAAAAAACAAACCAAAGCTGGACACAGAGATTTCATTAGGCCGCCTAGTTAATAGGAGCCCGGTAGTGTACCGGGTTCTTTTTTTGGCTTTCAGTTATTTCGCATGGTCCATTTAACTATCTTTCCAGTTTTCTTTCGAATGCCATCAAAAATAAGCCATAAAATCTGCGGTGTGAACAGCAAGCGTCCAATCGGCCATTCCATGCGAATCTCACATCAGCGGCACGGGCTGAGAGCGCAGCCTGGTAAGGTAACGGACGGCTGCGCTGGTGTTTGAAGGATCCCCGCGCTTCAAGTGATGGGCATAAGCTTTTAAATGTTCTGCAGCAGTCCGGTTAATCCAAAAAACTGCATCTCCAATGGCTGGAGATGCAGTTTTTGTTTGACCTTTTATTTCTTATCTTTTAAATCGTCGCGGATGCTGTTTTCAGACAGTTTGACTCCGGAATTATAGGCAGCACGACTGATTAGATGTCCGGATACCGGCGCCGTAATAAAGACGAAGATAATTCCGAGCAGCACTCGGGAATTAAAATGCCCTTCAATTAAGTAAAAGTAAAGAAAGACAGCCATCAGCGTAAACATAACGCCGAGGGTGGCCGCTTTGGAGGCCGCATGGTTCCTTGTATAGATGTCTGGCAGCCTAATAACCCCAAAAGCCGCTACTAAGCATAAAAACGCACCTAAAATCAAGAAGAGAATGATCGCTGCATCAATGACGGCGTTCATTTTCAATAATCTCTCCTTTCTCAAGGAATTTAGCGAAAGAGATCGTACCGATGAACGCTAGAATTCCGATTAATAGAATGACATCCAAAAACTCATGGGTTTTTAACAGCATTGATAATATGCCGACAATGGCGACGAGATTGATTCCAATGGCATCTAACGCTACCACGCGATCCGGAGTGGTGGGTCCCTTGATCAGCCGGTAGATGAGACCGAGCATAGCTAATGAAAAACAAACCAGCGATATTTTCATCACGACTTCAAGCATTGCGGCTCACCTCCATAATGGCTTTCTCAAACGAGTTTTTTATGCCGTCAATCGCCTCATGGACATCCGGCAAGTCGATCGCGTGGATATACAATGTTTTATGATCATCTGAAATATCCACCACGAGCGTACCTGGCGTTAGCGTAATTAAATTGGCCAGCAATGTGATTTCCCAATCGGACTCCAGCTCAGTAGGAAGAGCAAAGATTCCAGGCTGAATATCCAGCTTTGGCTTTAGTATTACCTTCAATACATCAATATTGGCCATGAGCAATTCTTTGAAAAACAGAAGAATTAAATAAATGACCGCTAACACCCGTTTCATATAAAATTCAGTGGAAAAAAATCGCCGCATGCCATAGATCAAGATCAAGCCAAGGAGATATCCGATGATGAAAGTCGAGCTTGTAAAGGACACCTTCAGAAACATCCAGAGAAACGCTAAAAAGAAATTAAGTAAAATTTGAAAAGCCATATGACATTACTCCTTTAACACTGCGTCAATATAGATTGCCGGATCTATAAGGGCATCAGTGGCTTGAGAAATAAGCGGAAACATTCCTTCCGCACCCACCCCGTAAAGAATGGAAACGACGACGAGAATCGCTGCAGGCATCCATAAATAGTGAACTGGCTGCTTTTCTTCCCCCGGATAATCAGCAGGCGCTTTCCAAAAGCCGTTCATAAAGATTTTGATCACTGAGTAAAGAACAAACAGGCTTGACAGCAGAACAACCAGCGATCCGATGTAAGCACCTTCGGCAAAGCCGGCTCGTACGATGAGAAACTTGCCTACAAATCCGCTGAGCGGCGGGATGCCGGCGAGTGCGAAGGCCGCGACGAGAAACGTCCAGCCAAGAAGCGGGTATTTCTTGATTAATCCGCCCATATTCCGTAAATTGCTTGTGCCAGTAATCTTGATCATAACACCAATCAGCAAGAATAGCGCGGCTTTGATGATCATGTCATGAATTAAATAAAAGATCGTTCCTTTGTAGGCTTCCTCAGTGGCTAGAGAAATGCCAAACGCTAAGACGCCGACGGCAATAATAATGTTATAAATAATAATTTTTTTGACATCCCAGTAAGCGATGGCGCCAATCACCCCAGCGATGATCGTCAGAATCGCCAGCATGTTAAGCAGCTCATGGGTAAAGGGCTGATCGTGATAAAAGAACAGCGAGTATGTCCGCAAAATGGAGTACACGCCGACTTTGGTCAGCAAGGAGCCGAATAATGCAAGGATCGGTACCGGAGGCGCCTGGTAAGAGCCGGGCATCCAGAAGTAAAGCGGAAAAATGGCCCCCTTTATGCCGAATACAATCAAAAACAGAACGGCGATCACTGTGATGATCGGCGGCTGCCCGATTTCGGCAATTCTTCTTGAGACATCCGCCATATTCAATGTGCCGACAACCGAGTACAGGAAGGCAACCGTGATGACAAAAATGGCGGAAGAAATGACATTGACTAAAATATATTTAATCGATTCGCTCAGTTGGATTTTTGTTCCGCCAATCACGATTAATAAATAAGACGCCATTAGCATTACTTCAAAGAAGACAAACAAGTTAAAAATATCACCTGTCGTAAAAGCGCCGTTTACCCCGACAAGCATAAATTGGATTGCCGGGTAATAGTAGAAGCGTTCCCTCTGCTTGCCGATGGAGCGGAATGAATAAAGAATCACACAGAACGTAATCAGCGTGGATGTAGAAACGAGCAGAACAGACAGCATATCGGATACGAGCGTAATCCCAAACGGCGCTTGCCAGCTGCTGAGATTTAATGTTTGAATGCCGTCTTCTTGCACAGTTCGCAATAGGATCATACACGCGGCGAACGTGCCCGCTGCCGATACGGCAGAGAGGATTCGCTGCGCCGTGATCCATTTGCTTAAGAAAATTAATACAATGGCGGTCAAAAGAGGAATCAGAATCGGCAATATTAAAAGATTAGTCATTGGCTTTCGTACCTCTCATCTCGTCCATATTGTCGGTGCCCAGCTCCTGATAAGCCCGGTAAGCGAGCACCAGAAAAAAAGCGGTGACGCCGAAGCTGATGACGATAGCCGTTAAGATCAGCGCCTGCGGCAGCGGATCGACATACGCTTTCGCGTGCTGCCCCAAAAGCGGCGCTGCCCCGCTTTTCAGTCCGCCCATCGTAAGGATCAATAGATGGGCGCCATGGCTTAAAAGCCCCGTGCCGATAATGATGCGCAGCAAGCTTTTAGACAGCATCAAATACACGGCGCTTGCCAGCAGCAATCCAGCTACAATAGACATTAATATCT
The DNA here is from genome assembly GCF_002797355.1 of Bacillus xiapuensis. Taxonomy (GTDB): domain Bacteria; phylum Bacillota; class Bacilli; order Bacillales; family Domibacillaceae; genus Bacillus_CE; species Bacillus_CE xiapuensis. Next base: position 45,062 of record NZ_KZ454940.1, on the reverse strand, counting down.
CCATTATTCACTCTCTCCTATCGTTTGAATAATGGTCATGGTCACACCGATGACAGTTAAATACACGCCCGTATCGAACAGGACCGCTGTATGCAGGGAAGTCTTTCCAAGCAGCGGCAAGTCGAAATAACCGAAAGCATGCGTTAAAAACGGAACATTGAATAATAGAGCGCCTGCGGCTGTACCGGCTGCAAAGAACAGGCCGATGGCGATCAATATTTTATAATCGATCGGAAAGCCTTTAGACACCGTTTCAATGTCGTAGGCGAGAAGCAGGAGAACAATCGCTCCTGACGTCATCAGCCCGCCTACGAAGCCTCCGCCGGGATGATAATGCCCGGTGAAGAATAAGTGGATGGAAAAGAGGATGATAATAAAGAACACTACTTTACTGGCGGTTTGTAAAATCACATCATTCGTTTTCATCCGATTTTCCCCCTTTCTTTTCCAACCGAAGCTTGATCATTCCATAAATGCCGAGAGCGGCAATGCCCAGTACGCAAACTTCAAATAATGTATCAAATCCGCGGAAGTCAACGAGAATGACATTGACCATGTTTTCTCCGCCCGCTTTATCATACGTATTTTCCACGTAATACTTAGAAATTGATTCAAACATTTTATTGCTGTGAGCGGAAATAGCTATAAGAACGACGACGATTCCAACGCCGGCAGACACCAATAAATTTCCTAATCTGAAGCTCATTCGCTCCTCGTGGCGGCTGAGCTGAGGCAAATGATAGAAACAAAGCAGGAACAGGGCCACAGATACTGTTTCTATCACTAATTGTGTCAGCGCCAAGTCCGGAGCCCGGAAAATGACGAAAAATAAAGATACGGCCGAACCGACGGCCCCTAAAGCGATGATGGAAGTCAATCGCGATTTTGCGGAAAGAATCGTTACAAGACTGGCAGCAATCACCAGCACAAGGACCACTTCATACACGCCGATCGGTGCCAGCTGATCAGTTTTAAAGGTAAATGCTTGTTGGTTCCACATTGTAAAGCCGAGGATGCCGATAAAAAAGGCGAAAATATAGACGAGATACGTGCGGATAAATCCGGTCATATAGGATTTCGTCAGTGTATAGGAACCCCGCTCGGCCGAATAAAGCCCCGTGTCATACAGCGCATTTAATGTGACCTTTCCAGGGAATAGCTGATAAACTTTACTCCATTTATTCAGCGTCACATACATAGCCGTTCCGAGAGCCACCACGCCGATGGTCATAAACAGCTCGGGCTTAAAGCCGTGCCAATGCGAAATGTGAACAGGCACCTGTTCGCCGGGACCGATCAGAGAAGGGATCACCGCTGCAACCGCCGGCTGAATGAGGCTGTAGGACAATAGATTTGGGAAAATGCCGAATAATACAACGAGCGCCGCTAAAATCATTGGCGAAACCAGCATGCCGAAGGGCGCTTCATGCGGTGTTCTCGGTAATTTTTCCGGCTGAAGCTTTCCGGTGAAGGTCTTGAATACAATCATCATACTGTAAATGAACGTAAACACACTTCCTACCCAGGCGAGAACCGGAAAGAGCATGCCCCATGTTTGCAAGTTGAAAATATCCACATTCAGTAATTGAATCATGCCCGTAAAGAACATCTCTTTACTTAAAAAGCCATTAAACGGCGGCAATCCAGCCATCGAGAACGCTCCGATAACGGCGATGGTGAACGTCACAGGCATCAGCCCCAATAAGCCGCCTAGCTTGCGGATATCGCGCGTGCCTGTTTCATGATCGACAATCCCGACGACCATAAATAAGCTGCCTTTGAACGTGGCATGGTTGATCAAATGAAAAACGGCAGCAATCGTAGCCGCGGTGTAGATGTTATCCTTCAAGGAATCATAATGAAGAGCCGCAGCTCCCGCTCCAAGAAGCGACATAATTAAACCGAGCTGACTCACGGTTGAGAAGGCAAGAATCCCTTTTAAGTCGGTTTGCTTGACGGCGTTAAAAGATCCCCAGAACAACGTGAAAATGCCGATTCCGCCTACAAGCCAGAACCAGTATTCGGAAAAAGCAAAAATCGGGCTTAAGCGAGCGACTAAATAAATTCCTGCTTTGACCATTGTGGCCGAGTGTAAATAAGCGCTGACAGGAGTAGGCGCTTCCATCGCATCGGGTAGCCAGATGTAAAAAGGAAACTGCGCCGATTTCGTAAAGGCTCCCAGCAATACGAGCACCATGGCGAACAGGAACAGCGGATGATCATTTAATTCTCCCGCTTGAGCAACTAGTTCACGAATGCTGAATGTCTCCCCCATAATGGAAAGCAGCAAGAATCCGCCCAGCATGGAAAGGCCGCCGAACACAGTGATGAGCATCGATTTCAGCGCGCCATAACGGGAACGTTCGCGATCATACCAGTAAGCGATCAATAAGAACGAAGAGATCGATGTCAATTCCCAGAACATGTACAAGGTGATCAGATTGTCCGACAAAACGACACCAAGCATGGCTCCCATGAACATAAGCAGATAAACATAGAAATTATGCAGGTTTTCCCTTTCTTTCGACAAATAAAAGACCGAATAAAGCACCACAAGCGCGCCGATTCCGGTAATCAGCAGGGCAAACAGAATGCCCAGCCCGTCCACATAAGCAGTAAACTTAATGCCGAGTGATGGAATCCAGTTCATCGATTCCTGTATGGCTTCGTTTTTGCGAGTGACTGGGAGCCATTGCAGAAAGTAGGTAAATAGCAAGATAGGCAAGGCAAGCACAAACCAGCCTGTATGTATGCTTCGAAGTCCTTTATAAAGAAAAGGAACAAGAATAGCCATTAAAAAAGGAGAAATGATGGCTACATGCAATAAAGACAAAATAATCCCCCCTTATGGTTTGATAAAAATGTTGCAAATTAAAATACCCCCGATAAACGGAAGGCCGCCTTCAATGAATATACATTCCTGTTTAAATGTTCATCCTGGTCGTTCCCTCATACGTGAATCAAACCTCCAAAAGCATTATAACGTAAAAAATAACTTCATGCATTCTAGAGGAGTGAAAGAGGCTGAAAAGTCGATTAATAATAATAAATATGAAGAAACGTGGTAAAATAACCAATAAAAAAATTTTTTTCAGACATGAGGGAGTGGGTCAAAACTGCCAAAAACTGTGTGCGGCTTCCAGTAAATATTAAAAAAGCACTTGTCTTTGCTTCCTTAGTCTTGCATAATAAAATTGGATTGAAATGGACAGGAGCGGAAAATCTATATGAAAAATACTTACCTGACAGGCTATTTGCCTGTCGTCTCGATGCTATTATTCAGCTTATCCTTATCGATGTTCACCCAGAAAATCATGATCAGTCTCTTTAAAAAAGTGAGCCTATATAACGGAATGCTGGAAATCTTTACGGAGACAGAAGTGAAATTGACGATCATTCTAGCATTAATGCTATTATTCTTTATGATTTTATCGACCTTAAAGGTGATCGCTGATACAGTGAACCAATTGTCCCTTTTATTTTTTTCAAAGGATACGACAGGAGAACTGCTACTGAAAACGAGAAGCAGCTCCATTATTTTCTTTATTGGAGGATTGCTTTCCTTAATTAGCTTCTCTTCCCTTTATGGAATCTTACTTATATTTCTTGTGACAGCTGTTAGTTATTTTATTTATTCTGTGTATAGAATGGCCGCAAATTTATCCACGGCTAATTTAATCGGAATGATCTCTTTTCAAGTAGCGGTTTGGGCTTTTTTCTCCACGATGTTTGCCCTAGCAGGATTAAAGGTTTATAACAGCCTGCTTGGAAACTTGCCTTTATAACAAATGCTTATTCCGCAGCTAGATTAATAGATAAGCTCTTTTTTCGTAAAGTCATTTGCGGGAAGAGGGCTTTTTTTTGCGGAATAAGTAACCGCACATTCTTTGGCACGGAGAAAAACCTTATTCGTTGAAAATATTAAAAATGAACAAGATAGACGATAAAAGAATTCAAATGCACCCCTTCTGTCAATGAAAAGGAAATCTGCAATGGGAAAATTGAATATATAGCACATAAAATAAAGAAAATTTAAGCAGGATCTGGGCGCATATTTATTCAGGATCAAGAGCAGATAGAACGGATACATCTAATTTATTGTGTTAGTTGTACCCTGTAAGATGATTTTATTATGAATCTTATAATGGAAGAGCTTGATCCCTTCTACCCAAAAGTTTTGGGCAAATAGACGTTGTTCTGAACGAATTGCAAAGTGGGCGTGTGCTATACTATTTTTAGCGCACCTAGATCTTGGACACGAAAATGTGAACGGAGAGGGAGGCAGAAAGGTGAATCTAATTGTCAAAAAAGTGATCGATGAATCTCAGCAGTTTAACCTTTCTACAAAATCGGCTTGGATGTACTATTTGGAAAGGGGACAACTTACAGAAGATAGGATTCGTTCAGAAATCCTCAATTCATGGGCACATTCCAAAGAACTCGGTGTTAACCCTTATCAGCAGCAAATTAGCGAAATGATCGATCCAAACGAACTGATGAAACGCCGTGAACAAAACGAACAATTGTTAACGCTTGCATCACCTAAAATAGCAAGTTTATATAATTTTTTACAAGAATCAAAAACGGTGCTCTCGTTAACCGATCAGTATGGGACAATCATTCAAACGAAAGGCGAACCGGGAACAATTAAGCGAGCTGAGACACTGAATATATATGATGGCGGTACGTGGAGTGAACAATCTGCAGGAACGAATGCTGTTGGGGTGACGTTAAAAACGAAACGTCCTGTACAAGTGTTTTTTTCAGAGCATTTTTGTGAAAAAAATCATCAGTGGTATTGCGTGGCTGCCCCCATTTTAGCCCCGTTTACGAATGAATTGGTAGGCATTGTCAATATTTCAGGCGACAACCCGAATATGCATCGCCACACGCTCGGTCTTATCATTGCCGAAGCAAACAATACTGCGAATACTGTGTTGCGCAGTTTTTTTCATCAGGCTGTCAAAGAACATTTATTTTTACAAATGGCGTTGGAACAAGTGGGCGAAGCGGTTTGGATCGTGGATGGAACAAATAATATCGTCAATCGCAATCGAGTGGCAAAAGAGCACATAATCTTCAGTTCTATACAGACAATTGAAGAGCTTGAACCGCTAGCTCACTTATTGTCAATTGTTAAAAAAGAACGGCGTATGTTAAAAGAAGAAGTAATGGTGATTAAACAGCGAAAAAAGCTGATTTGTTCCATTCATCCAGTCGAAGTGCAAGGACGATACATGGGGGCAGTCCTCTTTTTAAAAGAGCAGGGGCATCTTCCATCACCAGCAAGAGCAGAGAGAAAAATGCCTGCCTCCTCTACCCGTTATACATTTCAACAAATGATTGGTGAGTCGCAAGCTATGAAAAGAACGATCAGCTTAGCGAAAAAAGCGGCTAGCATAGATGTACCCCTCTTTTTAACTGGTGAAACGGGCACAGGGAAGGAATTGTTCGCCCAATCCATTCATGCGGCAAGTACTCGTTGCCGCGGACCTTTTGTGGCGATAAATTGTGGAGCCATTCCGCCAAGTCTAGTTGAAAGTGAGCTATTCGGATATGAGGCAGGAGCCTTTACAGGGGCTAAGTCGAAAGGTCAAGCCGGAAAATTTGAATTAGCACAAAATGGCACTATTTTTTTAGATGAAATTGCTGAGTTGCCATTGACCGCTCAAGTTCAATTATTGCGTGTGCTAGAAGAACGGGTTGTGACAAGAATCGGCGGTAATCAGCCGATTCCATTAGATATCCGGGTTATTGCAGCGACGCATAAAAATTTACATCAAGCGGTGCAGGAAGGCATGTTTCGGGCCGATTTATATTACCGGCTGCGTGTCATTGAACTGGCCATTCCCCCTTTAAGAGAGCGGGCTTCTGACATTCCGATATTCATTCGGAAATGGATGCAACACATGAGTGCTTCGTTTGGAAAACAACAAGTTCATATCTCACCGGAAGCCATGCAAGCGCTGACTGCTTATTCATGGCCAGGCAATGTGCGAGAGCTAAAAAATGTGATGCAGCAAACCCTTTTTCAGATGGAAGGAGACCACTTAACGCTTATTGATTTGCCTGCAGTTGTTCAAAAAGCATTATCTCCTGAACAAGAAAGAGAAGAAGCGCAATTAATTGAAGCTTTAAAAAGCACCAATGGAAATATTACTAAAGCAGCGGACTTATTACAAATATCACGTGCCACGATGTATCGGAAAATAAAAAAATTCTCCATAACAGAAGAAGATTGGCTTCAGCCATAAATAGAAAACCGTACGTGTAACTGTGCTAACAATCAATAGGAGCGTTTCACTGATAGAAGTTTTACTTAATCTGAAAGTGCTGGGAAACAGTATTTTCGGATTTTTTTGTTTACTTTGTGAGCTCTTTCAAATGTACATTCGGAGGTTGAGTCAAGTGAGACGATTTTTGTCTCATTGAAACAGAATAAGTTGCGTTGAGCATTTTCCGAATCGTGTCGAAAAAGGCATAAAGTTGCCTTTTGGAAAGAGTTGCATAAAATGGCACGGTTTTTGCATTAATTGATTGTGAAAGGATGAAGCGCTTTCGTCTCATCTTTTCCAACAAATTATGCTAAAAATCAGCAAATGAAAAAAGAACAGAGTGAAAAAGGTGGTGAAGGTGTATGAAAACGTATGATCTCATCGTTATTGGAGCTGGTCCCGGCGGTTATGTAGCCGCCATTCGAGCAGCTCAATTAGGTCAAAAAGTTGCCTTGATCGAAAAAGATCAAGTCGGCGGTACTTGTTTAAATGTCGGTTGTATCCCGTCTAAAACGTTATTAAAGCATAGTGCAGTTGTTGAAGAAATTGAACGGGCCAATGCGTGGGGCATTCGAACAGGCCAAGTAGATATTGATTTTTCTGCACTGATGAAACGGAAAGATGCGGTCGTCCAAACATTAATAAGCGGTGTGCAGCATCTATTGAAGAAGAACGGTATTACGCTTTACAGAGGAACGGCGAGAGTCCAAAAAAATCGTGTCGTTACAATTGGAGAAGAACAGATTAAAACACGGCATCTTCTGTTAGCAACAGGAAGCCGTCCATTCATCCCGCCTATTAAAGGATTGGAGCAAGTCCAATATTTAACGACAGATACGTTTTTTCAGCTCACGCAATTGCCGAAATCCTTAGCCATAATTGGGGGCGGTGTCATTGCGGTTGAACTGGCGTTTGCCATGGCACCCCTTGGCACAAAAGTAACATTGATTGAAGTGGCATCGGATCTTTTGTTAACAGAAGACCCTGATGCGAGAAAAATCATTAGAAAGGAATTAAAGAAACGAAAAGTAGATATTATCACGCAGGCACAAATCGTGGAAGTGAAACAAGGACATGTCGTGTTGGAAAACAACGAGATACCATTCGATCAATTATTAGTCGCAGCTGGCCGGCAACCGAATCTTGAACTGGCAGAAGCTCTGCGACTACAGAAGGATGGAAAGTATGTCGCGGTGAATGAACGCTATGAAACGAGCGAGCCGCAAGTATATGCAGTAGGAGACTTAATTGGTGGCTTTCAATTAGCCCATGCAGCGAGTGCAGAAGCGTTAGTCGCCGTACATGCTATGCATGGAGAAGCTGTTAAACCGCTTGAGCAAACAGCGATTCCTCGCTGTGTGTATACGCATCCTGAAATCGCTTCCTTCGGATACAGCGAACAAGAAGCACGGGAAGCGGGATATGACATAACCGTTTCCAATGTTCCTCTTAGTGGCAATGGCAAGGCGATTGCAATGGGTGACACGGCGGGATTTGTCAAAATCATTTCAAATCAGCAATATGGGGAGATTCTTGGTGCGGTCATTGTTGGTGTTGGTGCAACGGAACTGATCGGTCAAGTGCTAGCATTAAAGCATGCGGAAGGCACGGTGGAAGAACTTGCTGCAGTCATTCAAGCACATCCAACCGTTTCAGAAGCCATTGGAGAAAGTGCGAATGCAACTTTTCAGCGAGCGATTCATCTATAACCAGCAATCAATGAGGAGGAAATTAGTATGGACCAACAAACAGCATTATGGGCTTATAAAACAATGAATGAAATTCGCTTTTTTGAAGAAGCCGTTCATCGAATTTTTAGTCAAGGGCTCATCCCGGGTTTCGTACATTTATATGCAGGAGAAGAAGCGGTAGCGACAGGAGTCATGGCGCTGCTTGATGATAATGATTATATTACGAGTACGCATCGCGGACACGGCCATGCCATCGCAAAAGGATGCGATTTAAATGGCATGATGGCAGAAATCATGGGTAAAAAAGATGGACTTGGCGGCGGTAAAGGCGGCTCCATGCACGTTGCAGATATCGATAAAGGGATGTTAGGAGCGAATGGCATCGTCGCAGGAGGGTTCGGTCTGGCAGCAGGCGCAGCATTAACGATTCAAACGCTGGGCAAAGATCAAGTGGCTGTTTGTTTCTTCGGAGACGGTGCTTCCAATGAAGGATTGTTCCATGAAGTGTTAAATATGGCGTCTATTTTATCCCTGCCTGTCCTCTTTGTTTGTGAAAATAACCAATTTGGTGAAGCGACGCCGTTTCGTTATGCTAGTGCGTCCGAAACGGTGGCTGAACGGGCAGCCGCTTACAATATGCCGGGAGTGCGTGTTGACGGGATGGATTTAATAGCGGTCTATAAAGCAGCACAAGAAGCAATTGAACGAGCGAAAGCCGGACAAGGCCCGACGTTAATTGAATGTGATACGTACCGTCACTACGGCCATTTTGAAGGAGACGAGCAAAAATATAAAACAATCGACGATCCGAACCGAGACCGTGATCCAATTCCTGAGTTCCGCCAGTTAGCAATTGAAAAGGGGTGGATGACGGAAGAAGATGCAAATGAAATTGAAAAACAAGCGGAAAAAGCGATTGAAGAAGCAATTGCTTTTGGTGAAGCAAGCCCATTACCGGATGAATCATCATTATACGAAGACATTTTTGCTTAAGAAAAGAGAAAAGGAGGTCGTACAATGACAGAACGAAAAGTAACTTTTATGATGGCTATTACAGAAGCGATGGCACAGGCGATGCGCCGGGATGAAAATGTCATCCTGATCGGAACAGATGTAGCTGGCGGTGCAGAAGTAGATCATTTAGTACATGATGATGGACGTTATGATGATGCATTTGGCGGTGTATTTGGTTTAAGTAAAGGATTGGTTACAGAGTTTGGAAGAAAACGCGTCATTGATACACCGATTGCAGAACATGGTTACTTTAGCATTGCAGTGGGTGCTGCTGCGACAGGATTGCGTCCGATCGCAGAATTAATGTTCAATGATTTTATCGGCTTTGCACTGGATCCGATCTTAAACCAAGGAGCGAAAATGCGTTATATGTTCGGAGGAAAGGCAAAAATCCCACTCACTGTAAGGACAGTACACGGTGCAGGAGCAGGAGCAGCTGCCCAGCACTCCCAAACACTGTATGGCATGTTCGGTTCGATTCCTGGTGTGAAAGTCGTCGTGCCGTCGAATCCATATGATGCAAAAGGATTGATGCTAGCGGCGATTGAAGAGGATAACGTCGTTGTCTTTTCAGAAGACAAAATGCTTTATGGCCTGAAAGGGGAAGTGCCTGAGGGCTATTATACAGTTGAAATTGGGAAAGCGAATGTCCGGCGTGAAGGAACAGATTTAACGATTGTAGCGATTGGAAAAATGGTTCAAGTGGCGGAAGAAGTTGCAGAGCGTTTAGCGAAAATTCATATTTCTGCTGAAGTGATTGATTTAAGAACAGTAGCACCATGGGATGAAGAAACCGTATTGGCATCTGTTAAGAAAACGGGGCGTCTCATCGTTATTGACGAATCAAATCCGCATAACAATACGGCGACCGACATTGCTTCTGTCGTAGCAGACCAAGCGTTTGACTATTTAGACGGTCCAATTAAAACGGTTTGTGCGCCCAATACACCTGTTCCTTTTGCAGCAAATTTAGAAAGAGCGTATATTCCAGATGCTGACAAAGTATGGCGTGTCGCTGAAGAATTGATTACAGATTTAAAATAAATCATCGATTGAGCAGGAGGTGACTAACAATGAGTGAAACCATTATCATGCCGAAATTAGGAATGACGATGACAGAAGGAAGCGTGACGGAATGGTATAAAGAAGTGGGGGAAGCAGTTGAAAAAGGAGAGTCTGTTTTAGCGATTAGTTCGGAAAAATTAAACCAAGATATTGAAGCGCCTATTTCAGGTGTCTTGTTAAAAAAATACGCGGAGGCAGGGGAAGAATTAGAAATTGGGGCTCCCTTGGCCGTTATTGGACAAAAAGAAGAAGACGTTCCCGCCTCCATTAGTGAAATAAGTAATCAAAGTGATCAGCAGGACGATACGGGAGCAGACCAAGAAGAGATGTCTGAAGAACAAGCTTCCGAAAAGGCTTCTCCCAAACCGACAAGTAAACGCGTCTTTATCACGCCATTAGCAAGAAAAATGGTGCAGCGAGAACAGTTAGATATAACCAAAATAACTGGTACAGGAGGCAATGGCCGGATTACAAAACGTGATGTGCTAAGAGCGCTAGAAGAAGGAGCGGCTCAACAGACAGAGCCGCAAGTTGCTCAACCAGTGACAGCCGCTGACAAAATTGGAGAGGGATTATCTCCAATGCGCAAAGCCATTGCACGGAACATGCGTGAAAGTTTAGCGCAAACAGCTCAATTGACCCTTCATCGCAAAGTATGTGCAGACGATTTAATCAACTTTCAAAAGACATTGCGGCAAGAACTTGCAACAAACGAAGTAGATGTGAAATTGACATTAACAGTATTACTTGCACGTGCAGCGGTTCTCGCTTTACGAGAGATGAAGCAGATGAATGCTCATTATGTCAATGGTCAGTTAACGGAATATGATGAAGTGCATTTAGGAATTGCGACAGCACTTCCAGATGGGCTTGTCGTTCCTGTCATTCATAATGCTCATCAAAAGACAATTGGCGATTTAGCAAGAACGATGGCAGAAGTGACAAATAAAGCGCGCAGCGGACAAGCCGGCAGCGATATTTTGTCCGGCTCTACTTTTACGATTTCGAATCTTGGAGCGAGTGACATTGAATATTTCACTCCGATTTTAAATAAACCTGAAACAGGTATTTTAGGAATTGGTTCTTTCCAAGAAGAACTATCACTAGCTCAAGACGGCACGGTGAAAAAAGTGAACAAAATACCATTAAGTTTAACGTTTGATCATCAAATTTTGGATGGTGCAGCGGCTGCACAATTCTTAAGGATATTAGCAAAATATATTGAGTCTCCCTATTTGCTAATTTTATAAGGAACGAAAGCTAACCATCGCTCAAGCTTCAAATGAAGTGACGGGCGATGGTTGCTGTTTCACAAAGTAAAACTGCAATTAGTGATCATTGGAATTACAGGATTAACTTGTTGCTAACTATTTTAATAAGAATAGTACACATAATAAAACCGAACTATTACGAAGCTCTAAATTAGAGTTCTAAATAATAGTTCGGTTTTGTATTAGCTGAAAACCTTTTATCCAAGCCTCAAGCTTTTTGAAGGCTAAGCGAAAAGTCTATTGCATAATCCGGCGCCAAATGAGCAGCTGCGGTCCGTATCTTTCCAGGTGGCTGACGTTGCCTTTTTGATCTTTTCCAACCCAGACGCTCGCTGTGTACTGATCAGTTAAGCCGGCAAACCAGAGGTCGCGCACTTCCTGGCTTGTTCCTGTTTTTCCGCCGGCATAAGCGGTGCCGGGATTGGCTTTTTTTCCTGTTCCGGAGCGAATGACGGCAGATAGCATTGTGCGCATCGTGTTGGTGGTGGATGGCGACCAAATTCTTTTGCTTTCATCCTTCCACTCATAGAGCACTTTGCCTTGGCGATCTGTGACTTTTTGAATCGCTCGAGGCTTGACATATTTGCCGTTAATAAAGGAAGTGTAGGCGCCTGTCATTTCCAATGTTGACACTCCTACGTCAAAGCTTCCAAGGGCTCGAGAATGTTCAGATGGCAGCACGTCATTTGCTGTTAGTCTAGCAAAATCAAACTTCTTTAAATATGAAAAGGCTGTTTCTGGTCCAGCTTTCATAAATACTCGCAGCGCTGATGTGTTATAAGAGTTTGCCAGCGCCTTTTGCAGCGTGACCATGCCATATTCCCTGCCGCCGTAGTTTTGCGGACAATAGTCAGGGCGCGAGCAATATTTGTCAGCGCTTATCATACTGTTTGGACCCGCCCCGGTTGTTTCAACATAAGGGCCAAAATCCAATAGCGGCTTAATGGTGGAACCCGGATGACGGTAGGCTTGGAAACTGCGGTTAAACTCCGTTTTATCGAAGTCCTTTCCGCCCGATAAGGCGACAATTTCCCTCGTGTTATTTTTTACCACGGCGGCTGCTCCTTCGGCCGAACTGTATCCGAGTACGGAACTCACTGCACTTGTTGTTTTATTTTGCATCGCCGGGTCGAGCGCTGTATGGACGGTTACGCCAGATGACAGGACTTTCTCTACACGGGCATTGAGCTTATGATCGATTTGGATTTTCTGTTCTCCGCTGGCCTTTCTCATCTGCTCTGCAAATCCATCTGAATGAGCGATCAAGTCTTTCAATTCCGCTTCCACATAAGTGGAATAGTTTTCGAATTTGTCTATGCGGTCCCTTACGTTTAGCTTAATCGGTTCTTTTTTGATGGCTTCCGCTTCTTGGGCAGTGACTATTTTTTCCCTTGCCATGATATCAATAAGCCGCTCCTGCCGCTTCTTCGCATTTTCAAAATTGCGGGTAGGATCATAGAGATTGGGATTGTTCGGAATAGTGGCTATGAAAGCCATTTCCGCTTTTGACAGCTTATTCACTGGCTTTTGGAAATAAAACCGGGCTGCCGCTTCCACGCCATATACATTGTTATTGAAATAGATGGTGTTTAAGTACAAATTCAAAATTTCATCCTTAGACAGCCTTTTTTCCAATTGATAGGCATATAGCACCTCAGACAGTTTGCGGACAAGGGTGCGCTCGTGAGATAAGTAAATATTGCGGGCCAGCTGCTGTGTGATCGTGCTCGCTCCCTGTTCAATCTTATCGGATTTTGCGTTAGCCAATACGGCGCGCATCACAGCTGCCGCGTCCACGCCAGAATGCTCATAGAAATGCTTATCTTCCGATTGGAGAAAGACTTCTTTTAGAAATGGGGGGATCTGCTTGCCATCGACTACAATACGATAGGGCTTTTGAATCTCTAAATAAGGCTGCCCGTTGCGATCCACAATCTTGCTTGCCTGGGGAAGCTGGACGTCTTGAATAATGATCTTCTCTTCCACTACCTCGTCAAAGCTCCTAACTTTATGTGCTTCTTCATTAGCGAAGTAAAATAAAAGCACAGCTACAGGAAGGAATAAAACTACTAACATATAACCAAAAACCGTTCTCATTCCCTAAACCGCCTTCTCCATTCTAATTTGTGTTTTTTGTATAGTGGATAAGTAAAAATAATCCTTCACTCATCATAAAGGAAAGCGGGACATTAATAAAGAGGGGAACCCCATAAAGGAAGGAAATTTTAAGAAACTCACAAATGGCTTATCAATGAGCTGTCGCTTTGAACGATGAGCTTTCCAGTGAAAGCGCTTCACTAAATCCCGTTTTTTAACTAGGGAATAAATGTCTAAATTTTTTGTAAATATATGCTATAATAATAAAAAGTGTTATTTGATTGGGGAGGGAGTATAGTGAAACGAAGGTTGATATTTATTGATTTTGAGTTTTCTATGGCGGATGCTCATATGGATTATGCCGGTTTTTATCCAGAAATTATTGAAGCGGGCATCGTGGTAGCAGAGCAAGGAGCCATAGTAGAAACTTATTCTTCCTATATTACACCGCGTGCATTTCCAAAGCTCACCGATCGCTGCAAGCGTTTTCTTAAAATCACGCAAGCGCAAGTGGATGATGGGCAGCCTTTAGCGGGCTTGGTCACGCTGCTCTCAGGATTAAATCAATCAGAGCAAGATCAAATTATTACATGGGGCAACATGGATATGAAAGTGCTGAGGAGAAATTGCGAGAAAGCCCAGCTGACGTTTCCTTTGAAAGGGATGTTTGTGGACTTATCGATGGAATATAAAAAATTCTTTGGTGACAGAAATCAAACGGGGCTGTGGGATGCGGTTGAAGAATACGGAAAAGAAGGGACAGGCCGGCATCACCGGGCGCTCGATGATGCGCTGACGACCTATCATATTTATAATCTTGTTGAAAAGGACAAGAAATACATGGAGAAATCCGAGCCGCCGAAGATTGGCGACCTTGTGGATTTTTCCAAGCTCTTTGACCAAATGGCTTAAGCGCTGAACATCGCTTACTTCCAGCGGGAACCGTACATGAGCTCGTATTCTCTTTGCACGGATTCCAGCGCTGCCATGCTTTTGCGGGCAAACGGGGTGTCTTTCTGCTGCAATTTGCTTTTCAGTTTGTCAGCAGCATCTCTCAGCGTTTCGAAGTAATCGGGGATTTCTCCTCTGAAAGGCTGAACGGTTTTAGCCGGAATATTGGCCTGCTCGCAAAAAGCCAGCGCCTTTCTTTCGTGGAAAAACGGCACGTTCGCTTCGTTGGGATGGTGCAGGTCCCCTTGAGCCGGATGGCGCAGGACGGCCAGTATTTTGACAGTGTAATGCTCAGGATGGATCGCGGTGATTTCTCCGATATATTTCCCTGATTTATAAAAAGCTGTAACGATATCACCAGTAGTCATAATGATGCCTCCTTTTTTCTTAACTGTATCAAAAAGAAAGCGAGAAGGAAATAAAGTGAACCTTCAAACAGCGAGGGCTCCTTCCTTCCAAGCTGCTGAAAAGAAGAACAAAGGCTATCATCTTTACCTCCATCGTGCAGGCCCGGACGAATCGGGGATATAGGGGCTGAAGTATTCCAAGTAAACTTTTGTTCCTCTATGGGATAAAGCGGGAATTGTACGTCATCTTAAATAGCGGGAGATGCTTTTTCAAAGGAAATAAGTTAAAGTAAGAAAAGCGGAAAGAGAAGGGACGCTCGCCGCTGCCGGAGCTTTCTTTTCAAGGGAAAGATCATACATAATCATAATCAAGAAGGAGAGCGAAAAATGAATTATCCTCAATTGACCACAGAAGTGAAGAACAACGAAAAAGTCGTTGTCATGCAAACAACTATGGGAGAGATCAAGATCAAACTTTTCCCTGAGCATGCGCCGAAGGCAGTAGAAAACTTCATTACTCACAGCAAAAACGGTTATTATGATGGCTTGATTTTTCACCGGGTCATTAAAGACTTTATGATCCAAGGCGGAGATCCTCAAGGAACAGGCATGGGGGGAGAAAGCATTTACGGCGAGCCGTTTGAAGATGAGTTCTCCCGCGAGCTTTTTAACTTCCGCGGGGCGTTATCCATGGCGAACGCCGGGCCGAACACAAATGGAAGCCAATTCTTTATTGTGCAGAACAGCCAGATGGACCCAGGCTTTAAAGAGCAGATGGAACAGGCGGGCTATCCGCAAGAAGTAACTGATTTCTACATGGAAAATGGCGGCACACCGTGGCTGGATTTCCGTCATACCGTCTTTGGCCACGTCATTGAAGGCTTAGAGATTGTCGATGCCATCGCTAATGCGCCAACAGGTGCGCAAGATAAGCCGCAGGAAGATATCAAGATTGAAACCATTACGGTACAGGAATAAAGCAGAAGCATTGTTGCCAAAACAGCCGCCTTGGCGGCTGTTTTCATTTTAATGATCTGTCAAAAAAGACTTATTCCGGCCATTAAGCAGCCGAATGGAACACCTAAGAATGTTGACTGAACAGCATGCTTGAGTTTTAGCTTCTGTACTTTTCGGGCAGCCTTCATTTCATTTGGTTGGTTTTAGATTGGAAACGGGTTATACTAGAAAAAGAGACAGAAAACCCCTTTCATTCGCAGCTTAAAGGCTTTGTCCATGACAGCAGGAGATTGTATCTTTGTCCAGTAATCCCCATCTTTAGCTGTTGCTGTGCCGGAAACCAACAGCTGAATGAGGGATGAATGGCTGCTAGCTATCTATGGATGATGAATCTGTTTGATGATCAGCTTTGGAAAGGAGATTCAATGATGCTGCCTGCACTGGTTCTAAACATGCTCTATTTATATTTTCCAGAAGATAAATCCGAATATATCCCTGCGGCGATTTCAATGTTTATTTTTATGACAGCGGCTGTTCTGTTCTTTTTATTTATAAGAAAAATTTCTAAAAAGGAAGCGGAAAAAGCAAAAGAGCTAGAAGGCAAGTATAAGATAGATGAATGATGCGGAAGGTTAACAGTTCGCTGCTAACCTTTTTTAGTGTTTTCAATTCGGCAATTATGGTATAGTGTACAAGAACTAAAGAAAGAAAATCTGCGGTTAACGCAGGAGAGGTTCGCGAACTCCCTCTATAAAAAACTAAGAGAAAAACCAGTCTAGCATCAGACGGTTTTTTTCTGTTGTCTAATAAAACGGACAATTTCTTTAGAGCTACAGTTCATGAATCTTTTTCTTTCAAGAAGAAAGGAAGAGGAATAATGAAAAAAGAAAAAGCAGTGGTTGTGTTTAGCGGAGGGCAGGACAGTACGACTTGTTTGTTTTGGGCGAAACAGCGCTTCGGCGAAGTGATCGCCGTGACGTTTGATTACGGTCAGCGCCACCAGCTGGAGCTGCAATGCGCGGCTGAGATTGCCAAGGATTTAGGTGTTGCGCACCATGTGTTAGATATGTCGCTTCTCAATCAGCTAGCGCCGAATGCGCTGACGCGGACGGACATAGAAATTACCGAGAAAGACGGAGAGCTGCCATCGACATTTGTAGAAGGGCGCAACTTGCTGTTTTTATCGTTTGCGGCTGTGCTTGCTAAGCAGCACGGGGCAAGGCACCTGATTACTGGAGTCTGTGAAACAGATTTCAGCGGATATCCGGACTGCCGCGATGTGTTTATTAAATCCTTAAATGTGACATTAAACTTATCCATGGATTATACCTTTGTGATTCATACGCCGCTGATGTGGCTGGATAAAGCAGAAACGTGGGAGCTGTCTGACCAGCTTGGTGCGTTTGATTATGTCCGTGAGCGCACATTGACTTGCTATAACGGCATTAAAGGAAGCGGCTGCGGCGAATGTCCGGCCTGCAAGCTCCGCCAGCGGGGACTTGATCAATATTTGGCTAAGAAGGAGGCACAAAAATGATGATGCAGCAAATATATCCGGCGCCTCCCCATTCTTATCGCTATGAATTGAACAAGGATTTCCAATTTGCGGCGGCTCATTATGTGCCCCATGAAGACGCCGGAGCTTGCCGCCGCTTGCATGGACATACGTATTATGTCAATGTAACGGTCGTCGGCAATGAATTGAATGAATTGGGCTTTTTAGTGAACTTTCAGCATATAAAAAATTTGATTCATAAGCGCTTTGATCATACTGTGCTCAATCATGATTCGTTATTTAACGAAGAAGATCCTGATCGGTTTCCGACAACAGAGGTTGTCGCCAAGACAATGTGGGAAATTATGCAGGAGCAGTTAGATCAGCTTGAAAACAAGCCGCGCTGTATACAAATCTTTTTGCGGGAGACGCCAACAAGCTATGTCGTGTACCGGCCGCGGGAGGATGATTTTCAATGATCCGCAAGATTCCTGTACTCGAAATATTTGGACCGACCATTCAAGGAGAAGGGATGGTCGCCGGGCGCAAGACGATGTTTGTTCGGACTGCCGGCTGCGATTACAGCTGTGCGTGGTGCGATTCAGCTTTTACTTGGGACGGTTCTGCCAAGGAAGAGATTCGTCTGCTGTCTGCTGAAGACATTTGGGAAGAACTGTTCAAAATAGGCGGAGAAACGTTTGACCATGTGACCATCTCGGGGGGGAATCCGGCGCTGCTTCCGCAGTTGGCCGCATTGGTTGACAAGCTGCGGCAAGAAGGAATCAAGATTGCGCTTGAGACACAGGGAAGCCGCTGGCAAGACTGGTTTGATCGCATCGATGAATTGACGATATCCCCAAAACCGCCGAGCTCCGGTATGGAAACGGACCTGAATAAGCTTACAGACATTGTGCAGCGCTTGGAAGAGAGCGGCCGGGAGTTCAGCTTGAAAGTGGTTGTGTTTAATAAGGAGGATCTTATCTTTGCCAAAAAGGTGCATCAGCTCTATCCGAATGCCGCCTTTTTCTTGCAAACGGGAAATGACCGTCTTGAGGAAATGGATGGCTCGGTGCTTTTGCCCCATCTTGTGGAAAAGTACAACTGGCTGATTGAACAAACCATGCCAGATAAAGACTGGAGAAATGTCCGCATTCTCCCTCAGCTTCATACCTTTGTATGGGGAAACAAAAAGGGGGTGTAAGGGCATCGTTTGAATATTTGAATTCAAAACGAAAAATCCGGTTCAGTGTCAAATGTAGAGGGGAGTGATTATCACTTCCCTCTTATTCAATAGACGAACCCCATCTTTCATACTTCTATGCGAACGGGATCTTCGTTCGAAAACGCAAAAAGCTTTTAAAGTTACATGCGTTTCTTTTTGTCCTCTAAGCTTATCAACATCATGTAGCCATTACTATCTTTTTTTACAGTTGCTTTACCTTCTGAGGAAGAGTCAGCTGTTTATTGCGTCTCTGTCTCTTATTTTTGGAAAGCACGCTGTCTTGGCATCTTGACACGCTTTGATTGAACTTGATGTGCTTCGCCAGTGTTGCACGTGTTACGGTTTTACCTTGTACTTTTGACTATGATCTTGGATTCATACGTTCTACCACAGATTGTTTTCGTCGTGAAATTGTGTGTTGGCATCACGGTCGCGTTTTGTCGGATTTGCCACGAGAATACGATATTTCTGGTGCAAGACTAAAAAGGAGACACAGATTGTTATCATAAATAGATTATCTAAAATGGAAACGATAAAGTGTATTCGTGAAAACCAAAAGTCCATTGCTCAAGTAGCTTGGGAAGTTGGCGTGAACGCCAATGCCTTTACATGGCTGGGGCAAAAAGTATGGTCAACAGCCAGAAAAAGGCGTTATTCCTCACTCAAACCGAGATATTAAATACGCCTCGCGGAAGTATCGGAAACTATTAAAACCGTACAAAATGATAAGCAGCATGAGCCGCAAAGGGAACGGTTACGATCCTACTTGTATTGAGTCCTTTCACGGTATTCTTAAGCGTGAGCTAGTTTATCAAACGAAGTTTAAAACGAGAGAGGAGGTGAAGAAATCGCTGTTTGAGTACATTGAGTTCTTTTACAATTCCAAACGAATGCGCGGTAGAAAATTCTGTGTCTATTTTCTTGACGTAGTATCAATAATCCTAGACGGTTATTGGTAAGAGATATTAGGGAACTTAGAAGAGTCTATGATGACATACCGAATTCTGCTTTAAAAGAACTTATTGAACTAAACAAAAAAATGTATCCAGAAATGAGGAAATAAAATGAATGATATTTTTGTTAAATCACTTTATGAGTCTATCATTAAAGAGAACCTTCAAATATACAAAGACTTGTATGGAACAACGAATGTTACTTCTAAGACAGATGATTATTGGAAAAAAGCTATTGATTTTTACGATAGTTTAACTGACGAAAATAAAGATACATTAATGAAGATAATTGAACAAACTATGATTGATACTATTTCAAACATGCTAGGAGTAATTGATGGAAGTTCGACTTTAAAAGATTGTTCATTAGAACCTAAATTACTTCTCGATTCTATTGATACGGAAGGAGAACTGCAAGATTCGTTTTTGGAATTCATAGAAGAAAGAGATAGTAACAGCTAATTGGATTTTTTATTATAGAGGTTTTCATAAAGAGCGCAGTTAAGATATATAAATAGTTTGAATGAATTCGATTACCTTGATTTGCTAAATGTCTTTCAAGGTTTTTTATTTGATTCATCATCACTTTTTGTGAAATAACGCAAAAAAGGAAAACATTCAAGACTTTCTGGCAATAATGTTAGTTACCGAAACAAGGCTCATCACCGTAACTTGGCGTTGACTATAAAAATCTGAATAATTTGACTTGAATCACTATAAAAAAGCAAAAACTCCCCTATCGTAATTTTTGACTAGTTAAAACATGATAGGAGTTTTCGCTTCTTCCTCTAAGTTTATCAAAATGATGTTCTGGTTACCAACTTTTTACAATTGCTTTGCCTTCTGAGGAAGAACCAACTATTTTTCGTTTCTCTGCCCCAGCGCAATGTATTTTATGTCCGATTTGTTTTGGGAAAACACATCGTCATGACACGAAAACTCGCCGTTTTCGTCACGGTTATGCTTGGCATCTTGGTACGCTTTGGATTGAACTTGCCGTGCCTCACCAGCGTGGCATGTGTTGTGGATTTACTTTTACTTATGACTATGGGCTTGGATTGGTTCGTTCTTCCACGGAATCCTTTTGGTATAATGTGCCAAATAAAACGCATATCCGCGATTGCAAGCTTTATTTGCGGGCAGCGACAGATGTTGCAGCTCGTGGATTGGATGTGGAAGGAGTGACGCACGTATTTAACCACGATATCCCCTAAGATGTCGAAAGCTACGTTCACCGTATCGGGTGAACTGGACGAGCAAGGGGAAGACGGAGCGGCCGATCGTTGACCATCGAGCCAAACGTCCTTTTAGTAAAAGAAATAACCATAGAAGATGAGTAAAACCAGCCTGTGGACTGGTTTTTATTTAAGTGTGCTTTGCGTGGGTGCAATTTTTAGGGGGAGAGTCCTGATCCTCGAAGACAGTAGTAAGGGTTAGCTGATGACAAGAGTGTCTGTGGTGACCCGGAATCTGAAGGAAATCGGTGGCAAATCTCTGCCCCAAGGAACACGAACTACATAGAAGGCTGGCTGTCATGAAGTGAGTTTGCCGAGTAAAACAAAGCGCTTACTGTCAAAGGTGACAGTGGGGACATGGAGAGAAAGAGTGCATTTTTACCCAGAGAGATCTGATGAACACGTCAAGTATACTTGGTAACCTGTTCAGCGATGGACAGCTGAATCATCAGAAGTCAGCCGAGGTCATAGTATCTGTCTACTCGAGAAGACAGGAAAGGACTGAACAGATGAAGAAGAACGGATACTAGGCGTTTTTTATCTAAGATGAAGCATACAATTCCTATTGGAACCTACTGAAATGGAGGATGTGGTGAATACATGGGGGACTTTCAGAGGGGGAGAGCAGATAAAGGCACAAAAGGGTATTGGCGAATCGCGCGCAGACCAGTCCTACACAAAACTCTTGATAACACCTATTGGTATCATCAAGGGCCAATAAGTCTATATGTCCGTTACACTCAATTGCGTCCAATTGAATCTGAACTGCCGTATATGGAGAACCGTACGGAAGGTGGTGTGAGAGGTCAGAGGTTCATCACCTCCTCCTGCTCGATTAAACTTTTAGGTTTGTCGATGAGATTTTATATACATAGTCCATAGGTGATATAGACTTAAAGCGATTCCAAAAACATTAGCGTCACAACGTTATTCTATACTCTATTTGAAGATGTCCATTCTGTCATTTTGATTTGTAATCCTCGCAAAGCTCGAAAAGAAATGTAACAGGTTTCTGTATTTGTCATTGTTAGTGTTCTATCTTTTTTATTAATTTCTCGAATATGCTGTAAGTTGATAATATAGCTCTTATGGCAACGATAAAATCGGCTGTCTAGGCTCTCAAGGGCCTTTAATTTTCCATAAAATTCATAACGTCCGTTTTTAGTATGTAATTCTATCTTGTGAACTTGGCTGGAGGTAGCAAAAAAATAAATTTCTTCATAGGGAATGTTCTTAATAAGCTCTCCGATTTTTAACTGGAAGTAGTGTCCTTCATCTACATGTCCTAATTGTTTATATTTTTGATAAGCAACTTCTAACGCTGTGATTAGTTGATGTGTAAGCTGCGTTTGCTCTCTTTTTACTATGAAGTCGAGTGCGGCCAGTTTATACGTAAAAGTTAATTGTAGCATTTCTGCATGTGTAGTTACAAATATAATACTTGCTTGAGGATCACGATCCTTAATTTTACCAGCTAATTCTAGACCTGTTAAAGAGCTTCCTAATTCAATATCCAAAAAATAACAATCTTCCCGATCGTGTTCTATATAAGTAAGTATGTCTTCAGGACTAGAAGTTGCTAAGGTGAACTCTATACTCGGATACTGTATCAGCGCATATTTTTGTAGCTTTGAATAAATATATTCAAGTTGTGTAGCATCGTCCTCGCAAATGATCACTTTCATGTCAATTTCCCCTACTCTGAATTTCTATTTCTTGAATAAACCAATTCTGTTCGATACGCGTATGCATAAGGACCTGTGGATAACGCCCTAAAATATTTTTAATATTGGCTAGTCCCGTACCGCGACATTTACCCTTTGTAGAGAATGAATCTTTGAATATATTCACTAGATCAATTGAATCATCTTGCAGAGTATTTCGAATAATAATGATAGTTGAATCTAATTTTGTTTTAAAGAAGGCAATGTTAATTTCTCCTTGGAATGCTGTTTCGTTTGCTTCAATGGCATTGTCGATCAAAATACCCATAATTCTTGTTAAATCAATAACGTTCATATCAATATTATCAATGACTTCAGGTATTTCAAGACTGATTTTGATGCCTTGTTCATCTGCCTGAAGGGCTTTTGTAGCTAATAACCCTTTTAAGCTAACTAATTGTAAATGATCTAAGTTGCCTAATACTCTGGTTTTAAATAATGTATGTGCTTCGGTTTGTAAAATATGTTGTCGAAAATATTCTTTTAGATCATCTAAATTATTATCATCAAGGTAGCCTTTCATTGTATATAAAATATTTCGATAATCATGACGGAACTTTTGCATATCTCGATTGACTTTTTCGAGGGTCTCCATATATGCCGTAAATTGTTCTATTTCTATTATACGTTGCTTAATTTGATTTTCTTTTTGTACACTGTATAACAGTAAACTAAACAAGAGAATCATTAATAAAAAATAGCTTAATTGAGTCGTTAAATTGATTTTCACTAGCTCCATTTCATCTTGGTTTGATTGGAAAAAAATATTTAAGTAAAGAACAAAGATGGTTGTGCTAATGATAATGAAAAGAAGTACTTGCATGTATAATGGGATATCTAAGTGAGACACTATTTTTTCAATACTCTTTTTGTAACAATAGACAAAAATGACGAAAATTAAAAGGAAAAGTAAGGAATGTGAGAAAAAAGATATAATGTTTTCTAAGTGAAATAGATCATTATTTACAAGTTGTGTTAGATGATCTGCTAACATGCCGCCTATAAAGAGAATGCATAAGTCTAGTAATGCTCGATAATTGTTTGAAAATCTATAAAATAATACGGCGGTTGTAGAAAATAAAGTAAGAATGCTCAACCAATGGGCTATCCATATGTATACAAAAATAGTTGGTAAAACAATACCGACTATCATAAAAAATATCTTTCGGAGATCGAATTGAATGTTTAATGTATAGCTTAGGCCAAGAAATATGGAGATAAATTCAATTAAAGCAGTATACATAGAGATACTCATCGATTTAATTCCCACTTTCTTTATTACTCTTCATGTGTAAGAAATAGATGACTCCTCTTAAGTTCTTCAGGTATTTCTTCTTCATGAAAGAAAAATGTACAGGAGTTCACCGCCGCAAAATTTCCTACTAACAAAGCAATATTTGATAATTTTAAAAGAAGAACCCTTTTAGCTGATTGTAATAGTTTACTCATGGTATTCATAATGACTTCTCTCCTTTAAACTTTTGAATAAGTAAGGCTAAACTTTGTATCGCTACACCCAATACTATGAATTTATGGATGTATATGGGTATAGTACACGTAATAATACCTGTAGTCAACAACCGGGTGTGTGCTTGTTTCCTTAAATAGAGTCGGTGTTTTTCATTAATAATCGGTTGTTTGGCTGTTCCAACAGGTGCATATAAAAAAACAGTGGTTGCTGAGAAAATACCGGTACTCCAAACAAGCCATAATGGTAAAGGTAGAGCAGCTAAACAGGCGGACATAATAGGAAACGCTAGTACGCTCCAAGCTATACAACTAAATGAACTTGAAAAATGGTAACCAAATGATTTTTGCCTTAATGTATAGAAGGTTATATGTGTAACAAAAGTTGGTAATACACAATCAAGCAGAAAGGCGGCCCCATATACAATCAAGAATTTACATAAGTCAGCAAAAATCAATCGAACGCCGAATCGTATTTTTGCTTGATCTAGCTGTGTGTAATTCTTTTGTTTGATCAGTATATTGACAATAAATGATTCAATTGTTGACATTTAAATCTACTTCCTCTCTTTGAAGTAGTTTAACAATTATTCTTGAAGTTCAGCGCATCACATTATGAACGTTAAAATATTAGTCATAATCGTAGCTGAGTGTTGACAACTAATGTTGCCGAGATTAATAAGTAGACACAGATTGTTATCATAAATAGATCAATTATGAAGGAATGTGTCTATATGGCAAGAGGCCATTCGAAGAGGTATTAAAAATGGAAACTAAAAAAGCAATGCACTACTTTGTGAAAAGCCCTCGGTAAAATATGAGTTCATTCAAGAACATTGCTATCCATACCAAGTGAAGAAGACGTGCAAAGTTCTGGGAGTTTTCAAAAGCGGTTATTTCAAATGGTGAAAGAGACCAAAAAGTGAAAGGCAGAAAAAGCATGAGAAATGGTCACAAGAGATTTTAAAGTCCCTCTTCTAAGCCAAACTTGTCGTCCGTGTCTTTTTAGTGCATGCTTTTAACAGACATATTCCCCTTGCCATAGTGGGGTCAGATGATCTTATTTCTGTATTATTATTTTGATCATGATGGGAAAGATCTGTATAAATTCGGTTAATCAATAGGCGTGCTAAACTATAGAAAACGTTGAATACACAAGCATAATAAAAGCTTTTGGAAAATCATGATAGTTAATCAACATAAAAACCTTGCATTATTAGGTACTTGTATTTAAAATGTACATATAAAGTATTTATTACACAGTGATTCATTATTGGAGGAATATGATTGGAAGTTGATAAGGAATTACTAAAGGGGCATATTGATACACTGATATTATCCCTCCTAAGTAAAAAAGATATGTATGGATATGAAATTGCAAAAGTAGTTCGTATTAACAGCAATGGGGCGTTTGAATTGAAGGAAGGTACTCTGTATCTTTCTTTAAAAAGGTTGGAGAAGAAAGAATGGATTTCTTCCTATTGGAGTGATGAACAAGGAGCAGGAGCCCGTAGAAAATATTATCAAATGACTGATGAAGGGCGTTGCAACTTCAAGCTGAAAATCAAAGAATGGGAATTTGTAAAAAAGTTGATAGACACATTTTTGGATACATGTGAGGGGGATGGAAATGAGGAGGGTTGATGAATATGTTGATAACTTATATAAACATGCAAACTCAAAACATCCAGAAACAAAAGAATTAAAAGAAGAAACTCGTGTTCATCTTAATGAATCTGTAAAAGAGCTAATGAGCGATGGTTATACGGAAAATGATGCATTCAGAGTGGCAGTCGAACGATTTGGCGGGCTTGAGCAGGCAGAAAAATTAATTTCATTGATGGAAATTCGACAGAGAACATTTGCGAATTGGTTGTTGACGGTAGGGGTATCATTTTTAGTATTCGTCAGTTGTATGTTTGGTTTGCTTTTATATTTAGGAAACATTCATGATGCTCATTTTGCTGATATAGGATATCAAATTGGAGAAGAACTACCATCAGTAAATTCAAAGTCAACAGATCTTTTGTTTGTCAATGAACCATTTATTCTTAGAGCTTCTTTATACAGTACAGAATCAAGGCAAAAGAGTCTTTTGAAACCTAATTATATTTATGAAGACAATAAACGTTGGGTACCTGAGCTATTTAAAAGAGGATTGTACTATGAAACAGATCAATCTTTTGTCTCGCTGGAAGTTATAGATGTTCGAACAATTGGTATCTTTCTATTTGCTATCGGTTTTACAATTTATTATGTTTTATTTACCATCTGGGGGTTAATCCAATTATATCATGCAGAGGGATTAAAATTAATTTGGATAATAAACCTTTTATTGTTGAATATTGTTGGTTATTTATTATTTCGGATTAAAAACAAGGGGAAATTTAAAAAAACATCTAATTAAAGGATCAGCTGAAAAAGTTTATGGTTCTTTTGCTTATTGTGTGTTGTATTTAGAAATCAATATTTACAGTTTTTCAACGGTCTCTTTAAAGGTAGGAAGAGTAAACAACTAAAAATAAATTTTTATCCACAACGTTAATGCTGCATTCTTCAGGTGAATTAACAACTTGTTTCTCAATCTATAAATAAGCCTAAGGGGTGAAATGTATGCTAGGTAATCAATTATTAGTCGAATTAAAAAGAGTATATACAGTGAAAAATTTATTATTATGGCTGGCTATTCTTATTCTTATACCAACAATAAGATTTTATTCTATAAAAGAAGGATACCAATTCTTTGATCCAATTGAAGTATTCCAAGAGATGATGTCAACCATTATTTCTTTACTCTTTCCCGCTATTGTGATCACCATTTATTTACCAACCTTTTTGCAAGAGCAAAGAAATAACTTTATTCCTTACACTCGCACTAGAATACCGTTAAACATTTATTTGCTCAGCAAAGGTATCATAAATGCTTGTTTAACGGCGCTGGTTACATTTTTGTTAATATTTCTTACATTTGTTTTTGTGGTGTACATTGAGCCGAAATTAGGGATAATTTCTTACTCTTCTATAGATGAGAATATAGTTATTCCAAATGTTACTTTTTAACAATTCTTGGCATATGGAGATCTGACATATGGGCTTATTTATTCCTTGTGGGTTTCCGTAAATGCGTTAGTTTATTCAACTATTGCATTTATGCTCCTACTTGTCGTAGATAATCCTTTTATAGCTTTATCTGCTCCGTTTCTTTATTATCATATTTTCAATTTTATAACAGGTGTATTTGCAACACCATGGTTTTCACCCTTAAGTACTATTTTTCCATTTAATATTATAGAACAACCGTTATGGACTGTACTGGTGCCATTTTCACTTTTGCTCTTTATTATAATAGGTCTTTATGTATTCATAATCCGTAACAGAAAAGAATGGATGATATGAGTATGAAGCAGGGAAAACTTCGTATGAAAGAATATCTTGAAGAATTAATAGGTATTAAATGGTTAGCGATAGGTGTTGTTTTTTACTTTTATGGCTTTATGCTGAAAAAGGAGATAGTCAAGGCAGCTTATGAAATGGGTATGTCTTTTAATGGCTGGGACATTACTTTACGTTTGTTAAACGATATGTACCTCATTGTCTATTTTATAATCCCGATCGTGATGTTTTTTTCAATAAGATTTATTTTGTTAGATTTTGATTACCAGATTTTAATTCGATTAGGTTCGTTCAAAAAATGGATATACTATTCTCTTAAACATTTTTGGTTGAAGTGCACTCCTTTATTGTTTTTATGGGTATTCGTATCACTGTTTATGATGATTGGATTTCCGTACTCATGGCACTGGAGCACACTTAGCGAGGTTGAGCATATTACTAATACCCTTTATGAATTAGTGAAAACCTTTACTGTACCAATATATGTATTATTAGCGCAGTTAATTTTATTAATTTTAACGCTTTCATTGCTGCATATATTTTTAGCAACTGTATATGTGGTGACCAAAAGTAAGTATTTTATACTTTTTATTAGTGTAATGATTTTTTTGGGAAGTATTATAGGTTTTAAATTATTACCAAAGGAAATGTTTTTTTTATCTCCAACTACTTATTTTTCAATTGCAAAAGCAGCTAATTCATTTAATTCTCCTATTTCAAGTTACATTGTTCTACTAGTGCTTGGTTTATTTAGTGTTTTATATTTAAGAGTTGTAGACCTTAATAAAAAAATACATGCTCAATCCATAAAATCGTATATTCCTATAGTGATTTACTTGCTGTTGTGTTTAACAGGTATAATCTCAACAGCTGCTTCACTTAATCCTTCTGAATCAACCATTTGGGATGTTTGGGTAATGTCTTTTAGAGGCTCTAATGCAGAAAATTTTTCCTATGTCCCTTTTTTCTTTTATTTAATTGTATTCTTTGGTTTTATTTATTTAGTTCAGTTATTTTTAAGCAATGAAATTGATCGTCTTGGATACTACAAAATTATTCGTTATAAGAATTTGAACAAGTGGTTTTGGAGTTGGATGAGGAAATTATTAATAGTAGTGATTTTATTTCTTTTTACATTAATAGCACTGGCTCTTATAATAGCTAGTTGTTTCGGAATGCATACTAATTTTGATGTGACGATACTCTCTAACCCTTTGCATGAGATTATTTACCATTTTTTTATTAATGGTTTCTTACAGATTGTTTTATATATATTCGCTGTGTTTATTGTTTCATGGATAAGCAAGGAATCAATACAGGGTGTATTACTAATTAGTTTCCTGATGATATTAATGTTACCAGGTATTAATAAAGTAGGGATTATTCCAGTGGGGTTAAATAGTATTGTTTATTTAACTAATTTTTCGCCATATTCTCTAACGTATATTTTAATTATAATGAATGCTCTAACTTTTTTTATAATTAACTATTTATTCAAACAAAGTTTAAAAATATAGGTGGGGTGAAAATATGTCTATTATTTCATTAAAAAATGTAAGTAAAACATATAAAGGGCTAACTCTTTTTGATGGTGTAGATTTAAATATTGAAAAAGGAAAAATATATGGAATTGTGGGGCATAACGGTTCTGGTAAATCTGTATTATTCAAGATGATATGTGGCTTCGTATTCCCTGATAACGGTACGATTTATGTTAGAGGAGAAGAAGTTGGAAAAAGCAAAAGGTTCCCTGATAATTTTGGTATTATTATAGATCGTCCAGGTTATATTGCAAATAAAACCGGATTTCAAAACCTAAAAGAATTGGCGCTAATCAGAGGAGAAATAAGTGATGAAAAGATTGCTGAAACAATGGAAATGGTAGGGTTACAACCGCAGGCAAAGCAAAAAGTTAAAGATTATTCTTTAGGAATGAAACAAAAATTAGCTATTGCTCAGGCGATAATGGAAGATCAACAGGTTCTTATATTAGATGAGGCTTTTAATGCTTTGGATGTAGAAAGTGTAGACAGAATTCGAAATCTATTATTATCATTTAAGAATGAAGGGCGTACAATTTTAATGACGAGTCATAATCAGGATGATATTAATATCCTTTGTGATCATGTATTCCGCATCAATAGATATAAACTGGAACCCGTTTATCTGAAATAAACAAAAAATCAAGAACGCTGTTTTCAGTATCCATTAGCGTTCTTGATTTCGTTAATTAATTACTTTTCCATGAGCCAGTTACTTGAACATTTACAGGTGTATCTAAATCATTGCTGAACTGAACCCGTGTGCTTTTTCCTTTACTAACAGAGTTTGGTAAATTACGAGAGTCATTATCACTAACATTTCTAACCCAACTCCCTGTACCACTACTTGCTGTCATTCTCGCATCTACAACATAGCTACTGCCAACGCTTTTTGATTTCAAATGACCGTATTTACCAGATTCAGCTTTTGTTTGGTAACCTGTGTAACCACTTCCGTTAAATTTACCAACAGTAGTATTATAACCAGAATAACTTGTTCCTGCTTGTACTGCCCCACCAAAAGCTAACAAACCTACAGCCATACCTAAAACTGCTAACTTGTTCTTCTTCATCATGAGTCACCATCCATTAAAGTATTTGATTTTGTACCATATGTGTTAGTACAGGTTTAGTATATATTGATATGTAAAATATTTCTTGTTTTGTTCGTGAAAGCTCAAGAAACAGTAATAACCGTTAATTCCATCTTAATTCCGTATTAATAAATATCATTTTTCTGATAAAATTCGTATTCATAGTTTATTTCTACTTATCATTTAATTTGCATAATGTGTTTTTCTACTTATTTGGATTCATCACCACTTTTTGTAATTGAACGTAAAAAAGGTTTTTAGACTTCCTGGCAATAATGTTAGTTGCAAAAAAAATATGGAGGTTTTCATATATTTTTCGTGTTAAAAGAATTCCTAAAATTTGAAATTGTTAATAGAGAGATCTTTGATACGTAATATTTAGTGTATGTAGAGAAAATGTCAAAGGAAGAGTGCTACCCATCAATATGATTTCTCTTCTTTCTTTGTACTCGATAAAAAGACAAGAAAAGTAGGGGCGTTGGCGTCCAGTCTAATTTCACAATTTAGTTGATGAATAGTCCCTTTGACATGGAGCCTCTGCAGTTATAATGAAAAGCCTTGAAGCCATGGTATTAAAGGAACCATGGCTTCAAGGATGTCATACCTGTTTGTCCAGACAAAGCGGGCGGCAAACGGAGCTAAAAGTGTAAAATGTATTATGGCGTTTACATTCTCCCGGGCAATCAGTTTTTAAGCGCTTTATGCAGTCTTTTTAACCCTTCCTCCACTAATGAACGAGGGCAAGCGACATTCATGCGCACGAAGCCTTCTCCGCCGGCGCGATACTTCGAACCTTGACCAAGGGCGAGCTGGCCTTCGTGCAGAATTTTCTGCATCAGCTCTTCATCGCTTAGCCCGAGCTTGCGGCAGTCGATCCACACTAAATAGCCGCCTTCCGGTTCCATAACGGCTAACTGGGGAAGCTTATCCGCGATAAATGACTGTACGAGCTGGACGTTTTCACGGATATAGGCGATCGCTTCATCAAGCCATGGACCGCCATGGCGGTAGGCGGCTTCCATGGCGACAGTGCCCATTAGGTTAAGTTCAAAAAATCCGTGTTTCGCTTGAGTTTGCTTCAATTTTCTGCGAAGCTTCGGATTTGGTGCAATGATGGCTGAAGCCTGCAAGCCGGCAAGGTTAAATGTCTTGCTTGGTGCAATGAGCGTGATGATAAACTCTTGAAATTCTTCACGAATGGAGGCAATCGGAGTATGGGGAAATGGATCCGCCGTTAGATCGCTGTGAATTTCATCGGAGACGATGACCACTTGATGCTTTTGGCAAAGCTTGGCCACCTTTGTTAATTCGTCTTTCGTCCAAACGCGGCCACCGGGATTATGCGGGCTGCACAGCAGCATCAGCTTGGTCTCATCGGCAGATAGCTTCGCTTCCAAGTCCTCAAAGTCGATTTCATAATGATGAGCGCGCAAAACGAGCTGATTATTGGCGACTTGGCGTTCGTTGCGCTCGATCATATCGAAAAAAGGAGTATATACAGGCGATTGCACAACGACGGCGTCCCCCTTATCTGTAAAAGTTTCAATCGCCGCTTGAATAGACGGAACGACCCCGTGGTGAAACAGGAGCCAGCTCTCCTCGATTTCCCAGCTGTGGCGCGTTTTCATCCAGCCTTTGATGGCGGATCTTACTGAATCGGGAATCGCTGTATAGCCGTATATTCCGTGCTCCGCCTGCTTGGTCACCGCTTCAATGACAGCTTCCGGCGCCTTAAAGTCCATATCAGCCACCCACATGGGCAGAGCCTCCTCCACTCCGAATATCGCTTTCAAACGGTCCCATTTCACGGCGCCTGAACCAGCCCGGTTCATGACTTGATCAAATTTACTCAAAACCTTCACCATCCCTGACAAGTAGTATATAGTCATGGTAAAGTATTTTTACCGGAAAGAACAATCATTTGAACTTTCCATGTTCATTTTTTAAGAGGTGAGGAGTTCTATGGATTATACGCTAAAGATAAATCTTGAGCTTGGCCGCATTCTGCGGCAATGGGACCCGTTCCAGACGGGAGAAGACTTTTATGACACGGAAGCAGCTGATGTGATTCAAGCTGTCCATCAATTGGATGACCAAGAGAAATTAGCGTTAAAGATCAAGGAAATTTATGAATTCTCCTTTGATGAGCAGCTCACTTTGGCCAGTTGCCGCCAAGTGGCGGAGAAGCTGCTGCAAGTTAAGAATCAATCATCCTGCGAGCTATGAATTGAATACAAAAGCTGCAATCAGCGCGGCTGTCTCTTCCGGTTTTTCTTCGGGTACGAGATGGCCGGCTTTTTTTATGATGTCTAGGCGGCTGTTTGGCAAATCGGCAGCCAGCCGCTGTCCGATGCGCAGCGGAACGATGCGGTCATGCTCCCCCCAGATCAACAGGCAGGGCGTTGACAGTTCCCGCAGCTGCTCCGGCGCTAAATCTGCTTCGCGATGCCGCAAAAAGCGGGTCAGCCCTTGGAAAATGCTTCTTTCTTCAAAAGGCCGCCCATATCCGCCAATCATTTCGTCGTCAATGACTGATTGATCCCAGACTACTTGTTTTAAATTTCCTTCCACTCCGCTCTTTTCCAGCCGGCGCTTTACTGCAAATTCAGCAAACGGCAAATAACTGGCAGCGATGAACCGCTTTTTGGCCCGTGGCAAATAGGAGGAGGCCGAAATCAAAACGGCTTTTTCCGCCGCCTTGGGTCTGCGAGCAAGCAGCTGCAAAGCGAGCTGGCCACCCATGGAGTGGCCGGCGAGAACCACTTGTCCCGGCGTGAGCTCCTGAATCAAGCCGTCGATCGTGGCGGCAATATTCTCATAGGAATAGATATAGCTCTTTGGCTTTTCGCTTGCTCCGAAAGGCGGCCAGTCCACGGTCAGCACGGAAAAATGTTTCCGCAGCAATGGCGCGAGCTTTCGAAAGCTGAATGAAGAAGATAAAAAGCCGTGCAAGAGCACAATCGTATGAACGGCGGTGGAATGCGGCAGCCATTCATAATAAATTTGAATGCCGTTAATTTTTGTAGTAGCCATGTGATGCTCCTTTTTGTATAATTATATAAAAGAATAATATGAATTTAGTGAAAAATCACAAACAATTCCCCTTTATACTAGGATACCATTTATGATGTTTGGAGGAATACGTATGCAACTGACTGACAAGGAGCTGGAAGCGCTCCATATTCTTGAACAGAATGCCCGGCTTTTGCCTGAGGACCTTGCTAAAATGATCGGCGAGGATGTGGAAAAGACCAAATCCATCATCCAGCGTCTGGAGGAAGAAAGGATCATCGTTTCTTACACGACGCTTGTAGATTGGGCCAAAATCGACAGTTATCAGGGCGTGACGGCGATGATCGACGTGAAAGTAACGCCAAAGCGCGGAGTTGGCTTTAGAGAAGTAGCCGAAAGAATTTACCGTTATAAAGAGGTCAGCTCCGTCTATTTAATGTCGGGTGCTTATGATTTGTCGGTCACGGTGGAAGGCCGCTCTATGAATGAGGTGGCCCGGTTTGTGTCAGAGAAATTATCGACGCTGGAATCCGTTGTCTCGACGACGACCCACTTTCAGTTAAAGAAATATAAGCATGATGGCATCGTATATGAACAGAAGCCAGATGATCCGAGAATCGTGGTGGCTCCGTAATGACAGTCACGAAAAGCTATGTCGCTCAATCTGTCGAAAGAATGGCGCCCTCCGGCATCCGCAAATTTTTCGATTTAGCGGCTACGATGGAAGGCGTAGTGTCTTTAGGTGTAGGTGAACCGGATTTTGTCACTTCCTGGTCGGCGCGTGAGGCGGCGATTGTTTCCTTGGAGAGAGGGCTGACCTCCTACACGGCCAATGCCGGCTTGCTCGAACTGCGGGAAGCGATCAGCCAATACATAAGCGAGCGTTTCTATGTTCCTTACTTTCCTCAAGAAGAAGTGATTGTGACCGTGGGAGCAAGTCAGGCGATCGATTTGGCGATGCGGGCCATCCTTGACCCCGGAGACGAAGTGATCCTAGTAGAGCCATGTTTTGTTTCTTACAAGCCGCTTGTGGAATTGGCGGGCGGAAGAGCAGTGTCGGTCAAAACAGAGGCTGCGCACGGTTTTAAGCTCCGAGCAGAAGAGCTGGAGAAAGCGATTACTCCCCGTACGAAAGCGCTGCTGCTATGCTCTCCTAATAATCCGACTGGTACGCAGCTGGAGAAAGAAGAGCTTGCGGCGATTGCCCGCATAGTGCAGCAGCATGATCTATTGGTAGTGGCTGATGAAATCTACGCGGAGCTTTCCTATGACCGCCCGCATCTATCCATCGCCAGTATCGACGGGATGCGCGAGCGTACCATTATGATTAACGGGTTTTCCAAAGGGTTTGCGATGACAGGCTGGCGCTTGGGCTTCGTCTGCGCGCCGAAAGAGCTGGCTGCCGCGATGCTAAAGATTCATCAGTATACGATGATGTGCGCTTCCACTCCGGCTCAATACGCGGCATTAGAAGCGCTGCAAACCGGCAGAAAAGAAGTCGACGAAATGAAAAAAGACTATCGCCGCCGCCGCAATTATATGGTCGAGTCCTTAAATGAGCTTGGCTTAACTTGTCATATGCCAGGGGGAGCATTTTACGTCTTTCCTTCGATTGAACAGACAGGCCTCACTTCCGAGCAGTTTGCCGAGCAGCTATTGCGGGAGGAAAAAGTAGCCGTTGTACCAGGATCGGTTTTCGGTGCGGGCGGAGAAGGCTATATTCGCTGCTCCTATGCTTCATCCATGGAACAGCTGCAAGAAGCGATCAAGCGCATCAAACGCTTTCTGCAAAAAAAGAAACAGATAAAGTGAATCTTCAAACCGCAGGAGTTTTTCCTCTCCCGCTGTTGAAAAGAAGAACAAAGGCTTGCCCTCGCAACGCCTTCTGGACGAATCGGGCATCTTGCATGCGGAGTTTAGAAGCTGTGTTTTCGCAAGCCAGCTTTTTTCATGCAGCTGAATCAAAAAAAGCTGCCGCAAATCTTGCGGCAGCCGAGGAGTTATGGGGCAGAAGCCATCTTTGGACGAAAGGGAAATCTGCTTATTTATAGCATGCCCTTTTTCTCGAACAATATACTTTCTTTTTTAGGCTCTATGAAAAACAATTTACTAAATCTGGTGGTACAGGAGTAAGGGCAACTCTCAAAGACAGGGTTTCCCTTGTTTATTATCCATTATCAATATTAAAATAATCCGAACGACTGCAAAAAGACGAGGGTGATGGCAACAGGTGCTACGTATTTCACGCAGAAGTACCAAACGGCAAAAAACTTAGAGCCGATGGAGGATCCCCGCAATATTTCCTCGTATACTTCATTCCGCTTCATGCGATAACCGACAAACAGCGAGATGAATAATGCGCCGAGCGGCATGCCGATATTATTAGTGATAAAGCTGGCAAAGTCGAAGATTGAGCGGCCAAAAATTTCCACATCGCTGAATACACCGAATGATAGAGCGCTAGGAATGCCGACGACAAAGATGGATATACCGGCAATCCATGTGAACTTTTGCCGCTTGGCCGGGTCGCCTTTCGTTAAGGCAGCAACAACAATCTCTAGAATTGAAAACGCGGAAGTAAGTGTCGCAAATAATAATAGCAGCAAGAAGATAAAGAAAAATACAGAGCCGAAAGCAATTTCATTAAAGACAGCTGGCAGAACGACAAACACCAGACCAGGTCCGGCATCCGGCTCAAAGCCGAGCGCGAATACGGCAGGGAAAATGACAAGGCCTGCTAATAACGAAATCACAATATTTAATCCCGCTACAGAGAAAGCCGAGCGCGGCATGTCCTCATTTTTTCCTAAATAAGAGGCGTAAGTGATCATAATGGAAACTCCGATGCTTAAAGCGAAAAACGCTTGGCCTAAAGCAAGCAGCGATGTTTTGCCGGTTAGCAGCGACCAATCCGGCTTGAGCAGGAAGGTTACGCCTTCCATCGCGCCATCAAGTGTCAGCGAGCGAATGACCAAAGCGATAAAAAGCAAAAACAGCGCGGGCATTAAGAATACGCTGGCCCGTTCGATTCCTTTCTGGATGCCTCCGCGCACGACAAGAATTGTCATCAGCATAAATACCCCTTGTGCAAGAATGACCTCTGCCGGGTTGCTAATAATTTGTTCAAACAATTGATTGTAGTCTGCTTCCTTTGCTTGAAACAGCTGGCCCGTGCCGTTGCGCAGCAAGTAGGATAAGATCCAGCCGCCAACGACGCTGTAAAAAGATAAAATGATGAAGGCGGAAGCGACGCCAAGCACGCCAACAAGCGGCCACGCGGAATGAGGCACCAGCTTTTGAAAGGCGGTGATGGCATCACGCTGTGTCCGCCGGCCAATAAAAAACTCTGCTAATAAAATGGGAGCACCTATAACAATTGTAAATAAAATAAAAAGAAGAAAGAAAACTCCTCCCCCGTTCATGCCTGCCATATAAGGAAACATCCAAATGGCACCAAGTCCAATCGCGGATCCTGCAGCTGCAAGGATAAATCCGATCTTCGAAGACCATTGTTCTTGCTTATTCATGTACTTCTCCTCTTTCTAATCATAATGACTGTACTACTTTACTATGTTTTAAAAGTAAAAAACAAGGCTTTTTCGCAATTCACAGAATTTTATTGAAATGTAAGGGTTTGCATAGCTTTAGGGACAGCTGCCTGAATCATGAGATATATGCTTAGCTATTAATTTACGAGTATGATATAATTTTTTGATGCGTAGATAAGGAAATTAATGTTTAGGAGTGTTTGAATGGCAACTCACTATCAACCAGGCCAATTGGTAACAGGGAAAGTAACAGGAATTCAGCCGTATGGAGCGTTCATTGCCCTTGACAATGGAACGCAGGGATTGGTTCATATTTCTGAAATCACTCACGGCTATGTAAGGGATATTCACGATCATCTTCAGGTGGGCGAAACGGTGAAGGTGAAAGTAATTTCCGTTAATGAAGAAGAAGGAAAGATCAGCTTATCCATCCGGGCTACAGAAGAGGCAAAACCGGCTGCCGTTCAGTCCATTCGCCGTCTTCAGTTAGATAAAAACAAGGAAGGGTTTAATACGCTAAAGGACAAGCTTCAAGAATGGATTGAACAATCGGGAGAAAGCAGATAAGATGATCGGAGAAACATGGGCGCCTTTAGCGCCCATGTTTCTTTGAGGTGCGCTTAAGCGGATTCTCCATCAACTCTCTAAAGAGAACCTCTTTCTATGGAAATAAAGCGCCTCCATTCTTCTCCTTTTTAGAAAACTTCTATTCTCTCCCTTCCTTTGGAAAAAACTCTTGAAAAAAGTGATAGGATTTTGCATTATAGTAAATGTAAGGGGTTTCTTAATGCGAATATTTTTGGCATTTTCCTTAAAATAAATACACTAATGACAATTGAATAAGAAGGCTTGTCTTTCTTCTTCCGGGTTTACAAGGGAGCCGCTGGCAGGTTTATGGATACGAGGATCAGCTGAGGGTGAAGAGAAGATTATCGGTCAGCGATTCAATAGATGCTTATGGAGGGGATCGGATGACAGGAAATGAGCGTGCTGCGCAAATCGTGAAGCAGACAGAACGGTATGGGGCCCCCAATTACCGCCCGCTGCCGGTTGTCATTTCTGAAGCAGCAGGGGTATGGGTGAAGGATCCTGCGGGTAATCAATATATGGATATGCTCAGTGCTTATTC
Organism: Bacillus xiapuensis; assembly: GCF_002797355.1. Taxonomy (GTDB): domain Bacteria; phylum Bacillota; class Bacilli; order Bacillales; family Domibacillaceae; genus Bacillus_CE; species Bacillus_CE xiapuensis. The sequence continues at coordinate 7,581 of NZ_KZ454940.1, read as the reverse complement.
CGCAATCAATCAAGGGCATCGCCACCCGCAGATTATTCAGGCTTTGAAAGACCAGGCAGAGCGTGTCACGCTAACCTCGCGTGCCTTTCACAATGATCAGCTTGGTCCTTGGTATGAGAAGATTTGCCAGTTAACAAACAAAGAAATGGCACTGGCGATGAATACGGGGGCTGAAGCAGTAGAAACAGCTATAAAAGCGGCCCGGCGCTGGGGCTGCCAGGTCAAAGGGATTCCTGAAGGGCAAGTGGAAATTATCGCTTGCGAAGGGAACTTTCATGGACGTACAATGGGGGCAGTGTCGCTGTCATCCGATGCTGAATATAAGCGCGGATTCGGGCCGTTGCTTCCTGGCATCAGGCTCGTTCCTTACGGGGAGATTGAGGCCTTGAACGCAGCGATTACTTCCGAGACGGCCGCTTTTATTATCGAGCCAATACAAGGAGAAGCTGGTATCCGCATTCCGCCGTCTGGCTTTTTACAAGCGGCTTATAAGCTTTGTAAAGAGAAACATGTTCTGTTTATTGCGGATGAAATTCAGGCGGGCCTTGGCCGCTCCGGCAAAATGTTTGCGTGTGAGTGGGAGCGGGTGGAACCGGATATGTACATTCTTGGAAAGGCATTGGGCGGCGGAGTTTTTCCGATTTCCTGCGTGGCGGCTGATCAAGAGGTTCTTGAATTGTTTACTCCAGGCTCCCACGGCTCTACTTTTGGCGGCAATCCAATGGCTTGTGCCGTATCGCTCGCAGCGATCGAGGTACTCCAAAAAGAAAAGCTGGCAGAACGCTCCTTGGAATTAGGGGAATATTTTATGGGTAAACTAAAAGAAATAAGACATCCTTCAATAAAGGAAGTCCGCGGCAGAGGATTATTTATTGGAATCGAGCTGCGGGAACCGGCCCGCAAGTACTGCGAAGCATTAAAAGAAGAAAAATTGCTGTGCAAAGAAACGCACGACACGGTCATCCGCTTGGCGCCGCCTTTAGTTATTTCGAAGGAAGAGCTGGACTGGGCGCTTGAGCGAATTGACAAAGTGTTCAGATAACGGTGCACCATTCAATGATTAAATGATAAAAGAGGCGAATTGTAAATGTCGGAAAATCTCAATTTATTTACATCAACCCAGAATGTCATTAAAGAGGCACTGACAAAGCTGGGATATACTGAAGAAATGTATGAACTGCTGAAAGAACCATTACGCATGATCACAGTCCGTATTCCGATTCGCATGGATGATGGATCGACGAAAGTTTTTACCGGCTACAGAGCGCAGCACAGCGATGCTGCTGGACCGTCGAAAGGCGGCGTGCGCTTTCATCCGGATGTAAATGAAGAAGAAGTGAAAGCGTTAGCTGCTTGGATGACGCTGAAAGCAGGAATCGTTGACCTGCCATACGGCGGAGGAAAGGGCGGGGTGGTATGTGATCCTCGTCAAATGTCCATGGGAGAATTGGAGCGCTTAAGCCGAGGCTATGTTCGCGCAATCAGTCAAATGGTTGGTCCGGCCAAGGATATCCCAGCTCCGGATGTGTACACAAATTCGCAAATTATGGCTTGGATGATGGATGAGTACAGTCATATTCGCGAGTATGATTCTCCTAACTTTATTACGGGAAAACCGCTTGCTCTTGGCGGATCTCACGGCCGCGAGAAAGCGACTGCTCAAGGCGTGACGATCTGCATTAAAGAAGCAGCGAAAAAGCGTGGCCTTAATATGAAGGGCGCCCGGGTTGTCATTCAAGGCTTCGGAAACGCGGGCAGCTTTCTGGCGAAGTTTATGCACGATGCCGGGGCGAAGGTGATTGGCGTTTCCGATGCTTACGGAGCGCTTTATGATCCGGAGGGCTTAGATATTGACTACTTGCTTGACCGCCGTGACAGTTTTGGCACGATTACGACTTTATTTGAGAACACGATTTCTAATAAAGAGCTGTTAGAGCTTGATTGTGATATTTTAGTGCCGGCGGCTATTTCGAACCAGATTACGGAAGAAAACGCTCATGAGATTAAAGCGTCCATCGTGGTGGAAGCAGCGAATGGGCCGACAACGCTTGAAGCGACGAAGATTTTGACAGAACGCGGCATTCTTTTAGTGCCGGACGTGCTGGCGAGCGCCGGCGGTGTGACCGTTTCCTACTTTGAATGGGTGCAAAACAATCAAGGCTACTACTGGACGGAAGAAGAGATCCATGAAAAGCTTCAAGATAAGCTGACAAAAGCATTCAATAATGTATATGAAACAGCTCAAACGCGCGGGGTAAATATGCGTCTTGCTGCGTATATGGTTGGCGTGCGCCGAACAGCGGAAGCGTCTAAATTCAGAGGATGGGTATAAGCGGTGCCCTATTTGTACTTTCTTTAATGAAACGGCCAGTCTGATTCAAAAAAACAGTCAGATCTCTTTCTGGAGGCCATTGCCGAGATCTGACTGCTGAATTGGATCAGGCTTTTTAGATGCTTACACCTTTGAATTAAGTATTCGCCAGTTCTCTTGGACGCTCAATTTCTTCAGTAGGTTTAAATAGTAAGCCGATATTGATAAGTCCGGCCAGTCCGACGAGTGTATAGATAATTCTTGAAAGTCCAGAAGTCTGGCCTCCGAATATGGCCGCCACTAAGTCGAATCGAAACAGGCCGACTAATCCCCAGTTCAGCGCACCGATAATCGTCAGCACTAAGGCGAAACGTTGTAATCCGCTCACATGATCCCTCCTTTCTTCAATTTCCTGCTTAGTTTGTGCGTTTCCCGTTTTTCTATGCAATGGGACATGTCGCTTGCACCATTTCCCATCAACCGTTAAAGTAGAGGTGAAATAATTATAGGGAGGCCGCTGTAATGACATCTATCAAGTTTGACTATTCTAATGCCTTATCCTTTTTTGGGGAGCATGAAGTGGAATATTTGCGTGACGCTGTAAAGGTAGCCCATCATTCTCTGCATGAAAAGACTGGACAGGGAGGAGACTATACAGGATGGCTTGACCTGCCAGCCAATCACGACCGGGAAGAGTTTCTGCGGATTGAGAAAGCAGCTGAAAAAATAAAAAAAGATTCCGATGTTCTTCTTGTAATCGGCATCGGCGGTTCTTATTTAGGGGCGAAAGCTGCGATTGACATGCTAGGCCACCATTTCTCCAATTTATTGCCGAAAGAGAAGCGTCAAACTCCGCTAGTGCTGTTTGCCGGCAACCACTTGAGTTCGACATACATAACAGAACTAATGGACGTTCTTGAAGGGAAAGACTGGTCCATCAATGTGATTTCTAAATCAGGAACTACAACGGAGCCGGCATTGGCTTTCCGGGTGTTCCGCCGTTTGCTGGAAGAGAAATACGGGGCGGAGGAAGCGAGAAAGCGCATTTATGCAACGACTGACCGCAAGGAAGGGGCATTGAGAAGTCTTGCCCAAGAAGAGGGATATGAAACCTTCGTTATTCCGGATGATGTCGGCGGACGTTATTCGGTTCTTACGGCTGTAGGGCTGCTTCCAATCGCAGTCAGCGGCGGAGATATTGCAGCTATGATGAAAGGAGCGGCACAAGCGGCAGAGGATTTAAGCCATTCGGAGCTCGATCAAAACATCGCTTATCAGTATGCTGCTGTTCGTCAAGTGCTGTACAATAAAGGAAAAACGATTGAAATGCTTGTGAATTATGAACCAGCTCTGCAATACTTTGCGGAGTGGTGGAAGCAATTATTCGGCGAAAGTGAAGGGAAGGACCAAAAAGGAATTTTCCCGGCTTCCGCAAACTTTTCAACTGACTTGCATTCCTTGGGCCAGTACATTCAAGAAGGGCGCCGCGATTTGTTTGAAACAGTCATTAAAGTGGAAAACCCTCGTCGCGACTGGACTATTGAGGAGGAAGCGGGCGACTTGGATCGCTTGAATTTCTTGGCAGGCAAGACCATTGATGAAGTCAATCATAAAGCATTTGAAGGAACGCTTCTGGCTCATACGGATGGCGGCGTGCCTAATTTAGTCATCAGCATCCCTGCATTAGATGCGCATACATTCGGGTATCTCGTCTACTTTTTCGAAAAAGCCTGCGCAATCAGCGGTTATTTACTTGGCGTGAATCCATTCGACCAGCCGGGAGTGGAAGCTTATAAGGTGAACATGTTCGCTTTGCTTGGCAAACCAGGATACGAAAGCGACCGCAAACGTTTAGAACAGCGGCTGATGAATAAATAAAAAAATTCCGCGGAGAAATCCGCGGAATTTTTTTATTTTAGGAGATACTAAGCGTGAAGAAAGGAGAAGATGCTAATGATTGAACTATCTTCAACGCTTCCAGGGAAGAGCTATACATTATACGAGCTGGAGCAGAAGCTGAAGCCCATGGGGTATGTAATCGGCGGCAATTGGGATTATGATCACGGCTCCTTTGATTATAAAATTGATGATCAGGGCGGCTATCAGTTTTTGCGCCTGCCTTTCGTGGCTGCAGACGGCCAGCTGGATTCACCGGGGGTTACGGTCCGCTTCGGCCAGCCGTATGTATTATCCCATGTGTATCAGCAAGGGCTGGATGAGGAAGCCTCCGCCGGCAATTTCAGCGGTTCGTTTAATCAGTTCGCTGAACCTGAGGATCCCGACGGCCGTCTGAAAGAAAAGTACATTATCTCTGCTAAGCGTCTTCTGGAGGAAGCGGAAAAAATGCTTAATGCTTAATGACAAGAAGCTCATCATTAGAGTTGAAAGTAGTATCAAGGGGAGGATTGATGGATGCCTTCTCTCCTTGTTTAATGCCGATTAATAAAATGCGGTCTTGGAGCAGCAGCGAAGCCAGCTCTCGAAAGCTGAGCTGCTTCCATTCTTCTTTGACGGACATCACTTTTAAATGCCCGCCGTTTAACGGATCAAGCAGATGAGTAATCGTGTGAGAAATTCCGTCAAAGTAAAGGCTGTTCAGCATGATGGAGCTGGCATGCCTGTTGGTTTCAATGACTTCATCTGCTCCGGCCCGCTTAGCGTTTATGACTTGATCAGTAGTCAAGATCTCAACGACACAGTAGAGGGACGGTTGGCAGCCCTTCATAGCGACTAATGTGAGGATAGCATTCATGTCTGCGTAGACTTCATTTTTGTTTTGATCGGATGTGATTAAGGCGGTGGCTGCGTCTTTTACATTGGCTTTTTTTAATGTTTCGTCCTTATAGGGAGCCCCTTGAATGAAATGGACGACTTTTTCGGGATACGGATTTTCCCGCAGAGAATCATCGATCAATACGATGTGACGCGGCACAGGCATTTCTTGCAGCCGGTCGATAATTTCCTTGGACCGCTCATTCCAGCCGACGATCACTAAATGATTCTTATGGGCATAGACAGCTTTCCCCTCTCGCAGCGTATTTTGCGAGGTCACAGCCGCCGCCGCTAAATTAATAAAATAAGCAGATAAAAAACCGGCTCCAATAAAAATTAATCCAATGCCAAGCACCCGTCCGGCAACCGTCTTCGGCGCATAATCCCCAAAACCGACTGTGGAGGCTGTCACAACAGCCCACCATATTCCCTCAAATATGGTCGGAAAGGTTTGCGGTTCAATGAAATGAACGGCTGCTCCAAATAATGTAATGAAAAATACAGCCATTCCCAATATTCTAACGACTAGCGGCGCTTCCACGTATTTATAATAAATCTGCTGGAGCATAAAGAAAGCCTCCTTCTTTTTCTGCTTTCTTATTATCCCCTTTTTTTCAAAATATGAAACGAAAGCTCTTGCTTTTTGTATGAAAATGAATATAATATTTCTTGAGACGTTTTTCGGGGCATTAGCTCAGCTGGGAGAGCGCTACACTGGCAGTGTAGAGGTCAGCGGTTCGAGCCCGCTATGCTCCATCACTTAACCCCTTGCACAGCAAGGGTTTTTCTTATGTCTGAAAATAGTTAGACAAACGAAAGTCAGCAAATGGGGTCCGATTGGGGACCGATTTTTTTAACCTTGCTTTTTTTGGCCTAAAAACAATCCATCTAATTTGTCTGCAGCTTCTTGATCTGCTTTTTTTAATGCATGTCCATAAGTGTCCATTGTGATTCGTATATCAGCATGGCCGAGACGTTCTGAGATAATTTTTGCGTGTACACCTTGGTTAATCAACAAAGTAGCTGACGTGTGCCGCAGATCATGCAAACGGATATAACGGACACCAGCTGTTTCTAAAAGTCTTCTCCACCAGGTTGTGGGGGTTGTTGGATAGAAAGGGCGTCCATTCTCATTGCAAAAAAGAAATTCATGCTCTGTTTCTTCCCACATATCCATCATTTACATTCGCTCTTTCTTCCAATGGAGATGATAGGCCCTTAGCTCTTCGATGACAGAAGGAGGAAGAGTAACCGTGCGCATAGACTTTTTTGTTTTAGTATGTTTGAGTAATGGTTTCCCGCTTTCACCTCGAACCAGTGCTTGTCGGATAGACAATACCCCTTTTTCAAAGTCTACATGCTTCCACTCTAGACCAAGCAATTCACCACGACGTAACCCGGCTGCTAATGCTAGTGCAGTAAACACTCGCCAGTGAAATGGCTTTTCTTGTACAGTTTTAAAGAGCTGCTCTACCTCTTTTTCGTTATATACATTGATTTCCTTCAAGTGATTAGTATTTTTTGGCCTTTTAACTGAGGCAACAGGGTTTTCTTTAATGAGCTGCCATTCTACTGCTCGTTCAAAGATATTGCGAAGTACCCGGTATACATATTGCTTGGAGCCTGTTGATAAAGGGAGTTTCTTTCCATCCTTTCTTGTTAATCCATCCAACAAATTTACAATATTAATCGGTTTAATCTGATCTAGACGTTTGTTCTGTAACTGAGGAGTGATATGATTGTTTAAAAATTGTTTATGAGCTTCAAGAGTCCCAGGGGACAGTTCATTTTTTGCGTATTTCTTTTCCCATTCCTTCACAAATTCTTCAAAATTCATTTTTTCCGGAGCTATGTATTCTCCGGCTTCCACTTCTGTTTTGAATTTGTACAGCTCTGTTTGTAAATAATCATTTAATTTCTTCTTTGTTTTCAAAAGAGAGGGATCCACTCGAATTGTTTTTGTTTTCTTTTTGCGTTTTCCTTTGGCGTCATAACCAGCTTCAACGACTAATAAAAAAGAATTTTCTCCACGTTTTTGGATACTGGCCATCTTATTCACTCCTTCTTTTTCTATCATTTAGGCTTTAGCTGTATTATTCAATCTGGTTACTACTACAAAAATAGTAATTAAGCTTCCTTGTAAACGCTAAACTAAAAGTTGACCACTTCAGTGCTCATCGCTAATGCAAAAGTTGACCACCTTTAACACTCAATCCCGTATCATTGTGTTTGTCCAGAACATAATGATGCAGGAGGAAAAGGAATGTTAAAGATGGCTAATATTGAGCTTATCAGAAAATTACACGTAAAAGAAGGAAGGTCGATTCGACAGCTTGCTAAAGATTTCAGCTGCTCACGACAGTCCATAAGAAAAGCACTGAAGTTAACGGAAGAACCCAAGTATACCCGAAAGGCTCCAGTTGTTAATCCCGTGATTGATCCAGTCAAACCACTGATTATTGAATGGTTGATGAATGATCGAAACGCGCCCCTAAAAC